>CAZWOT010000259.1:0-3434 GCA_964635595.1 uncultured Desulfovibrio sp.
TTGCCGAATGCAGCTTGCCGAATGCAGCTTGCCGAATGTGGTGTCCTACCCTGCCGCCTCGGCCTCGGGCGCTGCTTCGGGAGCGTTCTTTTCGGGCAGCGGCTCCTCGGGGACGACGGGCGGAATGGGCAGGTCGTCGCCCGGAGCAGGAGCCGCTTCGACGCCCTCCGCCTTGCCCTCGTCGGGCTGTCCTTCTGTCTGGCCCTTGTCCGACCCGGCCTTCAGATCCGCGGGCACCACGGGCTCCGAGGAGCCCACCTTCACGGCGTACTCGTCCACGTTCACGTTGTTGACCGGGTACACCATGGTGAAGGGCACGCGGCCCTGCGGGGGCACGTGGCCGTTGGTGACCACGATTTCCTTCTCGTCCGAGAGGGCGGCGTTGATTTCCGCTTCGGTCATGACCGCGAGCTGCGTTTTCGCGAGCTTGACACCGGCCTTCTGCAGGCGGGTGGCGAAGTTCTTGCCGTCCTTGATGACGGCCCCTTCCACATAGATGTTCTTGTAGGGGCGATCGTCCATGTTGACGACGTAGCCCTCGATGACGAGGAGCTTGCCCAGCTTGTTGTTGTCGAGGAAGTACTGGGTGATGTCCTGCAGGACCAGGACGTCCTCGGAGGACTTCTCCGACTTCGAGGAAGCTCCCTTGTCCTGGCCCGCGTTCTTCTCGATGATCTGCTGCTTTATGGACTCGACCTGGTCCCTGAACTCGGGCATGGTCTGGTAAGCCACGAAAAAGCCTGCTGCCAGCAGAAGGACAAGGATCAGCCACAGCATGCCGCCCCTCTTCTTCTTTTGCGCCTCGAGCTTCGGCAACGGGTCCTCCTTGGGCATGGACGCCTGGGCGGCGGCAGCGGGCGCGGGGGCGGTCAGGGGAAAGACTTCCTTGCATTTGGAGCAGCGCAGGAGCGCTCCTTCCTTGACCCCCTCGGGCAGGATGAAGCGGGCGCGACAGCTTGGACATTGAACCTGCATATGGTGTCTCCAGTTCTCCAGATGGAGCATGGCGAAGTGGGGTGGCGGTTGCGAATCGGGAAAAGCTGATCCCGGGGCTGGCGCTGCAGGCCGCAAGGCCTGGCCAGGACTACTCGGCCCCGTCCAGGCTTGCCTGCTCGACCACGCAGATGTCGGGCAGGGCCCGGTAGCGCTCGGCATAGTCGAGGCCGTAGCCCACGATGAATCCCTGGTCAAGCTCGAAACAGGCAAAGTCGACCTGGACCTCGGCCGCCCTGCGGGACTTCTTGTCCACGAGGGTGGCGAGCCGCAGGCTTTTGGGATTGCGGGCGCGCAGGGTCTCGAAGAGGAAGGCCATGGTGTGCCCGCTGTCCACCACGTCCTCGACGACGAGCACGTGCTTGCCGGCTATGTCCGTGTCGAGGTCGCGGGTGAAGGCGATGGCACCCGGGTCCATGGAGTCCCGGTAGCTCGAGAGGCGCACGAAATCGAGGATGATGTTGGAATTGTTGATGAGGCGGATGAGGTCGGCATAGAAGAGCACGGCGCCTTTCAGGACGCACACGACCACGAGGGGCTCTTCCCGATAGATGGCGTTGAGCCTTTCGGCCAGCTCGACAATGCGGGCCTCTATCTCGTCCTGCGTGAAAAGCGGACGCACTTTCTCGATCTTCACCGGCTTCCCCTCCGAAACAGGCCTAGTGGACGGCGGCGGGAACCTTTTCCTGTGCCTCGTCTGGAGCACATGCGGCTACGCCCTTCTTGACCGCGAGGTCGTAGAGCACGGCAAACTCGTCGCAGTCCGGGTACTTCGGGCAGTTCACGCAGTCGGCCCAGATCTTCTGCGGAAGCACGTCCTTTTCCACAGTCTCGAAGCCAAGACGGTGGAAGAACTGATCCTGGTAGGTCAGGGCGAAGACCTTGGAGAGCCCCAGGGCCTCGCTGTCGTGGATACAGGTTTCCACGAGCTCGCGTCCGAGGCCCTTGCCGCGCATGTCCTCGCGCACCACGAGCGAGCAGACCTCGGCCAGATCCTCCCAGACGGGAGCGAGCGCCGAGCAGCCGAGCAGTTCGCCGGTCTCGAGGTCGCAGGCCACGAAGAAGTTTCGTATGTGCCCGTAGAGATAGGTGAGCGCGCGGGGCAGAAGCTGCCCCTTCATGGCCGCCAGCATGAGCAGCCCGTGAATCGGCTTCACATCGGCGATTTTCGCCTTGCGAATCTCGTACATCCTGTCCATCTCGTCGGGTTCCGGATTTTGGGCCCTGCGCGAAAAGGCGCAGGGCCTTCATGGGTGACAAGGCAGGGAGAGGCCCTGCCAAAAAGAGAAAGAAGAGCGGATCGGGCAAGACCAGCTCTCCTCCGGGGAATGTCGTGTCGGGAAAAATATGTCCTGAATATGCGTCCTGTAAGGTGCGTCCTTTTCCGGGAATGGAGCCCCTACTTCAGAAGCTGGGTGATGAGCTCGTCGAAGCCGCCGCCGTCGAAGCCGGAAAAGGCCCAGGCCACCTTGCCGTCCTTGCCGTAGCCAACGTTGTAGGGGATGGAGCGCACCCCGAAGGCCTGCACGAGGTCGTTGCCGGCGCTGTAGATGGGGTAGTTGATCTGCATCTCGGCGGCGAAGGGAAGAATCTTGGACTGGGTGTTGGCGCTGTCGACGGAAAGGCCGATGATGACCACCTGATCCTTGTACTTGTCGTGGAGCTCGACAAGCTCGGGGATTTCAGCGCGGCAGGGCGGGCACCAGGTGGCGAAGAAGTTGACCACCACGGGCTTGCCCTTGTTGGTCTGCACGAGCTTTTGCAGATCGCTGGCGCTCATGACGTCCAGGGGGCCCTCGGCCATGGCCGGCGAGGCCAGGGCGACAAGAAGAAGGATGACGAGAGCCTGTATGCGTACAAACATGGCGTATCCTTGTGGGTATCCGTGTGGGTATCCGTGTGGGTATCCGTGTGGGTATCCGTGTGGGTATCCGTGTCTCTTGCGATGGGGAAACAGGAACTGCGCGCAGGTGCACGAAAGCCTGGCAGTTTCGGGTCCAATCCCGGCGGAACCATCGAAATAGCATGCCCGCCCGCAAAAGGCAAAAGGGGAGAGCAATCCCGAAGGTCTCGAAATTGCACCCTTTTGTCGGATATCTGGGCCCTGTTTTCGCTGTCCGAATTGCCCCGGGGCCGAGGTGTTCTCCCGATAGCCGGCCAGGGCCCCCCTTTTGCCTGGTTCAGGCCTTCTTGCGGTTCCAGGGCATTTTCTCGAGCACCACGGCCATGCGCACCTGGCGCTCCATGCTGAACCTGCGCCCGCGCACGAGCGGAAGGCCTGCCTTCTCCCAGGCGTCGATGCCGCTATCAGGTCCTCCAGTCGCCCATGAGCGCATCGAATGCCTCCAGACTGCGATGCGGGTCGATCTTGAAGAGGGAGACAAGGTCCGGCCTCATGACCCAGGAATTCCATCGATTCGAGGTTTGACAGAGCTAGACAC
>CAZWOT010000260.1:0-3399 GCA_964635595.1 uncultured Desulfovibrio sp.
CATCCTCTAGAGCGGTTTTACCTTGAAATCCAATATGTCAGACGGACATGCCCGGACTCACAGAACCACCACCCGAGATAGCATTAAGCTTCAAGATGAAACCGCTCTAGCAGGCCCAGTGCGGGCGTTTGGGGGAACCTTTCGCAAGTTCCCCTGCCGCCCCCTTTCCCGGGCCCCAGGGGGGCCTGACTGGCGCCTTGTGCCGGACTTGGACAGGGCGGCAGGCAGACATTTCCGGAGCCAGGGCCGGAAGGCCATACAATGCCAAGGGGGGCGTCCTTGCCATCGTCTGGATGGAGAAGGGCGCCCCCCTGTTCATGCTTTTTGTGCGTCTTGCGCCTGCTCTGTCCCCGTGCGAAAGCCGTGCTAAAAGGCCCGTGCAGACGGCCGTGCAGACGCCGTGCCTTGGACTAGTCCAGGAAGGTCTCGCGGGCGGCCTTGTCGAAGCTTGCCCCGGTGAAGACATCGCGCAGGACCGTGGGGCTCGAGGC
Source organism: uncultured Desulfovibrio sp. (assembly GCA_964635595.1). Classification (GTDB taxonomy): domain Bacteria; phylum Desulfobacterota; class Desulfovibrionia; order Desulfovibrionales; family Desulfovibrionaceae; genus Desulfovibrio. Next base: position 492 of record CAZWOT010000260.1, read on the forward strand.
CTTGTCGCCGGCAGGGAAGAGGGCCGTGAGCGGAATGCTGCGGCTTCCGAGCATTTCCAGAAGCTTCGTGCCCCAGGCGTTGGCGTCGGTCAGGTCCACGCGGATGAACTCGGCGTCGTAGTTTCGGCGCACGCTCTTGAGCCGCTCCTCGGTGAAGACCGTGGCCTCCACGAACTTGCAGTTGGGGCACCAGTCGGCCGTGAATTCCACCACCATGGGCTTTTCGCCCAGGTACTCGGTGAACTGCACCGGGCTGAACTCGGCCCATGCCGTGGGCGTGCGCTCCATGCGCAGGGCAAAGAAAGAGGCGAGCACGATGATGCCGAAAAAGGCCGCTCCGCCCACCCTGCGGCGCAGTTTCGGGGCCGAGAGGGGGCAGGTCTGGCCCCAGAGAAAGGCCGCCAGCGCAGTCACGAGCAATGCCGCCAGAACCGGCACGTGCTTTTCGTCCGGCAGGATGGAGAGCAGGTAGAGCGCCGTGCCGAGGAGGAAGAAGCCGAGCACGTGCTCGAACATGACCATCCAGGCGCCGGGTCTCGGCAGGATGCGGACAAGGTTCGGGAAGAGGCACAGGACGATGTAGGGCAGGGCCATGCCGATGCCCACGGCCCAGAAGACGACCACAAGGATGACCAGGGGCTGGGTGAAGGCCCAGCCGAGCACGCCGCCAAGCAGGGGGCCCGAGCAGGGGGTGGCGAGAAAGGTGGAGACAAGGCCTGTCAGATAGGCCTGGAGCTTGGGGTTGCGCTCGCGGTTGAGGGACTTGAAGTCCATGGCCGGCAGGGTGAAGACCCCCAGCATGGAAAGCCCCATCAAGAAGACCAGCACCAGCATGACCAGGAGAAATTCCTGGCTCTGGTAGAGCTGGCCCCACATCATGTCCATGGCCCCGAAGACCACGCCGAGGCAGGTGAAGAGGGTGAGCACGCCGGCGGCAAAGAAGATGTTGTGCTCGCGGAAGCGCTTGAGGCTCTCCTTGCCGTGGGCATTGGCCATGAGAAGGCCCGTCACCTTGAAGGTGAGAACGGGAAGCACGCAGGGCATGGCGTTCAGAAGAAGGCCCGCCAGGATGCCCAGAAGGAGCGCCTTGCCAAGGCCGTAGATCTCGACGCTCGTGTCCGCGAACACGGGGCGTATCTCGAAGTCGAAGCCCTCCGGGGCCGGCAGGCGCCCGGCTGCGGCACCGCCGACACCGCCCTGTGCGGTCCTGTCGGCCGCCTGTGCAGGGGCGCCCTCCACGGCGCCCGCCTCCTGGCCGTCCGCTCCCCCGCCCGGTGCTTCGCCCGTCCCATCGTCCGCGTCCATGGCCTGGGGGAGACTTGACAGATCGACGGGGCCGGCGTCCCCGGCCATGGAGAACATGGGCATGCCGCCCGCACCCTCGGGCGTCACCGGGGCGACCTCGGCCGCAAGCCGTGTCCACTTCTCCTTCCAGGGGGCCCTGTCCAGGGGGCCGGGATCCGCGGGCACGCGTCCCGTGAGGGTCACGTCCAGCGGCGTGCAGTTGGTGGAGGAGCAGAGAAGCAGGCTCAGGTCCGCGGAAAAGTCCTTGCCGGACCCTGTGCCCGGCACGGCCACGAAGAGCGTTTCCTCGCCCTCGTAGACATTGATGGTGGCGTTCTTGTCGAAGGTGTCGCGCTGGATGGCGCCTTTCGGATAGTAGACGGGCAGGGGGGCCGTCTCGCCCTCAAGGACGAGCGAGAGGCTTGCGGGCCTTCCCACGTCGCCGGGATCGTTGGCGTAGGCATGGGAGCCCGCGGGTATGGACAGGGTCAGGGCGGCCACTATCCCGCCGTTGTCCTCCCTGGCAAAGTCGAAGCGTGTCTGCACGTTGGCCGCGGCAAGAACCTGGGCCGCAAGGGCCAGCTGGAGGAAGAGGCAGGCAAAAAGGGCAAGCAGTCCTGCCCGGGTCGCCTTGGTGTATTTGAGCATGTTGCTTTCCGATGAATGTGGGGAAAGGGCCTGGCAAGGCTCTCTTTCTTCGGGGACCCGCGAGAGGGGCATGTGCGAGCCTGTGTGCGGGCCGGGTCTCCGATGTGGGCGCAAAGGATCAGGGGGCATGCCCTCATGGACGAACAAAAGGCTCCCGGTCCTCATTGTACGGGATTTGGGAAAATCTGTCACCCCGAACCAAAAAACGGCCATGAAACAAGCACTTGCGCGAAGCCATGTCCTTCTTTGCGTGCAGGCTCTTCAAAACGCGGGCCAGGGCAAAAAGGAAAGGCCCCACGCCCAAATATTGGGGCCTGGGGCCGGAAAATTTGTGGTGGGCCATCGGAGACTCGAACTCCAAACCAATTGATTAAGAGTCAACTGCTCTACCAATTGAGCTAATGGCCCACGGCAATAATGGAATGTACGTTTTTGCCGCCGTGCAGTCAAGACCTGATCGCGGGTGCGATCAATTTTGTGCCTGATCGTGCGATTGCCCGCGTGCTTGACCGTGTGCTTGGCCGCATGCCCGAGGTGCGGGCGGGGCCGCTGACAGCCGCGTTCGGAAAAGGACGGGGAAAAGGAGCACGGGCATTGGCGCAGCCTGAAGATGGTTCGCACTTTGGGCCCATGCCGGGCGCAATGGAGCGCAACAGGGCGCAGGAGACATGCGCACAAGGAACGCACAAGGGCGGCCCGGGGAGAAGCCGGAAAGCCCCTTTTTCCTCTGCCTCGTCCGTTTCCCTTTTGTCCGCATTTTGTCCCCTTTTTGTTCCCGCTTGATGCTTTTTTCGTCGTCTTTTGATTCAACGTCCTGGAATCGCGATCAGCCAGGTCGAAAAACTGTGCCTGGAACGCGCAAATCTGCGCCCAGGGCCGCTTGACAGGCTGTCGAGCTGGACTATCATCGAGGAGACTGGCGACCGATCCGAACATGCCGTCCTGCCCTGTCAGCTCCCCCAATCGTTTTTCAAGA
>CAZWOT010000261.1:0-3386 GCA_964635595.1 uncultured Desulfovibrio sp.
CCGTGAGGCCGGTTATGTCTCCTGACGTACTAAATTTCAATGTAAAACCGCTCTATCTTGCCGGGGAAGCGTACTGGCCCCTTGGGGTGATGAGCTTTCTTGAAGATTTCGTTTGCGGCGGGAAAAAGGAGGCCGAAGAGCCATCCTCCCTGACCGCAGGGTTTTCGACGAACCTGTCCCGCCAGCTGTTCGGCATTTTCGGCGAGGGCATTGCGCCGGACATGCTGGACGACGCCATCGACCTTGTCCTGGGAGGGCACGTGCGGGCCTATGTGGAGGAATTCATCGAACGGCTGCGGCCTTGCGAATCTGCGGACAGCACGTGGACGCACCTTGTCCATGCGGGCTTTCTTGCACGGGCCGGCCGCCCGTATCTGGAAAGACACGGTCTGTCGGACGACGAATATGGCGGCATGGTCCTTGTTGTCCCCAACGAAAGCGTGCGGCGCGCCCTCATGGGCCAGATAGAGAGGTGCATGACTGTGCGCTTTGCAGGCGCGGACATGGAGCCCCTGTCCAGGGCCTTTTCGCTTGGAGACGCTTCAGGCTTCGAGCGTGCGCTGCACAGGCTCCTTTGGGCGGAGAACACTTTCCGCGACCACGAGGAGGATTATTGGCGCTGCTGGCTTTGGGGGCTCTTTCGGGCCATGGGCGCACGCATCCCCTTCCCGCTCTCCGATTTCGGCCGCGAGTGTCTCTTGGTTCGCGTCGGCCAAGGGACGGCACTGGTGGCCTGTTCGGAGGCTTAGGAACCGCGAGGAATTAACATAATGCCTTTACTTGCTTAAACTGGCCTCAATAGCCAATTTTGCCCTGGCAAAGCATTATGTTGTTTCATAGCAAGTCCTTATGGTTCCCTGGAGGAGACGGCAGACCGCGCCCTTGCAAAGGCCCTTGCGCATGCGCGGGACCTGCCGCGGGAAAGCCTCTGCACGTGCTGGGGGATCGCCTTTGACGGGAGCGAATGCCGGGCTGCCGCAGCAAGTCCTCTTGGGTGAGGCGCAAACGGGAAGAGGCACCAGCCGGGACAAGCCTCCTTCAAGAGCTTCGCGGAAAGGGACAGGGGCCTTCAGTCCCTCAGATCCGCGACGATTCCTGCGCTTGTGCCTTCTCGTCCCTGGCAAACAAGACCGTGAACTCGTTTCCCCTCTCCCACACGGCATGGGAGACCGTCCAGCCAAGGCGCTCGCAGCCGCGCTGCACGAGGGAGAGCCCAAGGCCCGAGCCCGGAGCCCCGGTTGCCCCGCGTATGCCGCGCTCGAACATGCGCCGGCGCACCTCCTCGTCGATGGGCGGCGCCGTGTCGCGCACGACAAAGCCCTTCCCGTCGAGGACAAGGGATATGGAGCCCTCGGAGGTGTAGCGGCAGGCGTTGTCGAGGATGTTGTGCAGGACGAGCGTTGCCAGATCCGGGTTTCCCTCGAGCATGAGCGTGTCCGGGAGGCTTTGGGAGTAGGCGATGTCCCTGCCTTTCAGAAGCTGCTCCACGTAGTCCTCTTCCCTGCGGGCAAGCGCCGTCATGTCGAAGGCCCGCATCTCCAGCTGTTCGGGCGTTCGTGCGAGCAGGAGCATGGTGGAGACGGTGGAGGTCATGCCCTCGATGGTGCGCTCCATGCGCTCGAGCACCGGGCGCGAGGATTCCGGCACCCGGCTCTCCAGAAGCTCGGCCGCGCCCTGCAGGATGGTGAGCGGGGTTCGAAGCTCGTGGCTCACGTCACCCGTGAAGAGCTGCTCGCGCACAAGAAAGCGCCTCAGGGACTGCTCGCGTGCCTGAAAGGCCCTCGCGAGCTCGCCAAGCTCGTCCTCGCGCTCGCACAGGCCCGTTTCCTCGAGAGGCCTTTGCGCCCGCACGCTGCGGGCCAGATCCACGAGCGGCGTCACCAGCCTGCGCATGAGCCACCAGGAGAGGAAGAGCGCAAAGCACAGGCACACGGCGCCGCACACGAGCGCCGCAGCAAGCATGGCCTCCTCGATGTCGTCGAGATCCTTCACCTTGCCCACCACGGCGTAGGCGTGGTTGTCGTGGTCGAGGCCCACGTAGGCGTAGGAGTCGCGCTCGATGCGGATGAGCTCGCGCTCGCCCCGGTCCGGGCGGTATTCGTGCGGAATGTCCGCGTCCTTGTAGAACCAGACGTTGAGGGAGGCGGCAAGCTCGCCAAGTCCCTGCGCCCCCTCGCCCTTTTTGCTCTCGGCCACAAGGTTGCGCAAGATGGGGTCCATGTGCCAGCGCACGATGTGGCTGATGGTGATTTCGTAGAGAACAAGCCCGCAGAGCCCAAGAATGAGGAAGCTCGCGAGCGAGAGCCCGGCAAGGCTCAAGGCGAGCCTTGTGCGAAGCGAGTAGCGGGCGAGGGTCCTGCGGGAGAAGAGGCCGGGGATTGCCCGAAGCCGCGGGAAAAGGCCTCGGAAAATGCCTGATCCTGGCATCTTCCTGTCCCGGAAGGCCTGGCCAGGTTTTCGGGCCAGCCCCTTCAGGGCTTTCCAGGCTCCCTCAAGCGGTCTCATCGCCTTTCACCAGCACGAAGCCCACGTGGGGCACGGTCTTCAAGAGCGCCGTCGCGAAGGGCTTGTCGAGCTTTCTGCGCAGCTCATGAATGTGGGTGCGCAGGGCGTCGCTGTCCGGCGGGCTGTCGCCCCAGAGCGCCTGCTCGAGCTCGGCTCTCGCAACGACCCTGGGCGCCGCCCGCAAAAGCTCCTCCAGGATGGCAAAGGCCGTGGGTCCGAGACGCAGGGGGATGCCGCTGCGCCTTGCCTGATGGGTGGCGGGATCGAGCTCCACGTCTTCCCAGACAAGGACGCTCTGCACCTGACGGCCGCTTGCACGCCGCACAAGGGCCCTGAGCCGCGCGTCGAGCTCCTTCATGGAAAAGGGCTTCACGAGGTAGTCGTCGGCGCCGACGTCGAGTCCCGTCACCCGGTCGGCCACCGTGTCGCGGGCCGTGAGCATGAGGATGGGCACGGGGTTCGCGTGCTTCTCCCGCAAGGTCCTGCACACGGCAAGTCCGTCCATGCCCGGCAGCATGATGTCGAGCACCACGACGTCGTAGACGTTCTCGACGGCGAGCTTGAGGCCCGCAAGGCCGTTCCCCGCGCAGTCGAGCTGGTAGCCCAGAGGCTCCAGATAGGCGTAGAGATTGGCCGTGATGTCGGGGTTGTCCTCCACGAGGAGGGCCCGTATGGCCTTGGCGCGCGTCATCCGTCTGCTCTCCTCCTGCTTTTCCAGGTCTTGTCGAAGAGCCCTTGTCCCCAGGGGCATGGCGCCCATGCCGGGGGGACTAAAAGGGCGGCACCCCGGCCGCCCGCAATGAAGTCGTCCTGTCTCGAGAGGCCCCTAGCGGAGGACTTCGAGGTAGTCCACGTCCACTTCCTTCGAGCCGTGGTCGAAG
>CAZWOT010000262.1:0-3362 GCA_964635595.1 uncultured Desulfovibrio sp.
ACCGGATCGAAGACCGCCTCGAAGACCGCCTCGAAAACCGCCTCGAAAACCACCGACAGGGCCGACAGGTCCGGGACAAAGCTTGCCGGCAGGCAAGCAGATGGGCGTCCTCCCATGGGCCCCAACGCCGCGGCCCTGCACGGCTGGCGGGTGCGGGGACTCGCGAAGGATCGCGCCATCCTGGTGGACCGGGAGGGACGCCCCTGGAACGTGGGCGCGGGCGACAGGACCGAGGACTTCAGAATCCTCGAGGTCGACTTTGCCAAAAGGCGGGTTCGGACGGACAGGGGCGTCCTCTTCTTCAGGGAAACCGTGCTCGAGCAGAAGTTCGACGGGAAATAGCCCATGGCAAGCGATCTGCTCGAGGCCTGCGAGAATCTGGCGGAGAGCCTCGAGCCCTTCTATCCGCTCATCCGGGTGACAAGCGTGCTTGCGGGCTTCTGCATGCTGGGCTTTGCCCTGTTCGGCCTCAGGCGCGCGCCGGACGAGCGCCGTCCGGTCATGCCGCATCTTGCGGCCCTGCTTGTCGGCGGCATGCTCGTCTCCTTCACGAGCGTTCTGGACGCCCTCACCATGTCGGTCTTTGCCGAGTCCGCGCCGTCCGGCCTCTCTTCCGTCTCGGTCGGCAGCGCGGGCGGCCTCGAGGCCATGGTGGAGCTTGCCGTCATCGTGGTCATGCTCGTGGGCGCCTACCAGATCGTGAAGGGCCTGGTCATGCTGAAGGAGGCCGCCTTTGGCGGCCGCAACTTCTGGCCCGCGGCAACCCACATTCTGGGCGGCGTTCTCTGCTTCAACATCCGCACCTTCATGCTCGTCCTCGGCAGCACCGTGGGCGGCACCCTGGACGAAACCATACGCACGCTTCTGGGCGGCTGACGGCCATGCCGGGGCCTTCGCCAAAGGCCGTTTCATGGAGGGTGCAAAAGGCGTTTCAGGAAGGGACAAAGGAGCCTTTCCAGGGAGGGCACAAGGGGCCTTTTCATCACGGGCCCCAAAGGCCTTTTCATGGATGGGCCCGCAAGGTGTTTCAAGGACAGGCTCTCATAAGAACGGGCTCTCGAAGGACGGGTTCTCAAGGAACGGGTCTCGGAGAAGCGTTCTCCGGGGATGGGTTTCCCAACGATGGCTTCAAGAACGGCTTCAGAGATGGGTCCAGAGATGGGTCCAGAGATGGGTCCAGGGATGGCACTCAAGCAAACAACCGATCACGCGCTTCGGCTTCTTCGGGAAGAAAACAAGATGCACCGTAAACTGAACCACAAGATGCACGGCAAACAGATGCACGGCAAACCGAACCACGAAACACGCAGCCGCGTCTGCGCGGGCATGCAGGCCGCCCTTGCGGCCGCAGCCCGCAGCGTGGCCGCTCCCCCCACATGCCTTGGCAGGGCCGCGGGCCATGCTCGCTCTCGTGCGGCCGGCGCGCTTTTTGCGCTCTTCTTCGCCCTGTCCGTCGTGCCTAGGGCCTGGGCCGCCTCGAGCTTCGGGGACATGGCCGACAACGTGAAGGACGAGCTCACGCGCTTTGGTCCGCTCCTGCAGGCGGGCTTTGCCCTGGGCGGCTTCTTTCTCGTGGGCCTTGGCCTCTGGCAGCTCTGGGCCAAGTCCCAGCAGCCGGGCGCTCCCAAGGGCGGCGCCATCATCGCCATCCTCATAGGCTGCGGCCTTCTGGGAGCCGCCACCATCGCCCAGATGGGGTCCGGCACCCTCGGCACGGGCACGCCGGAGCTGAGCGAAATCGGCCTCTAGGGGCGTTCTACGAAAACCATGCCGGCAGGGGGAAAAGGCCGCGGCCTTTCCCCTTGCCGGCAGCAGCGGGGAAAGAGGCCGCACCCAGGCCCTCGAGGCCAGGGGGAAATGGCCATAGGGCAGAAGCAGGAAAGGGGCAGGAGGGCCCATGACCGACGTCACCATCTCCTTCGTGATCCGGCACGCGCTTTGGAAGAGCACCGCCTTCGACAGCGACATGCCCGCCCAGGTAAAGGACATGCGCTTCTACCGCGTGAGCAGGGCCTGGTTCACCTGCGAGATCTGCGGCTGCCAGACGGACACGACCGAGGCCGACGTCTGCGGGGGCCTGCAGCTCCACCACGAGGACGAGGACCCCACCAACAACGAGTCCGGCAACATCGTGGTGGTCTGTCCCTTCTGCCATGGAATCCTGCACTTCGACCTCATGCTCGCGAACCGGATGTTTCCCGGGCGCCTTGTCTGGGCTCCGAACATCCCGCAGGGCTTTCTCACCATCTATACGCACCTGCGGGCCTTTTGCGAGCTCGGCTGCAAGAAGCTCTTCAAAAGGGGCATCATGACCTCGGGCGACGCCGTCACGAGCGGCGACAGGCTCAAGCTCGAGCTGCGCGAGCGCCTCGAGTTCTTCGCAGGCCACCTCGACAACCTGGCGCTGCGCGACGAGGACCTCGAGGTGGAGGGCCTGGCGGACCTCATGAAGCGGAATCCGCAGGGCTTCGGCAAGGCCTTCGGGGCCTTTGTCCGCAAGGCCTCCCGCAAGGAGCGCGGCATCGTCGCAGACCACCTTGTCGGCCTGCGCTACCTCTTCGACTGGCAAAACGACCCCATGGCGCCCCACATGTTCCACCACCAGGACAAGGAAACCCTGGGGCGCTGGGCCGAGGAGTGGGTGAAGACTGCCGACAACCTGATCTCGCGTTTCGACACGCACGTGCGCCGAAGAAGCTTGGGTGCTTTCAATGCGTCCGGAAACTTTTCCCCCTGGTACAGGACATGAGCCTTTGGCCGTTTGTACCGGTCCGTTTGCCGGCACCGGACCCGGCTTTTGCGACGGCAAGGGAGCAGGAATCGTGCCTGGCCCGGGGGTTGCCGGGCCAAGGACCCGGCGAGGGGCCCGAAGGCCTGGCAAAAAGGGCAGCGGGGCCGTTTGGACAAGGACGAGCGTGGGCAAAAGTGCGGTCGAAAAGGTTTGGTCCCGGCATGAAGACGCTGCATGCGCACCCTCATGCCAGGGGCACTTCATGACCGCGTCAGGGAGATGCCATGGTCTTTGGCAGGATTTTCAAAAGGGACAGGGGGCAGGGCAGCGTGCGCGAGGTGCAAAAGCTGGCGGCAGAAGATGCGCCCGGGAAGGCCGGGGAAGAGCGGGAAGAGGCGACCGTCTATCCTCGATGGGGTGCCGAGGCGACCTTCGAGAGCCTGTTCACGCTCAGGTCTTCCTTGCGAAACGCCCAGAAGACGGCCTTTTGTCTGGCCATCGCCAACATGGCCCTGCTGGTGCTGTGCCTTGTGCTCCTTCTCGTTCGCCCCGAGCCCGTCTACTTCGGCATGAGCCAGGAGATGAAGCTTTTGCCCATGACGCCGCTCTCCGAGCCCATCATGAACGAGAC
>CAZWOT010000263.1:0-3329 GCA_964635595.1 uncultured Desulfovibrio sp.
ATTTATAAATAAATTTCTCCTAACATCTTGAAATTATTGACTTTAGTTTTGAGGTGTCCTCTTAATTCTAGCCGGCAAGGGTATCAAGCGCGGGACAAAGAGAACGACCTTTGCGGAATGATATGACCCACTATCCCTCCCCCCTAGGGGGCCCCGAGGAGGGAGAGGACAGGCGACGCGACGTGTCATCGCCTCTGCCGTTGCATCTGGATTCTGGGTTTCCTTTCAAAAATTTCGTGGAATGAGGGAGACCAATCGGATGACCGATGCCGCGCAAGTCCTCGCCTCCCCTTGCCCGAACAACTTGCCCACATCCGCCTGCCTTGAAACGCAACCCCGCGAATTTCGTCACGAAAAGGTCGCCTGCCGGGGCTTGACCCGGCATGAGGGGAAGAGTAGTTGCAAGGTGCCGAACGCCCCCGGGCGCAAACCACGGTTTGCGCCTTGTCTGAAGTTCGCCCCGTTTCCCGCCCGCAACGCGTTTTCGAGGAGCCGGACGTCTTGAGTCTCAAAGCCCGTTTTCGCGCCCTTTTGCTGCCTGCCCTGATTCTTGGCCTTGCGCCCTTCTGTCCGCCGGACGGCGCAGGGGCCCATGATCTCGCCTTTCCCTGGACCTGCCGCGAGGCCGGGAGCAGCACGCCTCTCGTCGCCCCCAACCACGAGCTCCAGGGCGAATGGATATCTTCCTTCGAGCCCACCCGCGTGCTGGACATCGCCCAGGACCGCTTTTCCCTGCAGGGAACCGGCAACAACCTGCGCGGAAGCGTGGCCGAATCGGGTCCGGAGCTTGTCTTCACCCTCGAGGGCAATCAGAGCTGCCGGGTTCTGTGGCAGCTTCTGGGCGACGGCAGGCTTGGCATCAACTCGGGCCAGGATCTGCTCCATCGCCGCGGCGAGCCCGCCATTCCCGTGACCACGGTGCGCCAGTACGGCAATTCGGCCTGCCGTTTCACGGTGGCCGTGCCGAGCGTTCTGCCGGTGGAGGAAATCGAGGACGGCGTGCGCGTCTCCACGGTGGAAAGGGACGGCGCCATGCAGATCCTCTCCGGCGTCACCGACAAGTCCTGCCGGCAGTTTGCCGAGGCCGTGGCCTCCCAGCTCGGAAGCGAGGACTTCCGCGCCATGGAGAGCCTTCTGCAGGAACAGGCCGGCGGCAATGCCCAGAACCGCACGGGCGAGGACGAGACCTACGTGTTCACGGCCACGGTGCGCGGCATTCCCATCATGCAGTACATTGCCTGCCAGAGAAACCAGTACCTGCATGTCTCCCTCATGGGCCAGTACAACAAGCTTGTCTCCTACCTGAAGCAGGTGAAGATAGTCGACCCCATGCAAAATGCGCAGTAGGCGCGGCATATCGAGGAACGGCACTCCCGGGAGGCATGCGCTCTGCGGGAAGTGCCCGGGACTTTGGCGAACGGAGTGCTTTTCCGCCAAAGGACACCCCTGTCCTTGGCCCTGCCCAAAGAGCCCCCGACACCCCATGCAAAAACGGCCCGCCCAGGCGGGAAAAGGGACCTTCATGTCCAGTCGTCTGACCCATTTCGAGCGCCTGCACGCAGGCCTTCTCTACAACGCGGCCGCAGAGGAAATCCAGGTGCCTCTCCAGAAGGCAAGGCGCCTGTGCGCTGCGCTTCGCTCGAGCCGTGGCATCGAGGAAAAGCGCAGGCTTTTCGATGAGCTCATCCCGAACCTTCCCGAAAGCAGCATCATCGAGCCGCCCTTCCACTGCGACATGGGCATCCACATCCGCCTGGGCCAACGCTGCCTGATTGGCCAGAACTGCGTCATCCTCGACATGGGCATGGTGAAGATCGGCGACGGCACCCAGATTGGCCCTGGCTGCCTCATCGTCACCCCGCACCATCCCCTGGATGCGAGCCTGCGCCTGCAGCCGGCCCAGTACGCCTTTCCCGTCCGCATAGGCAGAAACTGCCGCATCGGTGCCGGCGTCATCATCTGCCCAGGCATCGCCATCGGCGACAACTGCCGCATCGAGGCAGGAAGCGTGGTGACGAAGGACATTCCCGCAAACTCCCTTGTCTCGGGCTGTCCTGCACGGGTGACGGGCAGCATCGACGGGCAGGACGAGGCCTGCCGAGAGATCCCCTGGCCCGCGGCATCAGGCAAAACAATAGATGCCCTGGCCGCCCTCAACGCCGCAACGCCCATGACCGACGAGGAAGAGCGGCTGCAACGAAAAATCTTTCCGGACATGGCCAGGGGCGCGACCTTCTGCGGCCCCATCCAGGCCCTTGCAGGCCGCCATGTCCATTTCGGGGAGACGAGCTTTGCCAACTACGGCGGCATCTTCCGCGACCACGGCGAGATCCGTCTCGGGCACCACACCCTTCTTGGCCCCAACTGCAAGCTCTTTGCCGAAAGCATGGCTACAAGAAACGCCAGCGAAGACTCCCTGGCCCCGGACAAAAGCGCGGAAAACGCGTCCATCGTCATCGGCGACGACTGCTGGCTCGGGGGCTCGGTGACGGTGTGTCCCGGCGTCCAGATCGGCGATCGCACCATCATCGGCGCAGGCTCGGTGGTGACGGAGGACATTCCCTCGGACTGCCTTGCGGCCGGCCACCCGGCAACGGTCAAGCGCCGCTTCGACAATGGCGCCGGCCAAACCGCGCCAAAGGACACGCACAAGGCCGCACCAAAGGGTGCCGGGGGCCCCGGCAGCTCCTGCGATCCGACCGAATTCCAGAAGATGCGCCTTGGCCTTGTCTACGACTTTTCCGACCAGGAAATCCTCGCAAGCAACAGGAAGGCACGGCAATTGTGCGCGTCCATGGACGCCATGGAGCCGGGGCCGAGCTTGCGCGAGGTGCTCGAAGAGCTCATCCCGGATCTGCCAAAACGCTTCGGGCTCGTGCCGCCCTTTCGCTGCGACCACGGCCATGGCCTCAAGCTCGGCGAGGGCGTCTTCTTCAACTCCGGCTGCACCATCCTGGACTCCGGCCTTGTCACCATCGGCGATCGCTGCCTCTTCGGACCCGGCTGCCAGATATACACGCCCGTCCACCCCATGGACCATCTGACAAGGCGCGAGACCGTGGAACACGCCCTGCCCGTCACCATAGGCCGCAACTGCTGGTTTGGGGCCGGAGCCGTGGTGTGCCCTGGCGTTTCCATCGGGAAGAACTGCGTCGTTGCCGCGGGCAGCGTGGTGACCAGGGATCTGCCCGACAACGCCCTTGCGGCCGGACGCCCCGCCCGCGTCCTGCGCCTTCTGGCCTGATCTTGCAAACAGACGGACCAGGCCTCCTGCTGATCCTGCTTTTTGCCGATCATCCTCCTGCCAATCCTCCTGCCAATCCTCCTGC
>CAZWOT010000264.1:0-3327 GCA_964635595.1 uncultured Desulfovibrio sp.
GTAGCTCACATCCCTGGATCGCCCACCTTATCGCCCAGCATGTAACTTACAAATTTGGCCGGGGATTCAGGAGGGAACAGCCTCAGAGCCAGATAGTGCGCAGTGCGTATGCAGATTGCATGCTTCGGGCAGGGGGTGCACTCTCCGAGAATTTCTGGTGGGGGACATGCGACCATGTGCAGGACAGCGTACAGACGTTTCTCCCCGGGGAGGCTCACACTGTCTCTCGTTCTTCCTAAAAGCAGGTGATACGTTCAGTCCATGCCCGAACAATAGCAGGCTTTGCCGGCATGACCAAGTGACGACGGATGCATAAGGGCAGGACTGACAAAAGCGTGTCTTCTTCACCCGCTGACTGCACCCTCCCAAATCCCGAAATCAGGAATCCCGTAAAAGTCTTGCAAGAACCAAAACTGGAGCTGGCTCCGGCCACCCTCTGAACGGATATCTCGAGTTCGAGAGGACGTCCCTTTCCGGGAAGATTGTCGAAAAATCCCTCGCTCTGGGCCTCGACAATGCGCCGTTCGGCTATAGATTGGAGTATGTTCGGCGCGTTGGCCATGACGTCGGCTTCAAGCTCCCTGAAATTGCGGGAATGGCCCACGCTCGAGACTCGCGCGACTTGCCCCCGCGGCTTCGGACTTTATAGCCCATCAAGCGCGAGCATGCCAAATCCTCGCGTCGGCCCCAAAAAACGGCCTTGAGCGAGGACAGGATTTTGCAACAGGCTTCAAGGGGGCCTCCCCGATGCGGGCGCATGTCCGTGCTGCCTCGAGAGGGGCGTTCGGGGCAACGTACAGGAATCAAGCAAAATGAAGATACACGACACACTTGGGAAAGGAGCGCTGCTCCTGTGTTTGGGCCTGCTTTCAGGTCCCGTTCTCGTGCCTGGGGACGCCAGGGCCGTTGAGCTGCGCGTGACCACGCCGCCAGCAACCGTGAGCGTCCAGCTCAAGGAAGCCATCCAGAAGAACCATCTCGACAACTTCGACTCCCGTCCAAAGACCCTCGTGGAAATGAGGACGTTCGAGGAGGAGGCAAGGCCGCAGATCGAGCAGCTGGTTCGTGAGCTCGCCGAGCGCTTCAAGGTGGAAATCAATCCCCTCGAGATGGCCGGCGTGAAGGTCTACATGGTGACGCCCAGGGAAATTCTTCCCGACTACAAGGACAAGATTCTCATGCATCTGCACGGCGGCGGCTTCACCCTGTTCGGCGGTCTCTGGGGTGTGGGCGAGGCAGTCTACATGGCCCATTACGCCGGCATCAAGTGCATATCCGTGGACTACCGCCTGGCTCCCGAGCATCCCTATCCCGCGGCTCTCGACGACGCCATGGCCGTCTACAAACAGCTTTTGCAGACACGCTCTTCCGACAAGGTGGGCGTTTTCGGCAGCTCCGCCGGCGGCAACCTTGCCCTTGCGCTGATGATGCGCTGCAAGCTCGAGGGCGTGCACCTGCCCAGGGTCCTGCTCCTGGGTTCGCCCTGGAGCGACCTTTCCAAGACCGGCGACACCTATTTCACCAACGAGGGCGTCGACAACAGCATCGTGAGCTACGAGGGGTGGGTCGAGGAATCCGCCAAGGCCTATGCCGGCGACGCGCCCATCAAGGATCCGCTGCTCTCGCCGGTCTACGGCAGCTACGAGGAGTTCCCGCCCACCATGCTCGTTTCCGGGACGCGCGATCTGTTCCTGAGCAACACCGTGCGCGTGCACTCCATACTCCGCGACCTCGACCAGCCCACGGATCTACTGGTCTACGAGGGGCAGTCGCACGTCCAGTACCTCGAGTCGATCACTGCGCCCGAAACCGCCTTCCATTTCGACGAGATGCAGAAGTTCCTCTCCAGATACATGCGCTGAAGCTGGTTTGAGCAAACTGCTGCAAGACGCTCGAGACGCATTCTGGCGCCTCCCAAATTGTAAGCCCCGTGCCCGATACTGCTTCCCGCCGGGGCTTTTGTATTGTTGCAGAAGTTCTGGACCGAGAAGGGGTCGACGGGCACACGAGCTTCGGCTGGGAGCCCACCAACAAGGTGATGACCGTGTCCAGCGCGGCCGGCTCGGACTCACGCGAGGTGTCCGACAACTTGGCAGCCTCCTGCCAGGACAGCATCCGCGAGAACTTCCGTCTGCTCGGCCGAGTTCACGCTTTTGGCCAGACAGGCGCGTGTGTACAAGACCCCGGCAGGCGCAAGCAGCCGTACCCCAGCCTGGAGGACGGAATCGGCGCCGGGGCTGCCTTCTTGTGTCGAGATGCCCCCTTGTTGTGCCTGACTGTTGCCATGAGTTGCCCCCTGGCCGGACTCGACTACCGGCAGGAGGGTCAGCTTCTCCGCCCAGCGGGTCAAATATCATGTCGCGCAACAGTGCTGCCCCTGCGCCAGGGACTTTCACCCATTAGAACGTGCGCCAGGGCGGACGCACTCAAGAAGGGGCCTTCGGACAATGCCCGAAAGCCCCGATGCGGTCGGCTGCGGTTTTCTTTCCCAATTTGGAGCACGCCCATTCTAGGGCGATTTCGTCTTGAAGTTTAATACTGTCTCAGGTGTATGGTTCCGTGAGTCTGGACATCGCAGCCTGTGATATTGGCTTTCATTATGAACCAGCTCTAGCGCTTCCAGTTGAACACAAACTCCTGTTCGGTCTCCGGATGCAGGCTCAGGTGCATCGGGCAGGTGCGGGCGCAACGCTCGATGGAGGCCTTCTGCTTGTCCGAGTACTCGCGGTCGGGCATGTCGAAGACGATCTGGATCTTGGCGATGCGGCGCGGGTTGGCGCTCATGACCTTGGTGATGGAAATTTCCGTGCCGGTCACGTCCACATCGTGCTGCTGGGCGTAGATGCCGATAATGGTCATGCAGCAAGCGGCAAGGGACGTCGCGCAGAGATCCGTGGGCGAGAAGGCCTCGCCCTTGCCGTGGTTGTCCACGGGGGCATCGGTGACAATGGTGGTGCCGCTGGCGATGTGTGTGCACTCGCAGCGCAGGTTGCCAAGGTATTTCACTTTCATGTTGGCCATGGCTGGAATCCTCTCTGGTACTGGTTGGTGTTTTTGGTTGGCAGGGGTGACGTTGGTCGCTGTGATTGCTTGCGGTTGAACGCGGCCGTTTCTTGGGTTGCGTGCCGATGTCCTCCTTGCGGATGGTGTTTGCCGTCCAGCGGGCGCGCTGCCGGGTGTCCCGGCGTCCTCAACTCTCGTCCGGTGCATCCCTGTCGGGTGCATCCCTGTCGGGTGCATCCCTGTCGGGCGCATCCTTGTCCTGCGCATTTTCGTCCTGCGCATTCTCGTCCGCCAAGGTTTGGGGCATTCCCCAGAGCTTCTTCC
>CAZWOT010000265.1:0-3308 GCA_964635595.1 uncultured Desulfovibrio sp.
CTAGGGACAAAGGTCCCCTGCCCGTCGAAATGTACGCTCTCCCTGCATACGGGAATCCCGATTCAACAACACAAAACCGCTGCGACGCGAGGAAATCCCCATGAAACACGTTCTTTTGCTGGCGGTCCTGGTCCTGGCGCTTGGTCTGCAGGCAGGCTGCGCGGTCTACAGCACGGCCACGGACGAACGCCTGATGGACACCATGTCCTCGGACAAGGCCATCTCCACGTTCATCAAGAAAAACCTCATGGAGGAGCGCTTTGCCGACGGATGGGAGATCAGCGTCTACTGCTACTACGGCCACGTCTTCCTCGTGGGCGAGTGCCCGGACAAGCTCAGACCCAAGGCCATCGAAATCGCCAGGCGCGACAAGCGCGTGCGCTCGGTGACGCCCCACTGGTTCTCGATAAAGAAGCCCGTGGACAGCGACATCGCCCTCGCTGCCAGGCTGCGCACGGCCCTTATCGGCACCTCCAGGCTCAACTCGACCCGCATCGACACCGAGGTCAACTCCAACCGCGTGGTCCTTCTGGGCGTCGCCAACAATTCCGACGAGCGCAAGACCGCCGTGGAGGCCGCCCGCGAGGTGAAGGGCGTGGCCACCGTCACAAGCTACATCATGCTGCCCATGAAGCCGGACACCAACTACCGGCCCACCGGCCGCACCTACCAGGGCAAGAACCCGCCGCCGGCCGCACCCGCGGCCAAGAAGGACGCGGAGAAGAAGAACGCGCCCGAGAACGCGCCGCAAGGCCAGCCGTCTGCCTCTCCCAAAGACGCGCCGGCACCCCAGCCCGAAGACGACCTGCCCGAGGGCGACTTCGACTACGGCGGCATAGACCAGATATAGGACCAAAGCCCTGGCCTTCTTCTGGGTTCCGGAACCAGAATCAAAAGAGCGCCCCTCCCGGCCGTTTTCGGGACTGGGGCGCTCTTTTTTGGCTGATATGCCCGTTGCGCGAACGGACGAAAAAAGGGGCATTGGCGCCTTGCCATTGGGTCCAGTTCCCGACCGGGGACATCTCCAGCACCCCAATTCAGGCAATTTGCCCGCGGCTATCACTCATGGAAAGCCTGTAGTGGACCGAACGCCCTCCTGTCAGAGCCCCGAAGGAAGACAGACATCATCCCAATCCGCCAGCCTGCCAATCTGCCTGTGCACAGGCGTCCTACTCCCACACGCCGGCCAGCTTTGCGCCGCAGGAGGGGCAGACGCCGCCCGAGCGCGTGTGCACCCGGTAGCCGAGCCTGCCGAAGCAGACGGCGTGGCATTCGGGACAGTAGGTGGCCTCGTCCTCCGGGTTCACCACGTTGCCGCCGTAGACATAGTAGAGTCCCTCGGCCCTGCCGATGAGGCAGGCCTCGTGGATGGCCTTCGGCGAGGTGCGCGGGCGGTCCATCATCTGGTAGGCCGGATGGAAGGCGCTGATGTGCCAGGGCGTCTCCCTGCCCAGATCCTCGCGGATGAAGCGGGCGATGTCGCGGATCTCCTTCTCCGAGTCGTTGAGGCCGGGGATGAGGAGCGTCGTCACCTCCACCCACCAGCCCATGCGCTTCATGATTGGCAGGTTTTCCAGCACCTGTTTGAGGCTGCCTGCGCAGATGTTGCTGTAGAAGGACGAGGTGAAGGCCTTGAGATCGATGTTCACGGCGTGGACAAGGTCCTTGAGGGCCAGGAGCGGCTCTCTTGCCATGCAGCCGTTGCTCACGAGCACGACCCGAAGTCCGGCTTCCTGCGCCGCAAGGCCGATGTCCCTCACGAGCTCGTAGAAAATGGTGGGCTCGTTGTAGGTACAGGAGATGCTGGGGGCATCCTTTTCCTTCGCAAGCCGGACAAGGCCCCTGCCGTTCACCTTCGTGCCCTTTCGCAGGTGCCCCGTGTCCGAGGGCGAGCGGGAAATGCCGGAGTTCTGGCAGAAGCGGCAGGCGAAGTTGCAGCCAAGCGTGCCCAGGGACAGCGTCCTTGTGCCGGGCAGAAAGTGGAAGAGCGGCTTTTTCTCCACCGGGTCGAGTCCGAGGCTCACGGCGTTGTCCGCGACCAGCGAGACCAGCGTCCCGCCGCGGTTCACGCGCACCCCGCAAAAGCCGGCCCTGCCGGGACGTATGCGGCAGCGGTGGAAGCAGAGCGTGCAGCGCACGTCCAGCATCTCGCCGCCGGTCTCGACCCCGTCCTCGCCCTGCTTCACGCGTTCCCAGTATAGCGCCGTGGCCATGCGCGCCTGCCTCCCATGGGATTGAATGGAAAATGCCGGCTCCAGGCAGGCCTTGGGCATGCTGCCCAGGCCAGGGGTCCCGGAGCCCGTTTCTTCCCCCAAGTCTAGCCGCAATCGGGCGAAAAGGACAGAGAGACAGGCCGGGCGTTCGCGTGCAAATCTTTTGATTCTGCCTCCTGCCTCCCGGCCCTGCACGGGGCCCTGAAAATTCTTCGCATATCGGCCATTCGAGCCGATTTCACGGGCTTTTGCAAAAGTGTTCCAACGCCCCTCCCAAGGCTTTTGTTCCGATACAAATTTTGATACCATGCCTCCACCAGACAAGGAGCTTGCACAAATGACTTCAGAACGGTCCAAAGCCTATACTGCTACCGGCGTCAACATCGAGGCCGGCAACGCCCTGGTCGCCAGCATCCGCAAGATCGTGGGCCAGACGCACACCAAGGGCGTAATTTCCGACATCGGCGGCTTCGGCGGCCTGTTCCGTCCGGACATCAACGGCATGGAGGAGCCCGTGCTCGTGTCGTCCACGGACGGCGTCGGCACCAAGCTGAAACTGGCCTTCCAGTTCAACCGGCACGACACCGTGGGCATCGACCTCGTGGCCATGAGCGTCAACGACATTCTCGTCCAGGGTGCCACCCCGCTCTTCTTCCTCGACTACTTCGCCACCGGCAAGCTCGACATCGCCACGGCCCAGACCGTCATCACCGGCGTTGCCGAGGGCTGCAAGCAGGCATCCTGTGCGCTCCTCGGCGGGGAGACCGCCGAGATGCCGGACATGTACGCCGACGGCGAGTACGATCTCGCGGGCTTCTGCGTGGGCCTTGTGGACAACGCCCGGCTCATCGACGGCTCCGCCGTCAAGGTGGGCGACGTGGTGATAGGCCTCGCCTCCACCGGCGTGCACTCGAACGGCTACTCGCTTGTGCGCAAGATTCTCGCCCAGTCGGGCCTCAAACCCTCCGACCCCTTCCCCGGCGAGGAGGACAGGACCGTGGCCGACGTGCTTCTGGCGCCCACGGCCATCTACGTGGAATGCGTGAAGTCGCTTCTGCGCGACATGCCCATCAAGGGCATGGCCCACATCACCGG
>CAZWOT010000266.1:0-3306 GCA_964635595.1 uncultured Desulfovibrio sp.
TAACCTCAATGACTTAAGTTGGATTTTTTAGCCGCAAACTGTCAAACTCGGGAAGAATGCGGGCGGCGTAGGGCATGGCGCGGCGTGTCCGCCTGGGCGTGCCCTACTGGGAGGCGCGGGTCTTGCGGTACTCGCGCACGGCCTTGTTGTGCTCGCTCAAGGTCTTGCTGAAACGGTGCTCGCCCCCGTCGCGCACGGCGACGAAATAGAAGAATTCGTGTTTTTCGGGATTCACGGCCGCGGCCAGGGCCGAGGCCCCGAAGGAGCAGATGGGGCCTGGCGGCAGGCCCGCAGACTGGTAGGTGTTGTAGGGATTTTTGGGGTCCTCGAGCATGCTCCTGGTGATGGGGCCCTTGAAGCCCTCCCCCTTGCCGTAGATGATGGTGGGATCGGCCTGCAGAAGCATGCCGCGGTTCAGGCGGTTTTCATAGACGCCGGCCACCCTCGGGCGCTCGGAAGCAACGGCCGTTTCCTTTTCCACGATGGAGGCGAGGATGACGTACTTCTTCAGCTCCTCGGTGGAGGGCTTCGTGCCGTCGGGCCAGATCTTTGCCGCCTTCTGCCAGAAGGTGTCCACGAGCCTGCCCATGACCTTCCAGGCGCGCTTCGGATCCCTGGCCGTCTCGTCGTCCGGGGTCTTGAGCAGGTAGGTGTCGGGCATGAGGAAGCCCTCGGCCGTGTCGAAGGGGATGCCGTAGTGGCGCAGGAACTCCTTGTCCTTTGCCACCTCCACCAGCTCCTCGTAGGGCGCAAAGCCCGCGTCCGCAAGGACCCTGGCCGTCTGCCAGTAGGTGAGGCCCTCGGGCACGGTGACGCGCGAGAGCACCGGCTGGCCGTTCACGAGGGTGTCGAGCACCTGCTCGGGAAGCCAGCCCGTGTTGAAGCGGAAGCGCCCGGCCTGCAGGCCGCCGGCCACTTCCTTGTAGCGGGCGAGCAGGCGGAACTTGAAGGCCGAGGTGATGATGCCCTGGTCTTCCAGCATGGTCGCGATGCGCGAGAGATTGGCGCCCGGGGGAATGTCGAGGAGCACCTCGCGGCCTGGCGTCT
Source organism: uncultured Desulfovibrio sp. (assembly GCA_964635595.1). GTDB lineage: Bacteria > Desulfobacterota > Desulfovibrionia > Desulfovibrionales > Desulfovibrionaceae > Desulfovibrio. Next base: position 1,048 of record CAZWOT010000266.1, read on the forward strand.
CGCCCGGCGTGTTCAGAAACTGCTGGGCCATGAAGGCGCCCCAGCCGCCGACCGAGAGCAGGCAGAACAGCACGCTGATGGCGAGGATTTTCACGACTTGCCACATGGTTCTTGTCTCTCCTGATCCCTGTCTGGTCCTGGTCTGGTTTCGGGCAAAGCCCGGGGTGATTTCGGGGGCGTCTTCAGGGGCGAACAGCCTGCTCCGTGCCGCTCCCGCTGCCGCCTTCAACGGGCACGGCGCACGCCGGGTTTTCGAGGTAGCTTTCGAGGATGCGCACGGCCGCAGCCTGGTCGAGCACGGCCTTGCGCTTCCTGCTCTTCAGCCGCGACGCTTCGAGGTCGCCCATGGCTTCCTGCGAGGTCAGAAATTCGTTCACGAACACGCAGGGACACTGGACCCTGCGGGCCAGGCGCTGGGCGGCGTTCTTCACCTGGCGGGTGGTGAGGCTCTCGGTCCCGTCCTCGAGGAGCGGGAGGCCGAGGACGCACAGCTGCGCCCCTTCGGCCATGACCCTGTCGGCGATGGCCTGCAGGTGCTCCTTGCGGTTTTTGAAGGCGTCGAGACTCACGGTTTCGAGCGGCCAGGCGAAGCCGAGCTCGCCGTCGCCCGCGGCGAGTCCCGCGCGGGCAAGCCCGTAGTCCACGGCGACTATCTTCATGGGCGCGCCCATCGCCCCTAGGCTATCCCCAGGACGCCGATGATGAGGTTGAAGCTGCCCTGGAGGATGGGGCGGATGATGGGCCCGAGGACGCCCGAGGCCAGAAGGATGACCAGGATGAGCATGCCCGAGGCTCCGATGGACAGATAGCGCACGGCCAGGGGGACCGGCATGAAGAAGGAGATCACCTTGCTGCCGTCCAGCGGGGGAATGGGGAAAAGATTGAAGAGCGCAAGGCCGAGGTTGATGATGATCCCCATCTGCATGACCGAGAGCGCGAACATGTAGGAGGAGCTCTGTGCGTAATCGTCGTAGGGGAAGAAGGTCAGCGTGGCCTTGAGAAGCACGCCGAAGAGGATGGCGAGCAGGATGTTCGTCACCGGTCCCGCGAGCGCCGTCAGCATGAGTCCCTGGCGGGGATTTCTGAAATTGCGCACGTTGATGGGCACGGGCTTGGCCCAGCCGAACACGAAGCTTCCGAGGGTGGCGGTCAGGACGAACATGAGCAGGCCCACGGGGTCGATGTGGGCGATGGGGTTCAGGGTGAGCCGCCCCATGTTCCTGGCCGTGGTGTCGCCCTGGCGAAGGGCCACCCAGCCGTGTCCCATCTCGTGCAGGATGATGCCGAGAAAGGCGGGGATGAAGGCGATGGAAAAGTTGCGGATGGCCTGTTCGGGATTGGAGAGTGCTTCCAGCATGATGTTTGGTCTTCGGGGCTGTCCCCGGGGAGCGTTTCCTTGATGTATGGCCTGGAGGGAGCTTTGCGTGTCCGGGCCGGCGTGCGGGTGCTTTTTTCGGTCCGTTCCGCCCCGTTTTTTGGCCGGGTCTAGCCGCGGGAGGTCACGGTGCGCACGATGATGCGCTCGCCTGGCTGGATGCCGAGATCCGGCGTCAGAAGCCCGCCGTCGCGAATGACGAGCGCCGTTTCCTCGAGAAGGCCGAGCCTGTCCAGGAGCTGGCGCACGGTCTTGGGCCTCGGGATCGTGGACACGCGTCCCTCGGGCTGGAGCTCGAGGGTGATGGTGGGCGGATCGCGTCTATCTTCGCTCATGCCTGTTCCTTGCGGGTGTTTTGTGCAGACGGGGGCCAAAAGCGGGCCTGCGTGCTGGGTTTTGTCCCCGGAAATGGCCCGTTTGGCGCGGGCAGACTGTACGGGATAGCCGCATGAAAAGTCAAAAACGGGATGGCCAGGGCCTGCCCGCGAAAGACAAGGAAAAACAAGGGGCTTGCGGCCCTTATCCGCCGCTTGCGGACAAGGACTGGCAAACCCCTCCTTCAATGCTGTCGAAATGTCGCGTCATGCCGCGCTGCATGGCCGCGGCGACGGGTGCTGCGGCCTAGTAGCGGTAGAGATCGGACTTGTAGGGCCCTTCCACCTTCACGCCGATGTAGTCGGCCTGCTCCTTGGTGAGCGTGGTGAGCTTCACGCCGATGCGGCCAAGATGGAGCCTGGCCACTTCCTCGTCCAGTTCCTTGGGCAGGGTGTAGACCTCGCGCTTCAGATCCTTGGCCGAGGCGAGCTTGAGCTGGGCCAGGACCTGGTTGGTGAAGCTGTTGGACATGACGAAGCTGGCGTGCCCGGTGGCGCAGCCGAGGTTCA
>CAZWOT010000267.1:0-3298 GCA_964635595.1 uncultured Desulfovibrio sp.
AAAAGACTTCAGCCCTGGCATCACTTCCCCGCAAGCTCGCAGCACCCTGTCTTGCACGCAAAGAGGAGGACCAGCCGGCCAAAATCAAAAAATGCCCATCCGCTGCCTCATGGCTTCAAGATCTGCACCCCCGCCATGAGTCATCAACAGGGGACAAACGCGCCCCGGGAATCAACACGATTTTCACAGGCCATGCTGACGGACAGCCCGGACCCGGGCCCATGAGGACAGGAAGAAAGACTGGCAAGGCGCAGGCGCAAGGACGCAAGGCACGGGTCCGAGACCATGAAGGACTAAAAGGACATGGATCAGAAGAACGGGGGCAAGGCCCCCGAAAGGAGCGCGCAAAAGGGCGGCCTCCTCTCGCGGGACTTCATCCTGCTCTTCTTCCTCGCCCTTTTCAGCAACTGCTACATGGCCGTGTACTACTGCTTCGAGCAGTGGCTCGCCCGCACGGGCGTGGACCCGAACTGGAACGGCCTGCTTCTGGGCGTGCTCTTCGCGGTCATCCTTCTGACACGGCCTCCGGCCATCCTGCTCCTTTTGCGAAGGGACAAGTTCTGGATAGTGGTGGTCTCGCTTTTCGCGAGCTCGGGCGTTCTGTTCTCCTACCAGTTCCTCGACCCGGCATCGCCCCTTTTCGAGTGGACGCTGCTCGTTCTGCGTGCGGTTCAGGGCTTTTTCCTGGCCCTTTTCTCGACCTCGATCACCGCGCTGCTGGTCTCCTGCATCCCGCCCGGCCAAAGCGCCAGGGGCTTCGCACTCTTTTCCATCACCTTTCTTCTGCCCTACGGCATCATCCCCTCGCTCGGCGAGTTCCTTCTGCCCATCGTGGGCTCGGAGCCGGCGCTCTACTCGCTCACGGGCCTTCTGCTCGTGCCGAGCCTCATGATGACCAGGCTTTTGCGCAAGGCCTTCGCGAGACCCGACGCGGCCGGCGCCGGCACGGACTTCAAGACCTACACGAGAAGCCTTGTTCACGGTGTCACCCATTCTGGCCTGGCCCTCGTCTATCTCTCCATGATCTGCTTCTCGCTTGCCACCTCGTCGTGCATCTTCTTCATGAAGGGCCTCACCTCGCAGACGGGCGGCAATCCGGGGGCCTTCTTCTTTTTCTACACGTCGACCATCATCCTCGTGCGGGCCCTGGCGAGCAGACACATGGACAGACTTCCCTGCTACCGCGTGGTGCCCGTGACGGCCGTCATCATGGCCCTGGCCGTCTTCGTCATCGCCTGGGCCCCCCTGTGGGCCTATGTCCCGGCCACCATCGTCTACGGCCTGGCGCTCTCCCTGCTCTATCCCCTGACGGCCTCGGCGGTGTACAACCGCTCCCTGCCCGAGACCCGCTCCGCCAACTCGAACCTCATGCTCATGACCTTTGACTTCTCGGCCATGGCCTCGCCCATGATCGGCGGCGGCATCATCTCGCTGGGCTTCGACTACCGAGCCGTCATCACGGTCTCCGGAGTCATGATTCTTGTCTGCGGCGCGCTCTTTGTCCTGGACGGGCTGACCGCGGCGAGAAAATGGGCAGCAAGACAGGCTGCGCGACGCGGGTAGAGACGCTCGCAAGCTTGAGGTGGAAAGCATGTTTCTCAGCGTGCGCAAGAACAACGGCATCGAGTACCTGTATCTGCTCAAGAGCGTGCGCGTACCGGGCCAAAATGCCCCGAAGATCAAGTCGAAAATCTCCTTTGGCAAACTTTGCAAGGCGCACGAACGCGTCCATGCCGCCCTCAGGGACAAGGAGGAACGGCGCAGGCTCTCCGCCCTCATCTCCCGCGACTTTGAAGTCGGCGACGAGGAGGCCGCGCGGCGCAAAATCGCCACCGGCGAGTGGGAATGCGAGGACGCGAAGGAAACGCCGCCGCCCACGAACCTCAACAAGCTTGTCCTCCTCCGCTACGGCCATCTGGCCCTGAAGGACATCTGGGAAAAGGAGCTCGGCCTCAAATACAAGCTCGGCTACATCCAGAGAAAGTACACCCCCATCGAAACCTGGCGGCTGAACGACCTTGTCTTCTACCTCGCGTGTTTGAAAGTGCTGGATCCCGTGTCCCGTCATTGCGCATACGAACACAAGGGAAACTTCTTCTACTGCCCCTGGTGGCGGATCGGCCGTCCGGGCTTTGAGGCGGTCCACGACCTTTTGTCCGGACATGCCGTGACACTGGTTCGCCACGCGGTCACAAGCTTTCTCGAAAACGTCGGGAGCAGCATCGGGACGATCTGGGTCACCACCCTGACTGTCCGGCCCGTGATGCCCCTTGAGGACGATCTGTGTCCGTTCGGCCTGTTGAGGGAGAGCGTTCCGAACGTTCCGAAATATGCCGTCGCCCTTGCCGTCAACCAGGACGGCTTTCCCGTCGACATGCTGATCGAGGACGGCGACGTGCCGGAAAGCGAGCTTGCCGGACGTGCGGCGGACAGGCTGAAGAACGAGTTCAACGTACAAAGCGTGCATCACGTGGAGGGCGGCGAAGAAGTCTCAAAAGCCCCGACAAAACGCGCGCAAACCGACAGGAAAGACTTGCCGCAACCAACGGTTGGCAGACGTCTTTCCGCTCTCAAGGAACGTCTTTCATCGATGCTCGGCACCTTTCCCGTCCACGGGCTCGGCACTCTTGCAGACGCCAGGATGAAGGCCCATGGAACCATGTGTTTTCTGTCCCTCCTGATGATGTGCAGCCTCCTGTCAAAGCTCGAGGCAAGGGGCAAATGCATGTCCCTCGAACGCATGTCGGACGTCCTTCACAAAGCCTTTGTCCTGCCCGACATGGAGAGGAGCGGCGAGATTCTTCTTCTGAACCTGCTGTTTGACGAGAGTCCCTGCGATGCCGGACACGATGACCTGCCTGACAGCAAGCGCTCTGCAGGTGCCGGCAAAAAAGAGGACATGTACGGACTGGACGACGCGGAGGAACTCTGGAAACGGCAGGTCGAGAATCGCCAACGCGTCTCGGACGATCTGGCTCTTTTGCTGGACGCGGCAGACCTCCGTCCCCTCCCGCGCAAGATGAGCATGGCCGAGGCCAAGCGATGCCTGGGCATCGGCAACTGCGGGGACGAGGACACGCTGGACGGCCTGGTCAGACTGCAGCTTGAAGCGACGCAAGGCCGGAAAACCGGTGCCACGAAGCCTTGCGCGTGAACAGTTTCCTGGCGAAAATGCCCTCCGTGCCCGGTGATTGATTTTGACTCGTATCTGCATAGCTCCGGTAGCTTGGCTTGATTTCTGAGGCATGACTTGGGCAGCAAAGCCCCGGGAACTTTTCGAGCACGAACTCAAATTGGC
>CAZWOT010000268.1:0-3286 GCA_964635595.1 uncultured Desulfovibrio sp.
ACTCCCGGTCTTCGGCTCCGGAGGCCAACGCTCTATCCAGCTGAGCCACGGGCACGCGGCGATATGGGACTTCCCAAAAAATTCGCGTCCTGTCAACTCCAATCCCCGGACAAAACCGCCTATTTCCGGACATGGCGGCCTGTTTCCGGAAGGTTGTGTTCCTGACGTCCGCCCTGGAGGAGATGGCCAAAAGCCCCGACCAGCCGGGGAGGCCAAGGCTGCGGGCAATCAGATCGAGAAGTCGGCGCTCTCGCCCACCTTCAGGGGGATGCAGCGACAGGAGGGCACGTCCTTTTCAAGCAGCTCCTCGAACTCGCTCGTGTCCTGGGCGATGATCGGGAAGGTTCCCCAGTGCATGGGCACGACGTTCTGGCACTTCAGAAGGCCGCAGGCCAGGACGGCCTGGCGCGCGTCCATGGTGTAGTGGCCGCCGATGGGCAAAAGCGCCACATCGATGGGATAGAGCTTGCCCCAGAGGGCCATGCCGGAAAAGACGCAGGTGTCGCCCGCGTGGTAGATGGTCAAGCCGTCGGGCATGCGGATGATGTAGCCCGCGGGCGAGCCGGTCTGCGAGGTGTGGAAGGCGGGCGTCATGGTGACCTGGCAGCCCTTGAAGCCGATTGTGCCGCCCATGTTGAAGCCGCCGTGGAGGATGTTCTCCTGGGGCACGCCCATTTCCGCGAGATGGCCGCCCGTGCCGACGATGCAGCCCACGCGGGCATTGGTGCGCGAGACTATCTCCGCAACCGAGCCCGTGTGGTCGGCGTGGTCGTGGGTGATGAGGACCAGGTCCACGCCGCCTTCCTCGGCAAGCGTGCCCATGGCCTCGCTGGTGAAGAAGGGATCAACGAGAATGGAAAGGTTGTCCGCGCGCAGCTTGAAGGCCGCGTGTCCAAGCCAGGTGATGATGCTCATGTTCCGCCTCCCGTCGCGAAACCGGGCCCTCCAGAAGACGCCCCGGGGAAAGTGGCCGACCCGGGGCGCCCCTGGCCGGCCTAGAAAATGCCTTTGAGGATGTTGCCGCCCCTGCCGGGAATCATCTTCTTGATGTCCTTCCCGGGGTTGATCTTGCCCGTGTCCTCAACCACGTCCTCCATGAGCCCCCTGCCCATGTTCTTCAGAAGCTTTTCCGCGTCCACGCCGACCGAGACGTCGCTGAAGGGACCGTTGATCTTCAGGGGCACGGTGGTGCCGGAGATGGTGACGTCGGCGGTGGCGTCGATGCGCCTGCCCACATAGTCGGCATCGCCCTGGCCCTTGCCGGAAACGCCCTGGCCCGTGACCGTGGCGGTGAAGCGCGCGTGCCCCCCGCCCAGGGTGAAGGGGACGGAAACGCGGTCCACGCGTTCGGGCACGGCGAGCTTCGCGAGCTCGGTGGTGCCCTTGATGGCCTTGGTCACGCCGGGGGCCGAGACGTTGGTGACCACAAGCTGGCCCTTGCCGACAGCGGACTTCAGGAGCTCGTCTGTCTCCTTGCCGCTCGCCGCGACATCCCAGTTGAGGGATGCCGCCCCGAACACGTCGAAGCCCTGTCCGGCCAGCTTCTGCAACGTGGCGAGACTCATGGAGCTCACGGTGCCGGAGCTTTGCCAGTTGTCCTTCTTGAGATCGAGACGCGCCTTCGCGTCCACCTGGCTGTTGCCCTCCACGGAAAGCCTGAACGGCGAGACGGAGTAGACGCCGTCCTTGCCGGTCACGGTGCCGTCGAGCTTGCCCATGGCGACGCCCTGGTAGACGATGTTGTCGCCGGTGAGGATGATGTCCACCTGCGGCCAGGTGACGGGCGTGGCCGTCTTCTGGGGCTCCGTGCCGCGTACGGCCTTGGCTTCCGCCTTGCCCCTGGCTACCGGCTTCGCGTCCTTCTTGCCGCCCATGAAGGCATTCACGTCCACGTCCTGGCAGTGCAGCGTCGCCTTGATGGCGAGCGGGTCCGGCCACAGGGTCATCTCGCCGGTCAGTTTCGCCTTGTCGACATTGGCGGCGAGATTTTTCACGTGCAGGGCGTTGGACGCAAACCGGATGTCGCCCTTCGCGCCCAGATGGCCGATGCCGAAGTTGTCGGCCAAAACGCTCGTCTTCGAGGGCGAGGCGTCCAGGGCAAACGAACCCGTGAAGGAGGAGGCGGCAAGATCGCCCGAACCCTTCACGCCCATTTTGGCACCCGCCAAGTTCATGTCGAGGCCCTGCAGATCGAGCGCCATGGTGTCGAGATTGAGCGTTCCCGCGACACTCAGACTCGAGGGGCCACGTGCCTTGTCGTAGAGCCCGGTCACGGGGGTGAGGGTTATCTTCAGGACGTTCAGGGCCACCTCCGGCAGGGTCAGACGGGCGCTCCCCTGCACGGCCAGGTTGGCCTCAATGTACTCGCCCGAGGCCTTCTGGATGGCGGCCACGAAGTCGCACTCGAGCTCCCCCGTCTCGCCCTGGCCAATGTTGCGCACCGAGAGATTGACCTTGGAGAGCGTCATCTCGTCGCCGCTGGCCTGGGCCAGGGTAAAGGTGCCGTCCTGAAACATGAGGCGATCGAGCTGGATGGGCAGGGGGCCTACGCCCGCATCCTTTTCCTGCTCTGGCCGGGCTTGCGCGGCCTCTTCCCCGGCGTCCGGCTTTTCGCCTGCCGCCCCGGCGGCGTCCTTGGGCTGTGCGCCGCACCTGGCGGCATCGACCGCCACGGGGCCGAGCGCCGTCTGCGAGGCGACCGCGCGGATGACCACAACCGGGCTTTGCAGAACCACTTCCTGCACTTCGGGCGTGCCGGAAAGAATGGAGCCAAGGCTCACCTTTGCATGGCCGCTTTTGGCATAGACGGAAAGGTCTGAGGCGTCGTCGCCCCAGCGCACGCCCTCGAAGCTCACGCCCAGCGGCATGAGCGAGATGGAGGGCGGCGTCGCGAAGGTGAGCGACTTGCCGGTGGATTTTTGCGAGACCTCGTTGGCGTGGGCAAGCACCTTCTCGAGAATGGCGGGACCGCCGAAATAGAGGGCGCATGCGCCGAGCACCACGATCGCTGCAAGGCCCCCGAGGCCGTACCTGACCGCTTTTGAGGCTTTCATGTCTGTACTCCCGATCGTCGAGGCTCGTCCTCCGAAGTTCACGCATCCCGGCGGCGCACCAGGGGTGCGTCGGCATCACGCATGCTCGGGGGACGTTTTTGGGGATGCTTCGGGCAACGAGGGAGAACCTGGCACGAAGGACCGGATGTCCTTGCCCGGGTCTTCCCAGGGGAGAGCGTTTAGGGATATGCTGATTTATCTTGGCATACCGGGTTCGGCGCCAAGATCAGTAT
>CAZWOT010000269.1:0-3278 GCA_964635595.1 uncultured Desulfovibrio sp.
CGTTGACCACGACCATGTAGTGGTCGTCGGCCACGTTGTAGATGATGCAGTCGTCAAGCACCCCGCCCTTCTCGTTCAGGATGAAGCCGTAGCGGCAGCGCCCGACGGCAAGGTTGTGCAGGGAGTGGCTCACGGCCTTCATGAGGGCTTCCCTGGCCCCGGCTCCCTTGATGACGAACTCGCCCATGTGGCAGATGTCGAACACCGACGCGGACTCGCGGGTGTGCTTGTGCTCGGCCAGGATGCCCTCGTACTGGATGGGCATGTTCCAGCCGGCGAAGGGCGCCATCTTGGCCCCGTGCGCCACGTGCCAGTCGCAAAGCGGCGTCTTCAGAAGTTCTGCCATAAATCGCCTCCGTATGCCGTTGGCCTGCTCCTTGTGCCGGCAGGCCCGTTGCTGGTCCCGTCGGCCCTGCCCCTGCGGCCGGAGCCGCCGACGGATGATTTGCCGTTCATTTGAGCAACTGGCCCCGAGGGCGGACAAGCACGAAACATGCATGCCGGCCGACGACACAGGGGAACAGTCGCCAGAAAGTGGCCTTTCATAGCACATTGGCAAAGCGAAAACAAGAAAGCGGGCCATTTCCCGGCTTCGACGTGACTTTTCGGGCGCATTGGCGAGCGACGCCCGCGAGCTTCGCTCATGTCTGCGGTCAACGAGGGCCTGGCTGCCCTTTTCAGACCGAGGCCAGAAACTCCCTCAAGGGCACCTCGTCGGCAAGGCCGGCAAACCAGCGGGACAAGTTCACGCCGGAAAGAACGTTCAGCATGTCCTTCGAGCGAAAGGGGCAGCCCACGAACAGCCCTTCAAGCTCGCCGATATCCGCCACGGCAAAGAAGTCGCCGTAGATGCGGCAGCAAGTGATGTGCCCCTTCTCCACGTTGAGGCGCAGGTCCACGCGTCCGAAGGGAAAGCGCCTGGAGCTTTGCGAGGTGAACTTCGGCGACCTGCCGATGTTCCACTCCCAGTTGCCGTATTTTTCCCCGGCAAGCGTTTTGGCAAGCTCCAGCACGTCCGCCGGAACCTCGGCCGGGGCTTGCGCCTCCTGGCCGCAGACTTCGCCTGCCAGGGTTTCGCAAAGGGTTTCCAGCGTGCACCCTTCGCTCCAGAACTCGGAGATGTTGGCCACGCGCGAGCGCACGGAGGCCACGCCATGGGAAAGGAACTTATCCGGCTCGGGATTGAGGGCGCGGGTCATGTCCTCGAAGTCGGCCGAAACAAGAAGGGTCCCGTGATGGAGGACGCGGCCCTGGTTGAGGCGCTGGGCCGAGCCGGAAATCTTTCTGCCCGCCACCTCGAGATCGTTGCGCCCGGAAATCTGTGCATTCACGCCAAGCTTTTTGAGTGCCCGGACTATCGGGGAAAGATACCGGCCGAAATCGATACCGCTCCCGCCCTCGCGGCATTCGAGAAAGGAGAAGTTGAGGTTGCCGAGATCGTGGTAGACTGCACCCCCGCCCGTGCTTCGGCGCACGACGGGAAGCCTCCTCTCCTCGATTTCCTTCGTGTTCACTTCCTCGAGGGCGTTTTGGTGGCGGCCGATGATGACCGAGGGCCCGTTTTGCCAGAGCAGAAACCAGGACTCCTCGGGCCCGACCCTGGAAAAGAAGGCCTCCTCGAGGGCCAGGTTGAGCGAGGGGTCGTGCCCCTGCACGCGGATGTACTTCATTGCGGCCCTCCCGGCCCCGCAATCCACACCTCAAGTGGACTGGAAACGGACATCTGGACTTGTGTGGCCTCGTGTGGACGCCTCTTCCCGGAACGGGGTCCATAAAAAAGACGGACGCGGGAAAAGGCTCCCGCACCCGTCGAAAAGGTCTGTCTTTCGGGCCCGGGGCCCGGGGCCCGAAAATCCGGGACTAGTGGCAGCGGATGCCGGTCAGCATGTGCCCCATCTTGTCCTTCTTCACCTCGAGATAGTGCTCGTTGTCCGCGCAGACCGCCATCTCGATGGGCGCGCGCTCGACGATCTCGAGGCCGTAGCCCGAAAGTCCCACGATCTTCTTGGGGTTGTTGGTGAGCAGGCGCAGCTTGTGGATGCCGAGATCCACCAGGATCTGGGCACCGGTGCCGTACTCGCGCAGGTCCGGAGGAAAGCCCAGCTTCACGTTGGCTTCCACGGTGTCGTAGCCCTGGTCCTGCAGGGCGTAGGCGCGGATCTTGTTGGCAAGGCCTATGCCGCGGCCTTCCTGGCGCATGTAGATCAGGCAGCCGCGGCCTTCCTTCTCGATTTGCATAAGCGCAGCACCAAGCTGACCGCCGCAGTCGCAGCGAAGCGACCCCAGCGCGTCGCCGGTGAGGCACTCTGAGTGAACACGCACGAGCACGGGCTCGGGACCGGAAATGTCGCCCTTGACGAGGGCCAGATGCGTGCGGGTGTCGCCGCTTGCCTCGTAGGCGTGAACCGTGAAGTCGCCGAAGCGGGTGGGCAGATGGGCCGTGGCCACCCTCTCCACGCTCACCTCGCCGTGATCCAGGCGGTAGCGGATGATGTCGTGCACCGAGGCGATCTTCATATTGTGCCTGGCCGCGAAGACCTCGAGGTCGGGGAGACGGGCCATGGTGCCGTCTTCCTTCATGATTTCGCAGATGACGCCCGCGGGCTTGAGGCCCGCAAGGCGGGCGAGATCCACCGAGCCCTCGGTCTGGCCCGTGCGCTCCAGAACGCCGCCGGGACGGGCGCGCAAGGGAAAGATGTGGCCCGGCATGACGATGCTTCCGGGACCGGCGTCGTCGGAGACGGCCACGCGGATGGTGTGGGCGCGGTCCGGGGCCGAGATGCCGGTGGTCACCCCCTCCCTCGCCTCGATGGACACGGTGAAATTGGTGTGGAACAGCGAGTTGTTGCGCTCGGTCATGAGCGGCAGGTTCAGCCTGTCGCACAGTTCGGGCGCCATGGCGAGGCAGACAAGGCCGCAACAGTGGCGGACCATGAAGTTGATGGCCTCGGGCGTCACGAACTCGGCGGCCATGGTGAGGTCGCCCTCGTTCTCCCTGTCCTCGTCGTCCACGAGGATGATCATCTTGCCCTGCTTCAGGTCGGCAAGGGCTTCCTCAACGGTGCACAGAGGCATGTTTTCTCTCCGTGAAATGAACTTGCCCACGAGTGGCCATGTTTTCGGGGTTTTGGCAAAAGTCCCCGAACGGGCGGCAGGCGGGCATGGGCCTTGTCACATACAAAGCCCGCGAGGTCAAGACGGGTGCCGATTTTCGGCCGTCAAACGGGTCTGCAAAGCCGGGTCTGCAAAGCCGGGTCTGCAAAGCCGGGTCTGCAAAG
>CAZWOT010000270.1:0-3277 GCA_964635595.1 uncultured Desulfovibrio sp.
GGGGCCTGGCTTCGGACTTCGGCCGTTTCGGTGAAAAACCTGGTGAGCGCACCCAGCCGATGCTAGTGGTAGTCGCCGTTCAGGAAGTTGGAGGCAAACTGCGTCACCGCGTCCTCGCTTGTCATGAGCATGTCCATCTGGCGGGTCATGATCAGCAGGCGCCCGAGCTGGTCGAGGCGCTGGGCCACCTCGGTGCGGGGATACTTCTGGTAGCGGGCCTGCACGCGGTCGGCGATGACGCCGACGCGAAAGCCGAGTTCCTTCAGGATGATGCCGATGCAGCGCACGCGGCGCTGGCGCTGGAGGGAGCCGGCGGCCCCGCCCGCAAACTCGAAGCGGATGTAGTTCTTGCTGACCGTGGACGAGCACCAGCAGTCCACAATGGCGTAGTGGTAGCCCACGCGCGAGGAAAAGTTGAAGTAGCGGTCGGAGACGATGGCGTAGGAATGGTCCCCGAAGCGCTCGGCCGTGTTGCCGTTGAGCATGGTGTTGCCCATGACGGACATGAAGCCGTGCAGGTTCACGGGGCGCGGCCCGTGGGCTTTCACGGTGGGGTTGAGCATGCCCTCGAGGAGAACGCGCAAGGGATAGCAGGTGACGTCGCCAAGGCGCGCCGTGGACTTCAGGGGGTCCTTGAGGCCCCCGCCAAGATCGATGATGTAGAGGTCGATCGGGATGGGCCCAGTGAAACGGGTCGCTGCCTTTTCCTTGCCTTCGGTCACGGAGTCCGAGAGCAGGAACATCTCGCTGTAGGAGTTCTCGTGGATGAAGCGCATGACGTCGTGCAGGCTCGTGCAGTTGGCGGGCGCAAACGACTCGGCGCGCGGGTCGATGAGGTGGAGGGGCAGGATGTGCGGTGCCATGTGGCGCATGAGGGCCGTGGCGGGCGTGTTGACCGCCGGGGCTCTCGGAATGCTGAGCTCGAGAAGCTCCGGTATCTCGCCCTCGAAGACGCGGCCTCTCAGGGCGTCCACGGTGACAAGCTGCCCGTCCTCGAGGAGCATGGTGGCCCCGGGCGCGTTGATGAGGGTGGGCACCCCGTACTCGCGGCAGACCGAGGCCATGTGGCCGGTGAGCGAGCCTACCTCGGCCACGATGGCACAGGCCCTTTGCATGGCCACGGTGGCGTTGGAGGAGGAGTGGGTGAGCACGAGCACGTGTCCCTCGGGGAAATGGGTCATGTCCTCGTCCGGGTCCATGATGGTAACCCGGCCGCAGGCAACGCCCCTTGCCGCCACTTCCGCCAGGGAGATGAGGGGACGCAGCTTCTCGAGCTCGGGCGCGCGCACGTCGTCTGTCGAGGCGTCGAAGCCCATGGGGCGCGTCTGCAGAAAATAGAGACGCTCGTCCTCGTCGAGAGCCCACTCGATGTCCTGAGGGTACTGGTAGTGGTGCTCGAGGCGGATGGCGGCGCCGGCGATGTTTTCCACCTGCACGGGGGTGAGGCAGGGCACGTTGCGAAGCAGCTCCTCCACTTCCTGGACGTGGGGGGCAAAGGAGCCGTCGGCATCTTTCTCCAGAACGACCTTGGTGAGCTTGTCGACTATCGTTTCGCGGGTGAGCTGCAGGGTGGCCCTCGAGACGAGCCACTGGTCGGGCAGGGCGGAGCCGTCCGCCACGGCCTCGCCGAGCCCCCAGACGCCGTTGATGAGCACGTCGTTGGAGCGCATGTTCACGGGGTGGCGCGAGTAGGCGACGCCGGCCGCCTTGGCCTTGATCATCTGCAGGCAGCACATGGCCATGCCGAAGGTGCTCAGCTCGTAGCCGTTGGTGAGTCGGTAGGTGAGCGCCCTTGGCGAGTAGAGGCTTGCGAAGACCTGCTTGAAGGCATGGGTGAGCGTCTCGCGGGTGACGCCCAGAATCGAGAGGTACTGCCCCGCGAAGGACTGCACGCCGTCCTCGGCGCTGGCGCTCGAGCGCAGCGCCACGGGACATCGCTCTTCGCCGAAGTGGCGATCGTAGGCCAGCAGCAGGGCCTCCGCGAGCTCGTCCGGCACCGGGGTGCCAAGGATGGCCTCGGTGATCTCGTCGCTCGCCTCCTGGATGGTCTGGGGATGGTCTATGTCGATCTTCGCCAGGGACTTCTGCACCTTGGTGAAGAGGCCGCGGTTGAGGAAGATCTGGCCGGCTCTCGTGGTGATGGCAAAGCCCTTTGGCACCGGCATCTCCACCATGTTGCGCATCTCGCCGAGGTTGGCGTTCTTTGCGCCCACGCTGTAGGTCATGGAGGCATCCACCTCCGTGAGCGAGAGGGTGAGCTCGGAGACGTCGCCGGGTGCATAGGAGTGGAGCTCGTCGCCGATGCGTTTGGCTATGGCCTCGATGGCCTCCTCGAGCTCCTTGTATTTGCCGCCGGAGAGCGAGTCCAGGCTCTCGTACATGGTGCGCACGCTGACGATGGCCCGCATGACCTCGTGGCGGATGTCGTCGGGGTTCAGGCTCTTGCCGCCGTGGTAGACGGTGTCGAGCGTGGCCAGGATCTTGGCCATGTCCGCGTTGGCCTGCAAAAGGTTCTTGAAGGACTGGTAGCGGGTGTTGAACTCGGCCAGCGCCTGGTCCCTGTCCACGGGATTTTTCCTGAAGAGCTTCTGCACGAGAGTGCCGAATCCCATGCCGACCTCCTGGAGTCCCGCAATTCGTTTTCCTTCATCCTGGCCCAGGCGGGCCAAAATTAAGGAGCCGATGAAAGGGACTCTTTGCGTGTTTTCAAGGGGCGAGTGAACGTGATGGCCTCTCGCGGGTTTCGTTGGCGGGGACATTGCCCCGTTTCCAGCCGCGAGCCATTCCCTGCCCAGGGCTGAAAAGTTGTGGACTTGTCAGGCCTTGCCGGCCTGCGGACCTCCCCGGGGCCGGCTACTGATCCACGCGGATGTCGAGCTGCTGCAGATCCTCGGAGAGGATGACGCGCTCGCGGCGCGGCTTTTCCTTCAGGTCCACGACCACGCGGGTGGTGTTGTTGGACTGGAGGCCGAGGCGCACGTTTGTGACGAGCGGATTTGCAGGCACGCCAGGGGCGCGCAGATTGCGGAACTGCCCGTTGATGTCGATGACGATGCGCTCGGGGTTGGTGAGACGCTGCTGCTTGTAGCGGATGGCGGCAGGGAGTCTCACACGCACAGTGGCGCCATTTTCGCGGGAGTAGACCGTGATTTTGGGCTGGACGGTCGTGTCCACCCCGGGCTTTGCCTTCTCCTCGGCCCGTGTTTTCTCTGCCTGGGCCGCGGGCTTTTCGTCCGCCTTTTGTTCCGGTTTTGCCGCGGGCTTTTCGTCCACCTTT
>CAZWOT010000271.1:0-3259 GCA_964635595.1 uncultured Desulfovibrio sp.
GGATCCAGAACAAGAACTACAGCGAGGAAACCGCCGAACTCGTGGACGCCGAGGTCAAGGCCCTCATCGACGAGGCCCACGATCGCTGCCGCACCCTGCAGCGGGAAAACATCGACATCCTCCACGCCATAGCCAATGCCCTGCTCGAGCGCGAAACCATCACCGGCAAGGAGCTGGATCTGCTCATGCAGGGCAAGGAGCTCCCCCCGGAGGAGTCCGGATCCTCCGACAACAGGTCCGACAACGGTCCGGATGCCCCCTCAAAAAATGCCGGCAGGAAGTCGGCAGCCAAGCCCCGGAGCAAGGCAGGCGGCTCGGTCCAGGGCCGGAAAGACAAGGCGGCGAAGAGAAGGACGGCCTCGGGCAATGAGCCCGCTTCGGGTCCGGAAGCTCGGGGGAATGGACAGGACTCCGCTTCCGCCGTGGAGGACGCTCCCTCCCGGGGTGCGGACGACGGCGACTTCACCTTCGAGACGGACCTGGAGACCCAGGCCCCGGACAAGGGACGGGACCAGGCCCAGGGCGGGCCAGATGCCGACGAACAGCCGAAGGCCCCAGACGAGCCAGAACGGCCTTCCCTTCCCAGGAAAACACGAAGACGGGCGGCCTCGCCCCAGCCCCGCAAAACCTCATAGGGACGCTCTTGACCACGCCAGACGTTGCCAACACCGCCACACGCGCCAAATGGTGCAGCAGGCTGGGGCCCATCGGACACAAGGGCCCGGGCGGCGTCATGGGCATCGTGAACATGACGAGCGACAGCTTCTTTCCCGGCTCGCGCATGCCAAACGTCGAGCAGGCGCTTGCCAAATGCGTCTCGCACCTTGCCGACGGGGCAGACATCCTGGACATCGGGGCCGAGTCCTCGCGACCTGGCGCCGACCCCATCTCGGCCGACGAGGAGCTGGCGAGGCTCTCGGGGCTCATCGAGGCCCTGCGGGCTGTTCACCCCGACGCCGTCCTCTCGGTGGACACCTACCACGCGAAGACGGCAGCGGCCGTGCTCGAAGCCGGCTGCGACGTCATCAACGACATCTCGGCTGCCCGGCACGATCCGGAAATGGCCGACGTGCTTGCCCAGTATCGCCCGGGCTACGTTCTCATGCACTGCCAGGGGACGCCGAAGACCATGCAGGCGGCCCCGGCCTACGGCGACGTGGCAAAGGAGGTCGCGGACTTCTTCGAGGAGCGGCTCAATGCTCTCGTGAAGGCGGGCCTGCCCGAGGAGAACATCCTTCTCGACCCCGGCATCGGCTTTGGCAAGACCATGGAGCACAACCTGGCCCTCATGCGGGGCACTGCCCCCTGGGCGCACCTGGGCCGCCCGAGCCTCATGGCCTGCTCCATGAAGCGCGTGTTCGGGGAGCTGCTGGACCTGGAGACCGAAGATCGGGCCGCAGCCACCAACGTCGCCACCGCCCTGACCTATGCCCGCGGCTACCAATGGCACCGCGTCCATTTCCCAAAAGAGGCCGTCCAATCCCTGAAACTCGCAGCTGCCCTCGCCTGACAGCCGCCTGATACCCGTCCGACACCGCCCCGAGGCCGTCATGTTCGAACACTTCTTCCTCGACTGGCGAGACATACTCGACATCGCCATCGTGAGCTTCCTGCTCTATCAGGTGATCCAGCTTCTGCGCGGCTCACGGGCGCTGGCCATCCTGACGGGCTTCTTCTTCCTGGCGGTCATCTACATCATCAGCCGCGAGTTCGGCTTCTACACCCTCAACTGGCTGCTCGACCACATCTTCTCCTCCCTCTTCCTCGTGATTGTGGTCATCTTCCAGCAGGACATCCGCCATGCCCTGGGCGAGATGGGCGCAACCTCCTTCTTCAAGGGCAAGAACTCCAAAAAGAACTCCCTCATGGAGGAGGTGGTCACGGCCTGCGACGACATGGCCAAGGCCCGCATCGGCGCGCTCGTCGTCATCGAGGGCAAGATGCGCCTGGACGACATGATAAAGCGCGAGGGCATCTCCGTGGACGCGAAGATAACGCGCCAGCTTCTGAAAAACATCTTCTATCCGAAGGCGCCCCTGCATGACGGGGCCGTCATCATCTCGCACGGACGCATCGCGGCCGCGGCCTGCATCCTCCCCCTGGCCGAGATAAAGGGCACGGCCTTCGGCACGCGCCACAGGGCGGCCATCGGCATCACCCAGGAAACCGACGCCGCCGTGGTCGTGGTCAGCGAGGAGCGCGGGGAAGTCTCCTTCGCCTACAAGGGAAACCTCACCCGCAACCTGAACACGGAGCAGTTGAGGGGCAAGCTCAATGAGTTTTTCTAGCAAGAAAAAGAAGAACATCCTGCCGCACGTCATCGCGGTGCTCGTGTCCGTGCTCATAGCCACGGCCATGTGGTACACGGTGAGCGTGCGCGACCGCATTGAGGCCCAGTTCGAGGTCAGCATCGACTACACGGGCATCCCCAAGAACCTCATAGTCACCGACGGGCTCATCAACAAGGTCACGGTGCGCATGCGCGGGCCCCAGACCCTTTTGCGCGGCGTGAACAACCAGCGCCTCAACCAGCAGATCGACCTTTCCATGATCAAGAAGGGCGTGACCATCGTTCCGCTCTCCACGGAGCGCCTGGCCGCCTACTACCGCGCCTTCGAGGTGCTCGACGTGCAGCCGCCGCGCATCGTGGTCAAGGCCGACGAGGTCGTCGAGCGCGTCATTCCGGTCCAGCCCATCATCACCTCGCCCCTGCGCAGCGGTGCCCTCACCGTGGAGGACGTGGTGGTGGAGCCCTCGGTGGTGACGCTCACCGGCCCCGAGAGCGTGATCACGGAAATCAGCACCCTGCGCCTGCCCATCATGCTGGACCCGAAGCTCGCCGGCACCACCGTGAGCCAGAGCCTGCCCCTGGACACGCCGGGCCTTGTCTCGGTCACGCCCAAGAACGTGCAGGCCACCTACACGATCACCAGCCGCCGCAGCGTGATCGAGCGCGCCTACAGGGTGGAGATCATCGCCGACAAGCCGGCTCTCTACCGCGTCACCCCGCGCGAGGTGAAGATCAAGGTCGAGGTCCCGGAGGCGCTCGCAAGATCCACCTCCTATCTCTCGAGCGTGCAGCTGAGCGTGATTCCGCCGGCGACGCTCGAGCCCGGCGTGCCCGCCAGCGTGACGCTCAACTGCCGCCTGCCGGACGGCATGTCCGTCATCGAACGGCCCGAGGCCGTGAAAATCACCTTGAGGGAGCAATAGGGCGCGCAGACGCCACCACAACCACCGCGCCCTGCCCCCTCGAGGC
>CAZWOT010000272.1:0-3249 GCA_964635595.1 uncultured Desulfovibrio sp.
GCCGCTTCCAGCGAAAAAAACGTCTTTTCTCGGGCTGTTGGCCCGTGAAGCCTAGAGCGGTTTCATCTTGAAGCTTAATGCTATCTCGGGTGGTGGTTCTGTGAGTCCGGGCATGTCCGTCTGACATATTGGATTTCAAGGTAAAACCGCTCTAGTGCTTCACGATGTCCGCCACCTTGTCGCCCACGTGCACGGCCAGATCCTTCAGGGCTTCGGCAAGCAGGCCCTCGACGGCGTTGTTGCCCGGGAACGAGGTCTTCTCGTTGTTGATTTCGAAGGGCTGGCGAAGGACGATCCTGTCCCTGTTGGCAAGCACGTAGTTGATGGAGATCTGGACCTTGTAGGAGGCAGCCGAGATTTCCGTGACCTCAAGCTTGTCGACGGAGCCGTTGATGATGAAGTCGGGCTTCGCGCGCATGGCCTCGGAGGTGTTCATGGTGTACGAGACCTGGAAGCCCCTGGAGGTGAGCTGGTCGGCGATGGCGCGGCTCACCCAGTCCATGGGATCGTCCAGGGTGGTGAAGTAGGACTTGTCGCGGCGCAGGCCCAGCGAGGTCGTGTCCACGCGCTTGTCCTGGAGCTTGACCACGGCGATGGTGGACGCGGTGGGCGCGGGCAGGACCGAGGCCGCGGGTTTCACCGGGCGCAGCTGCAGGGTGTTGCTCGGGCCGCAGGCGGAAAGGGCGAACAGCAGGACGAGAAGCAGAGGGAGAAAGGCGATGCGTGCGTGCGTCATGGTGGCCTCGCGGGACTTGTGGGTTTTCGATCAGTTGTTCCGCGCGTGATGTTCGCGCGTGTGGTTGCAATGGGCGCAGACAAAGATCCCGGGCCCCTTCGAGACTTGCCAAGCAAGGCCCCGGGGCGTTATTTTGCGCCGGGATTTGGCGCTCGCGCGCTTTTTGGGAGCGCCGCGCCTCTCTTTCATCAATCATTCAAGCTACCACAAAGAGCCCCGAAAGGCAAAAAGCGCACGAAGGCCGTTTCCAGGGACCGTTTGCGCCCCCGACGGCGCGAACATGCGCCCGGGGAAACACCCGGGAACACGCCGATGCGCCCAAGGCAGCCGGGGACAGACCAAGGGATCGAAGGGACATTCATGCTCGACCTAAAACGCCTCCAGAAACAGCCTGAAATTCTCGCCAAGGCCCTGCAGGATCGCCACTCCTCCTTGAGCGCCGACACCTTCCTCGAGCTTGACGCCGTGCGCCGCAAGAATCTCCACGAGGTGGAGGAACTGAAGCGCAGGCGCAACCAGGCCTCCCAGGAAGTCGCGAAAATCAAGCGCGAGGGGGGCGACGCCTCGGCCCTTCTGGCCGAGATGTCCACGGTTGCGCAGATGATCAAGGAGCTGGACGCTCAGACCGACGAGGCCGTGGCGAGCATGGAGTCGTGGATGCTCTCCGTGCCCAACATTCCCGACGAGTCCGTGCCCGTGGGCAAGGACGAGACCGAGAACGTGGAGATATTGCGCAAGGGGACGCCCCGCGAGTTCGACTTCGAGCCTCTGCCCCACTGGGAAGTGGGCGGCAAGCTGAAGGGCCTCGATTTCGAGCGCGCGGCAAAGCTCTCCGGAAGCCGCTACGTGGTTTCCCTCGGCTGGGCTGCCCGTCTCGATCGCGCGCTCGTCAACTTCTTCCTCGACGTGCACACGAAGGAAGACGACTACATCGAGGTTATCCCGCCGGCCATCGTGACCGCGAAAACCATGACCGGCACGGGTCAGCTGCCGAAATTCGAGGAGGATCTCTTCAAGCTGCGCGAGGGGAGCTACCTCATCCCCACGGCCGAGGTTCCGCTCACCAATCTGCACGCGGACGAGGTGCTCGAGGAGGATCAGCTCCCCAGAGCCTACACGGCCGCGACGCCGTGCTTCCGCTCCGAGGCCGGATCGGCCGGCAAGGACACCCGCGGGCTCATCCGCATGCATCAGTTCACCAAGGTGGAGATGGTGCGCTTTGCCCACCCGGACGACAGCTTCAACCAGCTGGAAATCATGACCGGGCACGCGCGCAAGCTCCTCGACAAGCTGGAGCTCCCCTATCGCCAGATAGTGCTCTGCACGGGGGACATGGGCTTCGGCGCTGCCAAGACCTACGACATCGAGGTCTGGTTCCCGCAGCAGAAGACCTACCGGGAGATTTCCTCCTGCTCCAACTGCACGGACTTCCAGGCGCGCAGGGCCAACATCCGCTTCAAGCCCAGGGGCGGCAAGTCTCAGCTCTGCCACACCCTGAACGGTTCCGGTCTTCCCACGGGCAGGACGCTCGCGGCCATTCTCGAGAACAACCAGCAAAAGGACGGCAGCGTCGTCATTCCGAAGGTGCTGGTGCCCTACATGGACGGCCTCGAGGTCATCGAGCCGGATTTCCGCCTCATATAGGCCTGCGGGAAAGAGGCCTCGCAGCCGCAGCAGCACTCGACAAATCGACAAAGGGCCCCGACCTGCATATCGGCAGGTCGGGGCCCTTGCGTTTCGCGCGAGCCTCCTGACGGGGCTTGCGACGGGATTTGCAGGCATCGCCCTGCTCGCCTGGCGGGCATGGGCATGGCCCCTGCCCGTCAGCGCGCCAGGGCGTCAGTTGCCGTTGCGGTAGAAGTTGATGAGGCAGCCGTCGAGGATGATGGTGCGCTCGTCGTCGGTGAGCTCGCCAAGGCGCAGGACGAGTTTTTCCGCCTTGCCGTCGTGCACGAGCAGGGCGGGAATTTCCTCATGGGCCTCGCGAACCGCCGTCCTCACGTTGGGCACGAGCACAAGGTCGCCGGGAACAAGCCGCTCTCCGAGACCGGGGGCTGCAAGGAAGGGCAGCATGCCCCAGTTGACGAGGTTCGAGCGGTAGCGCTTGGTGGCGTATTCCTGGGCGATGTTGGCCCAGCCGCCCAGCACCTTCTGACAGGAGGCCGCCTGCTCGCGGGCCGAGCCGTCGCCGGGCTTCACGGCGAAGATGGTGGAGCCGATGCCCACGTTCGCAAGGCTTCCTGCCCCGAAGATGTCGTCGAAAAGGGCCTTGTCGAGCTCCTTCACCGGGGCAAGGGCCGCCAGATACGCGTCCACGAGGGCCTTGTCGTCGGGATTGTCCAGGCGCTGGCGCTCCCTGGCCTGCACGGCCTTGGCGCGTCCCACGTATTCCGGGTCCCTGCGCGAGAGCGCGAACTCGGAGAGCTTCAGGGGGTTGGAGCGCAGGGACGAGGTCTCGCCCGAGGGAATGAGCTCGTCGGTGGTGGTCACGGGGTCGTTGATGACGCTTGCGA
>CAZWOT010000273.1:0-3192 GCA_964635595.1 uncultured Desulfovibrio sp.
CGCTTGCAGAGCCAATCGTGCCGAGCCAATCATGCAGAATCCGAGGACAGTGCCCTGCTGGCTCCAGCCCCCAAGGAAGGTGTCTCCTCTTTCTTCGTTGCGAACAGCCTTGTCGCGCTGCCTCTCCCGCGTCGCCTCGAACCCTTGACAGGTCGGGCTTTTGGGCAAATGTACAAGTCGACAACCCCCATCACGTTTCAACCGGAGGCCACATGGCTCGACTCATGAAAGACCCCAGGGGCGTCCTCCTTGCCCGACTGCGCGTGTGGGCTGCGTTCGCGCTCGTCCTGATCCCCCTTGTCGCGTTCTGCGAGACCGTCTGCGCGGCCCCGGCGAGCCAGGCAAGAGAGACGCTGGAGGCGGAAGACGCCGCCGCTCCCACCCTGCTTGTACGCAACAAAAGCCACAGGGACCTCGTGGCCATCCGCGTGAACGACGGGACCACCACGAGCTTTGCGCGCCTCGATCTCGGCCCCGGCGGCGAAAACGAGCTGGAAAACCCGGGCGGAGTCGTGGAGCTGCGTCTGGACCTCGGGCTGCAGCTCACCACCTGGAAGGACGTGGATCTTTCGGACGTCGTTTCCCTCACCCTGTGCCCGGATCACGAAAACTGCCTCGTCGTGGTGACGAAGGACGGCAGATCGACCCACCTGAAGGGCGAGGTCTCCTCGCTTCTGCCCGACAAGAGCGCCCAGCCCGTGTGCTCCCTCGAGGGCTTCAGGGCCGGCATGACCATGCGCGACGCCTGCGGCCTCATGCAGAACTTCTACACCATGGAAGAGGACGTCTACCTCGCGACGCTGGGCTTTGCCAACATCGCCTGGGCCGCGCGCCTCTATGCCAACACCGAGCAGGGCGAGACCCTCGAGACCGCGGTGCTCGAAAACGTGGAGCTCAGGCAAAAGCTCTCCGTCCCCAATCTGCAGGCGGTCATGAACGCCCTGAAGCGCCTCGGCTACGTACCCTGGCAGGCCGCCTACCCGGGCATCGAGCTCACTCTCACGGACATGGGCAGCTATTCCGAGAAGGCCCGCGCCGAGGTGCTCGACACCTGCACCGACATTTTCCTGCGCCAGGGCCGGGGCATCGCCTCCATCCTCTACGCGCCGAAAGACCTCATCGACAAGCTCGCAAGCGAGGAGATGCAGAGCGTCAAGACCCAGCTCTACACCATCTCCATGCACCGCGACTCGGACACGCTCATTCTCGACATGGCCGCCTACAACGTGGACGACGTGCAGGAAGACGCATCGTAGAAAAACGGCATCCGGGGAAAAGTCCCCTTGTCTTTCGCCCTGTCCCCAGCCTTCAATGTCCTGGAGGGCGATGGACGCAAAAAATACGCCGTTCTGGGGAAGGGCGCAGTCCAACCATCAAAAACTTGACCCCCCTGGCGCGTTCTCGGGCCAAAGCGGCGTGCCTCCGGGCCACAGGCCCAAAGCATGCGTTTATGATGCCACGACCCGAGCACAGGTCATACCGGTCACAACGCGCACCTTGAGTCCTGGAACACACGCCTCAAGTTACTGCCTTTTTGTCCTTTTTTCGTTTTTGGAGGTCGCGTTGAAAATCCTCGCCGTGAACGGCTCTCCCAGAAAGCGCAGGAACACCGCAAGTCTCCTTTCTGCCGTGCTCGAGGGCGCAAGCGAAAAGGGTGCCGAGACCGAGCTTGTGCACCTGCAGGATCTGTCCTTCAAGGGCTGCGCGAGCTGTTTTGCCTGCAAGCGGCTGGGCGCCAGGACCTACGGCCGCTGCGCCCAGAAGGACGATCTTCTGCGCGTTCTCGACAAGGCCTCCGAGGCCGACGTGCTCGTCCTTGGCACGCCGCTCTACTACAGCCTCGAGAGCGCGCTTCTGCGGGCCTTCGAGGAACGGCTGTGGTTCCAGTACACCCGCTACAGCACCACCGACGTCACGCTCGCCCCGCCAAAGAAGGCCTGCGCCTACGTCTGCACCATGAACGTGGCCGAGAAGGATCTGCCCAGCTATCCTCTCAAGATGCAGGCCATCAATTTCAACAAACGCGTCAACGAGCGCGTCTTCTCCTGTCCCTGCCACGTCTTTTTGAGCTTCGACACGAAGCAGTTCGACGACTACTCGAAATACGACAACGAGATGTTCGACCCCGCCCACAAGGAAGAGCGCTTCAGAACCGTCTTCCCGAAGGAACTCGAGCGCGCCCGCGCCCTTGGCCGCGAGCTCGCAAGTGCCTGATCCCACTCTCCTGCGGACAGCCCCTGCCGGAGCGGGGAGCGTCGAACTCCTTGCCGCCCTTCCCTTTTCGCCCTTCCCTTTTCGCCCTTCTTTGATTCCCCTTTGTCGCCGTTCTCATGCAAAGCGCAAACCCGACTCTCGATATTCTCCAGGAGCGCCGCCCCCGCATCTTCAAGACAGGCGAAGCACCCTCCGTCCTCGACGTGGTGCGCGCCCCCGGAATTTCCCAAAAGCTCGAGGACTTCGACTCGCTCCTGTGCGAGAGCCAGACGAGCGGCCGGGGGCAGTACAGGCGGCAATGGCACTCGCCCAAGGGCAACGTCCATGCGGGGCTGAAGCTCCCCATGGAAGCGCCCTTCAGGGGAACCGAGGCCGCGGTGGCCCTGGGAGCCTTCCTGTGCGAGGGCCTGAGACATGATGGCTGGCCCTGCCTTCTCAAGTGGCCTAACGATCTCGTGCTTGTTGACGAAGCTTTGGGCACCCCCGCCAAGGTGGGCGGCATGCTGCTCGAGGAGCGCGACAACATCCTTTTTGCCGGCGTCGGCATCAACGTGGCCGCATGCCCGGACGAAGAAAGCCTGCGCAAGGATCGGGCGCTTCCCGCCACCTCCCTGAAGGCTCATGCCGGATCCTTCGTCTGCCCCGCGCCGGAAGCTGTCTGGGCAGGACTCGCCAACGCCCTTTTTGCCGCCTGCGTTCACGAGGAAGGAGCCGGGACCTGGAGGGAAAAGGCAAACGGTCTTCTTCTGTGGCGAAACCGCACGGTCGCCCTCGAGGACGGCGATGCGCGCCACGTGGGCATTCTGCGCGGTGTTGGCCCCGCCGGAGAACTTCTGCTCGAGGTCCGCGGCCGGCTTGAGGAGCACCTGAGCGGCAGCCTCTGCCTTGCGGATTGAACCGGCATCAGGACCATTTCAGGAGCCGGCCCATGCCCACGCAACTGGGCACGGGGCCGGCTTTTTCACATTTTCAGACCGC
>CAZWOT010000274.1:0-3191 GCA_964635595.1 uncultured Desulfovibrio sp.
CCTGCGAGAAGCAGTGGCGCGACCTCTACAGGGATCTCGCGCCCGGCTACGACTTCTCGGACCGCGAGTGGTTCAACGAGCCCATGAAGACAGGGGAGCTCCACATCATGGACGTCTATCCCTCGCGCTTCACCGGCAAGCTCATCATCACCGTCTCCTGCGCCGTAACCGACGACGATGACCGCATCGTGGGCGTGCTCGCCTGCGACATGCAGGTGGAACAGATCCTCAAGCACGCCCAGGAACTCGTGGACGAGGACGAGGACGAGGAACGCTGAAAATACGGCATACGGCCAGGCAAATCGACATATCCAAACCCGAAACGGACAAACAGGCTGCCGCATGCTGAGCACCCTGCCCATCTTCATTCCCACCTGCCTTTTGCTGGCCATGGTGCCGGGACCTGACTTTGCGCTCATCGTGCGCACTTCCCTCGTGCACGGGAAAAGGGCCGCGCTCTTTTCCTCGCTTGGCATTGCCGGGGGCTTCTGCGTGCACACGAGCCTGAGTATCCTTGGGCTCTCGGCCGTCATCGCCCACTCCATCGTCCTCTTGAACCTCATCACCTATGCGGGCGCGGCCTACCTTGCCTGGCTCGGCATCCAGGCCCTGCGGGCAAGGCCGGCCAAGCCCGAGGGCGAGGCGAAGGGCACGCCAGGAGCAGCCGCGGAGACGCTTTCGGCCGGAAAAGCCTTCCGTCAGGGCTTTCTCACCAATCTCCTCAACCCCAAGGTTCTCATCTATTTCCTGACCTTCTTCCCCCAGTTCCTGGTTCGCGACTCGGCCATTCCCCTCAACGTGCAGCTCTTCACCCTGGGTGCGCTGTCCGTCGCGCTCACCGGCGGCTGGTTCCTCTTCTTGAGCCTCATGCTTGCCAAGGTGCGCCGCCACTTCGAGTCGGAGACCTTCCGAAAGCGTCTTGAACGCATCACGGGCATCATCTTCCTCGGCTTCAGCGTCCGCCTTCTGGCGTCCAACAGCTGAAACAGCCGAGGAACCAGCCCGCAGCCAAACACCTGGCGAGCAGCCCGCAGGGCTCCGTCCATGGCATCTGGCATCCATGGGTCGAACATTGTCGGGACGAACATTGTTTCACGTGAAACAATCCTGTCCCGGCATTTCAAGGAGCCCGCAGGCCAGGGGCACGAGGAACCAGGCAGCAGGCATTTCCCCCTTTCAACCATCACGCACCCGCCGCGTTTCATCCGGGGCCTTCCCTGGCAGCCTGCGGGCCGTCTTCCCTCAAGGACGGCTTCATTTGGGGACTTCCCGGAGAAAATGTTTCACGTGAAGCATCACGGGGCATACTGCAAGGCACTCCCCCGAAGCCTTTCGATTGTTTCACGCGAAACAACATGTCCCCGAAACCGGCTTCCCGTGCCGGGATTCCGGGATTTTGGCATGCAACGGAACGCGGCCTGCGACCGCCTTCCCCGGGAAGGCACTCATGCACCCCGGGGTTTTTGACCACCCAAGACCGGACAGACAAATACCATGATCACATTGCACGAACAGCCCGTGGTGCTCGACAACGGCGCCCTCCTCGAGAAGGAGGAAGCCGCGGGCAAGGGCATCGACCTTCAGAAGGCCAGGGAGAACACCCTGGCCGCGCGCATCTTGCGCGACCACAGCAAGGGCGCCGGGGATGGAGCCGACGACGGCCACTACCGCGTCACCTTCGACGCCCTCATCTCCCACGACATCACCTACGTGGGCATCATCCAGACCGCCAGGGCAAGCGGCCTCGAGCGCTTCCCCGTGCCCTACTGCCTCACCAACTGCCACAACAGCCTGTGCGCCGTGGGCGGCACCATCAACGAGGACGACCACGTCTTCGGCCTCTCCGCGGCCAAGAAGTACGGCGGCATCTTCGTGCCCACCAACCTCGCCGTCATCCATCAGTACGCGCGCGAGATGCTCGCCGGCTGCGGAACCATGATCCTGGGATCGGACAGCCACACCCGCTACGGGGCCCTTGGCTGCATGGGCGTGGGCGAGGGCGGCCCGGAGCTTGTGAAGCAGCTCCTCCAGCGCACCTGGGACATCCCCAGGCCGGAAGTCGTGCTCATCTGGCTCGAAAACGCGCCCCGCCCCGGCGTGGGCCCCCAGGACGTGGCTCTCGTCATCATCGGGGCCGTGTTCGAGAACGGCTTTGTCAAGAACAAGGTCATGGAGTTTGCGGGCCCCGGCGTCGAGTCGCTTTCCGTCGAGTACCGCTTCGGCATCGACGCCATGACCACCGAGACCACCTGTCTTTCCTCCATCTGGCGCACGGACGCCAAGGTGGGCGACTACCTTGCCCTGCACGGACGAAAGGACGCCTTCAAGCTCCTCGACCACGAGGGGCCGGCCGCGTTCGACTCCATGGTGCGGGTGGATCTGGCCAAGGTCGAGCCCATGATCGCCCTCCCCTTCCACCCGAGCAACGTCTATCCCGTTTCCGAGGTGCAGAAGCACGCGAAGGAAATCTTCGGCGAGATCGACGAGGACGCCAGAAAGAAGTTCGGCAAGGCTGCCGAGCGCTTCAGCCTGAGCTCCAAGATCACGGACAGGGGCGTTCAGACCGACCAGGCCATCATCGCCGGCTGCGCCGGCGGCGGCTTCGAGAACATCACCATCGCCTCGCACATTCTGGACGGCAAAAGCACGGGCCAGGGCGCCTTCACCTGTTCGCTCTACCCGGCCTCCGAGCCCGTGGCCATCGCCCTGGTGCAAAACGGCTCCTACACCCGCCTCATGGCGGCGGGCGCCCTTCTGAAGAGCGCCTTCTGCGGCCCCTGTTTCGGGGCCGGCGACACGCCGTCCCACGGCGCCCTGTCCGTGCGCCACGCCACCCGCAACTTCCCCAACCGCGAAGGCTCGAAGCCCGGCAACGGCCAGCTCTCCGGCGTGGCCCTCATGGACGCGCGCTCGGTGGCGGCCACCGCGGCCAACAAGGGCATTCTCTCGAGCGCACTCGACCTCGACTGGGACAAGATGGACATCAACCTCGACTACCAGTTCGACGCCGGCATCTACGAGCGGCGCTGCTACAACGGCCATGGCAGGGCAAGTGCCGACGAGCCCCTGGTGCTCGGTCCCAACATCACCGACTGGCCGGTCATGAGCGCCCTGCCCGAGCACCTGGTCCTCGAGGTCGCAAGCGTCATCAACGACCCCGTGACCACCACCGACGAGCTCATTCCCTCGGG
>CAZWOT010000275.1:0-3185 GCA_964635595.1 uncultured Desulfovibrio sp.
TGAAGGAAGGGGCCGTGGTCGTCGACGTGGGCATCAACCGCACCGACGAGGGCCTTTGCGGCGACGTGGACTTCGAGGTCGTGAAGGACGGCGTGCGTGCCATAACGCCCGTTCCGGGCGGCGTTGGGCCCATGACCATAGCCATGCTTCTGAAGAATACGGTGCAGTCCTGGCGCCAGCGTCTGGGCATTGCCAACCACCAGCAACCCTACTAAGAAACTGCCAGAAAATAACTCATTACCAAGTTATCGCTTTTGCTATCTGTTTTGGCAGTAGTTTCAGTAGGTTATCATCGTGCACAGCTGGAAATCAGGCAGTTTTCGGATGAGTTATTTCCTGATGGTTCCTAAACTCCAGCCATCGAAGGAGACCTTCCCCAAAGCATGTCCGAAAGGACGGATCGCGCGGGGAAGAGGCCTTCGGGCGTCGAGGGGGCAACGCCAGGGGCGAGATGTCGCCCTGGTCTGCCCCTTTTTGCCGCCCAGGGACTTTTTGTTCGCCCCAAAGGACGAAGCCACTTGAAACCCGGAAATTCCCCCACCCTTGTCGTCCGGCAATCCCCGGACATGGAGCGTATATGGCGACTGCCTACAGGAATGCCAAGAACGTCGGCCACGTCATGATCGGGCGTGGCTCCATCAGCCAGCTCGAGGAGCTGCTTGCCCCCAAACGTCCGGCCCCCG
The DNA here is from genome assembly GCA_964635595.1 of uncultured Desulfovibrio sp. GTDB lineage: Bacteria > Desulfobacterota > Desulfovibrionia > Desulfovibrionales > Desulfovibrionaceae > Desulfovibrio. Next base: position 684 of record CAZWOT010000275.1, read on the forward strand.
CGGTCTGGTTTTTCGACCACTACTTCAAGGACAACGACCTGCCGAAGCGCCTGCCCATCCTGGACACGGACGTGACCGTCTATGTGGACACGACCGAGGAGCCCACCACCGACGGCGTGGACGGGTACTCGGACGAGGTGAAAAAGGCCCTGGACGGCATGACCCCGTCTGCGCTCGTCGCCTTTGGCGGCGGCTCGACCCTCGACACCTGCAAGTGCGTCGGCAACCTCCTCACCAACCCGGGCAAGGCCGAGGACTACCAGGGCTGGGAGCTCGTGAAGAACCCGGCTCCTTACAAGATAGGCTGTCCCACGCTCTCCGGCACGGGCTCCGAGTCCTCGCGCACGGGCGTTCTCTGCAACGAGGCCAAGAACCTGAAGCTCGGCATGAACTCGGACTTCACCATGTTCGACCAGCTCGTGCTCGACCCGGACCTTCTCGTGACCGTTCCCCGGGAGCAGTTCTTCTTCACCGGCATCGACACCTACATGCACTGCTTCGAGTCCCTCTCCGGCTCCTACCGCAACGTGGTGGTGGACGCGCTGGCCGAAAAGGCCATCGATCTTTCCCGCCAGGTCTTTCTGCAGGGCGACATGATGGACGAGGAGAACCGTGAAAAGCTCATGATTGCCTCGTACCTTGGCGGTCTTGCAGCCGGCTTTGTCGGCGTGGTGCATCCCTTGAGCGCAGGATTGTCCATGGTTCTCCACACCCACCACGGCATCGCCAACTGCCATGCCCTCTCGGTGCTCGAGGACATCTATCCCGAGCAGTACCGGGAAATGAACGAGATGATGGAAAAGCAGAAGGTGAGCCTGCCAAGGGGCATCTGCAAGGACATGACGGACGAGCAGTACGCCCGGCTCTATGGCGCGAGCATCGTGCACGAAAAGCCGCTCACCAACGCGCTTGGCCCCAACTTCAAGGACGTCCTGACCCTCGAGAACGTGACCGAACGCTTCAAGCGCATGTAGAAAAGGGATTTTGCCCTGGGCGCGCGGGAAAGATGGGCCAAAACGGACACCACCCCGCGCGCCGCGTCATCTTGAAGGCCCGCCAACAGGAGGACGGGCGTGCACAGGCTGCCAGAGACAGCAGCATTCATTTCACAACGGGACAGGATACTTCAAGGACCTGCAGCATGGACTTGCGAATCAACTTCAGCGGCCGCTCCATCCACTACACGGAAGAGGAAATCGCCCTTGTGGCCGAGGTCATGCGCTCGGCCGAGCCCTTGACCCAGGGCAGATACCTGGCCGAGTTCGAGTCGGCATTCGCCCGCTACCAGGGGGTGGAGCAGGGCAGCTGCTTTGCCGTCATGAACGGGGCCTCGGCGCTCGAGCTTGCGGCCCAGCTCTGCCGCTTCAAGGACGGCGACGAGGTGATCATTCCCTCGCACACCTTCACGGCCTCTGCCTATCCCTTTGCCAAGAAGGGGGCCAGGATCCGCTGGTGCGACGTGGATCTGAAAACCCACGTGGTCACGGCCGAGACCATCGGGAAGGCCATGACCGAGAAGACGAAGGCCGTTGTGGTCGTCCACCTCTACGGCTACGTGGCCGACATGGAGGCCATCGCCAAACTCTGCCGGGAGCGCGGCGTGATCCTGGTGGAGGACGCGGCCCAGTCCATAGGCGCCGAGTTCAACGGGCAAAAGTCCGGCACCTTCGGGGACATGGCGACCTTTTCCTTCCATTCCCACAAGAACTTGACCACCCTTGGCGAGGGCGGCCTCATCTGGGTGCGGGACAAAAAGCTCTGGCCACTGCTGCCCATGATGCGCCACAACGGCCACTGCGGCTATGCCTTCGAGCGCGAGTGCTACTGGAAGCCCGCCATGGGCAACGTGGACATGCCCATGCTGGAGGGCGACATGCTCGAGCCCTCCAACTACAGCCTCGGGGAAATCGAGTGCGCCCTCGGCACCAGGCTCCTCGAGCGCATCGACTCCATCAACGACTTCAAGCGCGCCCGCGCCCTGCGCTTCATCGACGGGCTTGCCGACTACCCGGAGCTCGAGTTCCTGCGCGAGGAGACGCGCCGCCACAACTACCACCTGCTGGCTGCCCGCATGACCTCGGGAGTGGAGAAGCGCGACGCCTTCATGAAGTTCATGTTCGAGGAGAAGGGCATCAAGTGCGTGGTCCAGTACATTCCCCTGGACCGCTACGACTACTACAGGCGCCTCAGCTTCGGCGAGGCCGACTGCCCCAACAGCGACCTCTTCTTCGACACCATGGTCTCCTTCCCCTTCCAGGCCTGGATGAGCGACGAGGACTTCGAGTACATGCTCGCCTCGGCAAGGGAAGGCATGGCGCGCCTGCAGGAAAGGCAGGGATAGGAGAGAAGGGCGGCAAGGCCGAGGCCGGCAAAGGCTTCTTGAAGGTCGAGGCTTTCTGGAGGAACTCATGCGCAAGCGCTGCGTGGTCATCCCCGCGGTCAAGAAAAACGCGGTCATCCCCGACCAGCTCGTGAAGAAGCTCGCCGGCACGACCCTCATCG
>CAZWOT010000276.1:0-3153 GCA_964635595.1 uncultured Desulfovibrio sp.
GATGTTCCGGATTGAATCCCTGGAAGGATTCCTGAAAGGATCTCTTGAAGAACCTGTCAAGGAATCACTTGAACAATCCCTGGACGATGGCGGGGAACGACGGGCCTGTCAGCTCGTCTTGTCGAGCTTGCCGGTCAGGGAAAGGGTGAAGTTCATGCCCATGTACTTGAAATGGGGACGGACCTTGAGCTCCACGGTGTACCAGCCCACGTCGGAATCCAGCTCGCGCACCTCGATGTGGGCGTAGGAGAAGGGGCGTTTGGCCCTGGTCTCGAGATCGGGCGCCGACATGGTGGTGACGTACTGGCCGACCCAGTCGTTGAGCTCCTTCTGCAGTTCCTGGGCACCCTTCCAGAAGCCGATGTACTCGCGCTGGATGACCTTGATGTAGTGGGCAAGGCGGGTGATGAGAAAGAGGTAGGGCAGCTGACGGGAGGTGTTGTAGCTCAGGATGTACTCCTCGTCGTCGTAGCGGCCGAGGATCTTGGGGGCCTGGCAGGAAAAGGCCGAGAAGAAGCAGCAGTTGTCGGCCTCCTTCAGGAGGGTCATGGCCACGAAGCCGGCCTCGGAGAGCTCGAACTCGCGCTGTTCCGAGACAAGGACCTCGAGCGGTATCTTCTTTTGCAGCCCGCCCATGGTCTCGAAGGAATAGGTGGGCAGATCCCGCACCACGCCGTCCACCTCGCCCACGATGTTCACGCACCAGTGGTAGCGGGAAAAGCTCTCGGCAAGCCTGGAGGCGAAGGCGAAGGCCGCGTTGCCCCAGCAGAACTTGGACGGCTCGTCCACGTCTTCCACGAAACGGAAGGTGGCCACCTGCTGGGAGTCCGGTCCGTAGGGCGCGCGCAGAAGGAACCTCGGCAGGGTGAGGGCCGCGTAGCGGGCGTCCTCGCTCTTGCGAAAGCCGTTCCAGGTGGCGTAGTTGGGCATCTCGAAGAGGTCCTTCAGGCTGTTGAGCGTGGTCAGCTCCTCCCAGCTCGTGATGCCGAAAAAGCTCTTGTCCACCGAGGAGATGAAGGGCGCGTGCGTCATGGCGGCCACGGCCGACATCTTGGAGAGAAGGCGCAGATCCCCGGGCCTGTTCCGGAACTGGTAGTTGCCGATGACGGCGCCGATGGGCTCGCCGCCGAACTGGCCGTACTGCGACACGTTGACGTGGAAGTAGATGCCCGTGCGGACGATCTCGCTCGCGTCCTCGAAGTCGTTGAGCAGATCCTCCTTGGAGGCGTTGAGAAACTGGACCTTGATGGGGTCGCGCAGGGAAACGCGGTCCACCAGGAACTTGAGCCCCAGCCAGGCGCTCTCGAGCTCCTGGTAGAGGGGGTGGTGGAGCACCTCGTTGACCTGGTTGGAGATGACCCTGTCCGTGTCCGCCACGAGCTCGTCCACGATGTCGTCCCCGCGGCTGGCGGGCACGAGCCCCCAGGCTTCCACGAGCTGGAAGAGGGCGTGTTCGAGGAGATCCGGGGCAAGCTCATGGTGGTGCGCGCCCCGCGTGTGGACCCTGATCGTCTCGAGAAGGTCGGCGGCGCACGCGCGGGCGTCGAAGGGCTCCGAAGAGTCCTTCAGGGAACTCGGACTCTCCTCGTACCATTCATCGGGAATCGTGAAGTCGCTCATGGCTTGCTGGCAGGGGCGCACAGGGCGCGAAAAGGGGAAATGGGAGCGAAATCTTTCGGGGAAGCGTGCGGCCGTTCGGGGAAACGGGCGCATCGGGGGGCGTGGACAAACGCGAAGAGGACAGGGGTACCTCTTTTTGGGCGAATCAGGAATCCACCAGCACGGATACCTTGTTCCAGCCGTCCTCGTGGGTGTACTCGATGCTCGAGGCAAGCATGCGGACAAGATGGATGCCCTCGCCGCCCTCGGTAAAGGTTTCCAGGTTGCGCATGCGCTTCTCCTCGCCCCCGTATTCAAGGGGATTGAAGGGCATGCCCCTGTCCTCGACGAGCAGGCTCGCCGAGTCCGTGTCGCAGGAAAAGGTCACGCGCACGGGGCCCGGCATGGGCTGGCCCTCGTAGGCGTGCATGGCCGAGTTGTTGAAGAGCTCCTCGAGGATGATGAAGAGCTTTTGCCGAAGATTGGTCTGGGTGCCGCAGGAGGTCATTTCCTCCGCGATCAGGGTCAGGATCGGGCGCAGATTTTCGGCAATGGCGGGATATTCGCAGGTTTTCAATGCGCTCCCTCCTGGTCGTTCGTGCCCGAAGCGGCGCCCGCAAAGAGCTTTTCCAGCGGGGCGTGCGCTTCCTGGACGGTTTCGGTCACGGGAAAGATCTGGGCAAAGCCCGCAGTCTCGAAAATTTCCTTCGAGAGGCCGGCAAGGCCGCAGACGACGATCTGGCCGCCCTTCTGCCTCAGGCCCTTGCCAAGGCTCATGATCGAGCGCAGGCCGCTGCTCGTGAGATAGGGCATGGCCTCGCAGAGAAGGAGGAGCCCCAGGGCGTCGTTTTCGTCGAGGGCCTGCTGGACTTCCTTGAAGAAGCGCTCGGACTCGAGGGCGTCGAGAGCACCCTCAAGCCGGAAGACGAGTATCCTGCCCCGACAGCTGTCCGGAAAACTTCCTTCCTCGTTGAGATCGCGTGCTATGTTCACCATGTCCTCCTCTTGGGTCGGCCAAACGTTTGACGTGTGGAATGCGGGCGTTTTCGCCCGGTTTGGGGCAAGGGGGCGCGATGCCGCTCCCCCTTCGAAAAAAGCCTATTCCTCCTCGATGTGCCTGCGGATGCTGATGCGCCCGTTGGGGGTGAGCACGGTCTGGAAGTAGACGGTGTTTTCGCCCTCGGGAACGTTGGCAAGCTCGGCAGAGAGGGTGAAGTTCATCTTGAGGGGATCCTTGTCGTCCCTGGAAAAACGCACCTGGGCATTCTTGAGGCGGGGCTCGTAGCGGCTTACCACGTCGCTCAGGATTTCCTCGATGCGGTGGATGTTGCTCGTGTTGGGGGACGTGCACAGGGACGAGAAGTCCGGCACTCCGTAGTCGCGTGAAATAATGCTCGATCCCTGGCGCGTGTTCAAGAGGCGCGAGAGGTGGTTCAAGACCGAGGACTGCAGGGTTTCCACGTCCTGCTTGCGGCGGTCGTCGGGGTCGCGGGCCATGGCCCGGATGCGTTCCAGAAGACGGGTGCCTTCCATTGTCTGGTCCTTGGGAATGGT
>CAZWOT010000277.1:0-3106 GCA_964635595.1 uncultured Desulfovibrio sp.
CGGCCTCGACCCAGGCCTCGGGCAGCAAGCCCGCCCAGAACTTCGACGAAGGCGGGGAGCTCGAAGAGGACTGGTACCTCAAGTACTAGTGCCCAATTTTGCAAATTGGCGAAGGCATCGCGGACGCTGTTTTTCAAATTCGACACGAGGGTCAAACAGGGAAACATCATTTCAAGCCCGCTTGTGCGAGGAAAGAACGGATGTCCCCCAAAAATGCGGCTTTGTCCAAACGATAGGTCTGAAAATACGCAATGCTTTGACGCAAAGAAGGATGTCCAGGCTCTGGGACAGGCTGCTCGAGGGCAAATCCGACTGATGTCCAATTTTGCAGATAGGTGATGGAATCGTGGACGCTTGCCCAGGGGCATAAGCCCGGGGTTTCTTCAGGAAACGGGTGCCGCGTCACGCGACCAGGAGGATGCACATGCACACGCGGACACTGGGAAGCGCCGCCAAAGGAACTGCGCTTGAAGTCTCGGCAATAGGCTACGGCTGCATGGGACTCTCGCAGAGCTACCCGCCCTACCTGCCAAGGGAGGAATCTCTTTCCGTCATCCGCAAGACCTACGAGCTCGGCGTCACCTTCTTCGACACGGCCGAGGTCTACGGACCTTATGTCAACGAGGAGCTTCTCGGCGAGGCCCTCGAACCCGTGAGAAACGAGGTCGTGCTCGCCACCAAGTTCGGCTACGACATCGGCGGGGACAAGAAGGACGCCCTCAACCGTCCCATCGGCATTTCCAGCCGGCCGGAAACGATCAGGCGGGCCGTGGAAGGCTCGCTCAGGCGTCTTCGCACGGATCGCATCGACCTCTATTACCAGCACAGGGTCGACCCCGAAGTCCCCATCGAGGATGTGGCCGGGTGCGTGGCCGACCTCATCGGGGAAGGCAAGGTGCTCTGCTGGGGCCTCTCCGAGGCCGGCGTTTCCACCATCCGCCGCGCCCACGCGGTGTGCCCGGTCACGGCCGTGCAAAGCGAGTACTCCATCTGGTACAGGGAGCCCGAAAAGGAACTCCTTCCGACCCTCGAGGAGCTCGGCATCGGCTTCGTGCCCTTTTCGCCCCTCGGCAAGGGCATGCTCACCGGACGCTTCGACGCCAACACCCGCTTCGACAGGACGGATTTTCGCAGCACCATCCCCCGCTTCTCGCCCGACAACGTTTCCATCAACCAGGCCGTGGTGGATCTCGTGCGCGAGACGGCCGAAAGGACGGAAACCACGCCGGCCCGCATAGCGCTTGCCTGGCTGCTCGCAAAAAAGCCCTGGATCGTGCCCATCCCCGGCACCAAGACCGTGGCGAGGCTCGAGGAAAACCAGGGCGCGGCCGACATCGTCTTCGACGAGAAGGAGCTTTCCGCCTTCGACGAAAGGCTCTCGCACATCCAGGTCGTCGGTGCCCGCTATCCCGAGGAGCAGGAACGCCTCACCGGCCTCTAGCCCGACAGGGCCCATCCGGGGCCAATCTCGGGCTGGCCCCAAAATCGAAGGCCCCGAGTTTCCCCGGGGCCTTCGATTTGTCCAAGCCTGCGCAGGTCGTAGCCTGCTCGTTTGGTCCTACTCGACAAGGCTTCGGCGAATCTTCCAGACGACCTCGCCCTTCTCGAAGTCGGCGCTCTCCTCGGCGATCTCCTCGAAGCTCTCGAGGGCCCAGCCGGGAAGGAGGGCTGTCTCGCGGCAAAGCCGCTCGAGCGGCACGTCGGCCATGTTTTCCCGCGATGTGCCCAGCATGGCGCATATCTCCCTTGCCGAGAGCTCCATCTCGTCCTCGTCCTCCTCGTCCAGGGGCATGAGGGAGACGAACACGTTCAAAAGCAGGAGCGTTCCCTTCGAGGGCGCCTCGCCCCTGGCGTCCCAGAGATTCAGCCACTCGGCAAAGCCCGCGTCCGCGGCAACGCCAACGAGGGCCACGAGCGCGATGGGGTTCACCTCGAGCTCGAGACGCGAGCCCCTGCCGCGCACGCTCTCGAGAACCCTGAAGCGCTCCTCGTGCACCTCCTTCTCGTCGCGGACCACAAGCGTCGTCTTCGAGAACGTCTCCAGGGCCGCGTCGAGCGCGCACTCGTCGAAGTAGTCCTCGAAATCGTCGAAGGCGTCGCGGGTGAGCTTGAGGACGTAGTTGGAGGCAATGTCCTCGCTCATCTCGGTGAAGGTGGGCAGGACGTCCGAGAGCATGGAAAGAAAGAGCAGATCGCTCTCGGCAAAGGCAATGTCCTTCAATTCCCTGCCGTCGCGCTCGAATCGCCAGGAAAGGGCGTCCGAGGAGGCAACGTCTTCGTCAAAGCAGGCAAGCCCCGTCTGCCGCCGGGCCTTGGGAAGCCTGCCAAAGGCAGGACACCTTTTGCCAAAGGGCGAGAAGAGCTCGGCAAAGAAGGTGGCGAGACCCGCCTGGACGCGCGCCTCGACCAGATCGATGGCCAGGCCCAAGGTGAAAAGCCGTTCCTGCTCCGGCTTTCCACACGCCTTTGTTTGCACCTCGAAGCCGTCCTGCTCGTTGAGACCCTGCATGTCTCTCTCCTCGTACAAGGGGGCATTGCCCCCTCTCCTTGTCCCCGTGATTTTGCATGTCTTGCGAAAAGGCCCGGAAAAGGGCACACGCTTCCCCTTTCGGCCGCGCAGCGACCAGGTTCTTGCTCCCTGCCCACAGAGTCATCCGCACCAGGGGACTCTGCGGGCGCTTATGCCGGGCAATTGCCTCTCAGGAGGCGTCAGACGTTTGTATGATCCCTTTTTCGCGCAAGAATTTGACTATCTCCTGGGCGCATTCTTCCGGGGAGTGCCCAACTGTGTCCAGAACAAGGTCGGGATTGAGCGGAACCTGGTACTCGGAGTCGATGCCCGTGAAACGCTTGAGTTCGCCTCGTCTGGCTTTTGCGTACAACCCCTTTGGGTCGCGTTCCTCGGCCACCTCCAACGGGGTGTTGATGAAAACCTCGAAAAACTCGTTCTGCTGGAACAGGTTGCGCGCCAGCCTCCGGTCGGACTCGAAAGGCGAGATGAACGAGGCAAAGGTGATTATCCCCGCATCCACGAAGAGCTTGGACACCTCGGCAATGCGCCTGATGTTTTCCTTTCTGTCCACATCGCTGAAACCAAGGTCGCTGT
>CAZWOT010000278.1:0-3098 GCA_964635595.1 uncultured Desulfovibrio sp.
CCCGCATCGAGAGCTGGCAGTGGAGCGAGGAAAAGAAGATGGCTGCCTGCGATCTGGTTGTCGAAAACCTGGGCACGAGGAAAGAGCTTGAGGAACGGGTAAGGAACGACCTTTTGCCGAGACTTGCCGGGATACGCGACAGGGCTCTTGCGGATCTCGAGGCGCGCCTCATGGGCCTTCTCGGGGCCGGCGAAAGGGAAGCGGAGAAGAAGGCCGAAAGGAGCGCGGGAGGCCGGGCATGAGCCACGAGAAGAAGACCGCCAAGACCAATGCGGCAAGGCTTCTGGACGAGCTTGGCATATCCTACGTGATGCACGAGGCCGAGGTGGACCTGGACGACCTGTCCGCCACGTCCATGGCCGCAAAGCTTGGCGAGGACCCGCAGCGCGTCTTCAAGACCCTTGTCGCCCGGGGCGACAGGACGGGCGTTCTCATGGCCTGCGTGCCCGCGGACGCGGAGCTGGACCTGAAAGCCCTTGCGAGGGCAAGCGGCAACAAGCAGGTCGCCATGGTGGCCCTGAAGGAGGTCTTTCCCCTCACCGGGTATGTTCGCGGCGGCTGCTCCCCCCTGGCCGGCAAGAAGAAGTACCCGGTCTATGTGGACGAGACCGCCCTGCTGCACGAGACCATCTGCGTGTCCGCCGGTGCCCGCGGCGTGCAGCTCGAGCTCGCCCCCGACGACCTTCTGCGGGCCTCCGAGGGCGAGTTCGCGGGCATTGCCATCAATCCCGACACCCGCGAGCCCTACTGACAGCCCCCTGCTTGACAGCCCTTGCTTGCGGCAAACGCGCGCAGCCGCAGGCGAAGACCGATCCATCCAGCCTTTTTGGCCTTTCCCGACGTCCGGACGATAAAGCCCATGCCCCCCGGGAAAAAGGGGCATGGGCAGGATTTCATGGAGGAGGTATGTCGTGTTGGAGGTATGGAGGATACGTATGGAGAAGGCGTCACGATCGCCTGTTTCGACCGTACCGCCTATCCCTAGTCGGCCGTGTGGTAGTACACGGCCGCGGGACTTTGCTGCTTCGCCTGTTTCGCGCACTCCTCGCACACGCCGTCATATTCGATGCGGCTTCTGAGGATGCGGGAAAAACCTGGGACGTTGATGTCGTCGACCTCGAGCGTTTCCAGCGGCGGGTAGACGTCCGCGATGCTCCCGCAACACACGCAGCGCACGTGCTGATGGGGCTCCATGTTGGCGTCGAAGCGGTTGGTGGAACCGGTGACCTCCAGCTTGGAGATCTGGCCGCTCTCGGTGAGGAAGAGAAGGTTGCGATAGACCGTGCCGAGGCTGATTTTCGGCAGACGCTGACGCACGATGTGGTAGAGCTCGTCCGCCGTCGGGTGGGTCTTGAGCTTGCGAAGCTCCTCCAGGATGACGGCACGCTGCTGCGTCATGCGGGTTTGATGGCCTTGAAAGGTTCGTTCAGACATTGGTGGTCTCCGAAAGGGAATAACCAGCTATGCACCATGCTGTATGCAACAAGTAAGCATTATCAATAAGTATGTCAATCATGTCCGGATAACTTCACGGCCTCTCACCCTCTTTTGCGTACACCCGCGAAAATCATGACGCCTTCTTCATGGACAGTTTTCGTCCGCATTCAGCTCCTTTTCGGGGCCATTTTGGGCGGCTCATGCATGCGGATGTTCTCCGTCTGGCCCCGACATGCACTGCGGAAAAACCAGAACAATGAGCCGGATTTCCCGTGCAAGAGACAAAAATCCTTTTCAGGCAGGGTTTGCCATCGGCAGCATGCCGTACTTTGCCCTGCGGCAAAACTGAACTTCGTTTTCAACTTTCGCCCAATCGGGACAAAATTTTTTCGATTTTTCCGTGCTGTCCAGGGCCTGCACAAGGCTGCCTGTCACGCCCGCCTTTTCTGGCAATGGGGGCAATAGACCGTGCCGCGGCCGCCAAGAACGATTTTCTTGAGGGTCCTGCCGCAGGAAAGGCACTTTTCCCCGCCACGCCCGTAGACCTGGAAGTGGTTTTGAAAGGCGCCCACGTTGCCGTCGGCATCGTGGTAGTCGCGGATGGAGCTTCCGCACTCCTCGATGGAGAGATTCAGAAGGCGGACCAGCTCCGCGTACAGTCTGGCCCTGGCCCTTTCGGAAACCTTTTCGGCGGGAACACCGGGCCAGATGCCGGCTGCAAAGAGCGACTCGTCGGCATAGATGTTGCCAATGCCGGCCACCACCGTCTGGTCCATGAGCACGCTCTTGACGGCGCGCCTGCCCTTCAGGGCGCAAACAAAGGCATCCTCGCCCATGTCCAGGGGCTCGGGGCCAAGCTTTGCCCACGAGGACCAGGAAAGAAGCCGTTCTCTCTCCCCAAGGAACATGCGCCCGAAGGTGCGCTGGTCGTTGAAGAGCACCACGGTCCCGTCCGGATCGGGCGCGTGTGCGCCATCCTTGCCGCCTGCATCCGGGGACTTGCCGAGCAGGGCGCGAAAGCGCGTGTGCCTGCCAATCCTGGCGGCCTCCTTGTCCCTGTCCTGCCCCTCGTAGGCCATGAGGGTGCCGGTCATGCGCAGATGCGTGACCCAGAAAAGCTCCCGGCCATTCGTCCCCTCACGCTCCCCTGCGGCCTTCTCGAAACTCCTGAAGTCCCGCGCGTCGGTGATCGAAGCGTCCGATCCGCCCAGGCGGCAGACGATGAACTTGCCCCTGCGAAAGACGTCCAGCACCTTGAGGCCAAGGGCTTCCTTCGGCTTCAGCCCCTCGGGCACAAAGCAGGGCCTGCGCACCTCGTCGACCTCGAGCACGCATTTGCCGAGAACGTGCGGACGAAAGGTGCGCACCACGGTTTCCACTTCGGGCAGTTCGGGCATGAAACGGGTTCTCCATGATATATGGCGGGCATTCGGGACTTCGGGGGCTCGGACATGACCGGCGCTCCGGCATTCGGAGCAGGCCTGGCAGGGCAGCGGCGTTTCCCCCGGGCATCTCCTTCGCATCTCCTTCGCACGAAGGACGGGCCTTCGTCCAACACGTCCGCATTTGAAAGGAAGTCCCAAATCGCCGCCCCCATGGCGTGAATTAAAGAGTTCCCAATCTGTTGCACCTTTTCGCCAGGAAGGGATTCTAGCAGGCAC
>CAZWOT010000279.1:0-3093 GCA_964635595.1 uncultured Desulfovibrio sp.
CCACATCGACGGCAGGATTTTCCCCGATGCGGCAGTCTCCAGCACCTGCGCAGGTCTCGCCCACCGCTATTTCTTCAACCTCCATATGGAGGAAGACAGCAGTGGAGGGACTCTCCCCTTCCTTGTCCTCAGCATGGAACGCAAAGACGGCAAGGTGCTTGCGGACGAGGAGCCCAAGGCATTCCTGAACGTGCTGTTTGCCCAGAAGACCAGACTGGAACTGCAGGCAGAGTTCGGCAGATTGCGCGACAGGATAGTGGACTACGCATTCGCGCCCCTGGAGAAAAGGGATGCCTGAGTACACGATACTTCCCTTCCAGTTCAAAAGCTTCGGCAACGAGTGTCTGCTCGTGAACGAGGCAGGGGACCATGTCTTCCTTGGGAAAGAAGACTTCGAGCGCTTCACAAGGCACCAGCTTTCCGTTGAGAGTCCCGCCTGCCACATGCTGAAGTCCCACCTCATGCTGGCGGGCGAAGAGGTGGACATCTCCCTGCGCAAGCTCGCCGCGCGCTACCGCACCCGCGCATCAGACGACATCTTTATGAGTCCCCTGGAGTACATGAGGGAACTCGCCCAGGCAGCCCGTCTGGCCAGACGTTACGGCCTCCCTGTCTCAATCTACAACATTCCCTTGTGCCTTTGCCCCGAGGATGCGAGGCCCTATGCGAGGCAATCCATCTCCTCGTGGAAAAACTTTTATCCAGAAACATGCGATGCGTGCGGCAGCAAGCATGAATGCGCAGGGTTCTTCACCACATCGACGAACGACGCGCTGCCGCTCGATTCCCTGAAACCCTTTTCCAAGGAGGCAAGATGCGAAAACTGATCTACCTCGTCTTCATGTTCGTGAGCTTCGTGGCCAACGGCATGTCCCTGCCGGGCAAGGCCGAAGCCGCTCAGCTTCCGGACAAGGCCGTGCTTGAGGAATCAGCCGCCAGGGCCGTCGGCTACCATGGCCCCATCGTCTTCACGGACGCCATGGAGAACAGCCAGAAGAACACGCTTTTGGCCGCTCACTACAGCCACAGGAGCCATTCGAGCCACTACAGTCACTCGAGCCATTTCTCGAGCCGCTTCTAGGCGAGGCATCGGGACATTCGTCCCATACCCCTTTGACGCCCCGCAATGCAGGCCAGGATGGCAGGCATTGCAAAGCACTTGCTTCACGCGCACCGTCCTTCACATCCCCCAAAAAAACGCAGGACCCGCCCGCCGCTTGCATGCGGCAGACGGGTCCATTGCTTTTTGCCTGCAGGCCGTCGGGCCTCGTGCGCCGGCGCCTGTCGGCTTCCTACTCGAAGAGGTAGGAGAACTTGTCCCAGTAGCCGGTCAAAAAGAGGATGAAGACGACGATGGGCAGGGCGTAGACAAGCCAGATGCGCATCCACTGCGGGAAGCGCAGGCCCTCGCCCTTGTCGGCCTCGGCGATGAAGTTCTTCCAGCCCCAGCCGTAGCGCCTTGTGCAGAAAAGGAGCATGGCCAGCGAGCCCAGGGTGAGCACGTTGTTGCTGACGATGAAGTCCTCCACGTCCAGGATGCCGCTCCCGGGGCCGAAGGGCTGGATGAAGGAGAGCACGTTGAAGCCCAGGATGCAGGGCAGGATTAGAATGGCGTGGGCAATGGCGTGCACCCACGTGGATTTCTTGCGGCTCCAGCCCCACACGTCCATGCTGTAGGAAATGGAGTTTTCGATGACGGCGATGACCGTGGTGATGGCCGCGCAGCCCATGAAGACGAAGAAGAGCATGCCCCAGAAGCGGCCGCCCTCCATGGCGTTGAAGATGTTGGGCAGGGTGATGAAGATGAGGCTCGGGCCGCTGTCGGGCTTCACGCCGAAGGCAAAGCAGGCCGGGAAGATGACAAGGCCCGCGGTCAGGGCCACGAAGGTGTCCAGAATGACGATGAGGATGGACTCGTTGCCGAGGCTCTTGCGGTTGTCCAGGTAGGAGCCGAAGATCATCATGCCGCCCATGCCGATGGAGAGCGTGAAGAAGGACTGGCTCATGGCCGCGCTGATGGCGTTCATGATGCCCGCTTCCTTCATGCGCTCGAAGTCCGGGGCGAGGTAGAAGGACAGGCCCTCCGCGGAGCCGTCCAGGGTGAGCGCGCGCACGGCGAGGCCCACGAGCACGATGAGAAGGCCCAGCATCAGGTACTTGACCACGGGCTCGAGGCCCTTGCGCACGCCGAGGCCGCAGACCACCATGCTGATGGCAAGCACGAGCCAGGCCCACAGGGTCATGGGCACGGGTTCCTTGAGCATCTCCTCGAAGAAGAGCTTGACGCCGTCGGGATCAAGGCCTGCCATGGCGCCGCTTCCCATGGACCAGGTGTAGGAGAGAAACCAGCCCGAGATGGGAATGTAGAACATCATCAGGGCGTAGCCGCCGATGAGCGGAAACCAGCCTATCTTGTGCCAGTGCGTCCCCTTGGGCTCGAGATGGCGCAGGGCGCCGCCCATGTTGCGGCGCGAGGCGCGGCCGATGGCAAACTCCATGGTCAGGATGGGAATGCCCATGAAGAGCAGGAAGAAGAGATAGACGAAAACAAAGAGCGCTCCCCCGTATTCGCCGGTGATGTAGGGGAAGCGCCAGACATTGCCGAGCCCTATGGCGCAGCCTGCGGACAGAAGAATGAATCCCAGACGGGTGGCGAGACGCTCGCGGGCCATGGGAACTCCTTGGGGTTGTGCGTTGGGGTTATGCGTGAAGCCGTTGTGAAGTTGCGCAGGAAGAAGGCCCCCGCCCGGGGCATGAACAGCGCCCTGGGCGGGGGGATTTGCAAGGACGAAAACGCCCCCTCAGGGGACGCCACCGTGTCTAGCACGATTTGCCCAGGCGAAAAAGTGGCAGAGGTCGAAAACGAGAAAAATTGACGGAGGGTTCGGGGCCCGGTGCGGTCTTGAAGCGGCCTTGCCTCAAGCCTGCACGTCGGCTGCCCGGGGCCCTTCCTGCGCAGGTGCCGCCCCAGCCTGCGCCCTGACAGTCCCTGCTCCCGCCAGGCCTATTGCGGCGCGTCCTTTTCCGATGAGTACCTACGTTGCGAAAAAGGTGTTCCAAAGCGTTCAGCCTGCTTGAGCGTCTCATCAAACA
>CAZWOT010000280.1:0-3054 GCA_964635595.1 uncultured Desulfovibrio sp.
TCGGCAAAAAGGAAGGCCAGAAGAAAAAGGCAAAGCAGATGCAGGGGGCGCCTTGAGAAGGCGTTGGCGCACAGGGTGCGCAAGGAAAGGGCTGCAGGGCGAAGGCTGAAGGCCAGGAAGGCCGACAAAGGCCTGCCGCAGGCAGGGAAAGCCCGTTTTTGCGGACGCGAGACATGGGCCCCGCCCAGGCCAAGCGGGCGAGCGAGACGGACAGCACCCAATCCGCCTTCCATGCCGATATCCACGCCGATATTCATGACGCCTTTCCTGCATCTGTCCATGCCTTTATCCATGTCTTGTTCCTTCTAGGCCTTTTTCCTTTTCGTCCAGTCCGCTTGTCGGGAGCATTTGGCACAGTTTCGTGCGGCCGCTTCAAAAAACGACATGTCGAAAACATGCCTGCGCCTGCCTTGATGAAACGGCCGGTGTTTTCGCCCCCTGCAGGGGGAAGTCCGTGAACAGGACCCATGCACAGGAGCCGTGAACAGAGATCATGCCGCCGCAGGGCAGGGGGGGGGCTAGCTGCCGGTTTTTTCCTCGCGCACGCAGGCCGTCACCACCTGGACCGCGCCGTAGTGCAGGGCAAGATCGCCCTCGGTGGCGGGCTCGTACCAACCGTCGATGTCGTGGGTCACGTTCTTGACGCGCAGGGTGATGCGCCAGGCGTCGCCCTCGTCCTCGGCCCAGGCCTGGTAGGCCGCCATGGCCGGGCTTTGCGGGCCGGAGGAGGCAATGGTCGTGGCCAGGAATATCTGCGGGGTGGTCCCGGTTCCGCTGGCGCAGGAGGGCTTTTGCACACGCTCGTTGTGGGTGGCGATGGTCATGGACTGCACGCCCACGGTATTGGCGGAGTCCGAGAGCAGGACCAGCTGGGGCGTGTCGAAGCCGTCCACCCAGCGGCAGAGATAGAGCCCGAAGGTCTCGTCCAGGAAGAGGCGTCCCGCCTCGTCGGCCGTGCAGGTCGAGCCCGATGCCGTGTCGAGGGGGCGGTCGTCCCCGTCCCCGAAGCTCTCGAGGTCGAGGTAGCCGATGTTGACGATGGGGTTTCCCGTCATGTCGAGGGTGGTTTCCATCTGGTTCAGTTCCGGATGCCCGGGGACGGCGTTTCGGTGCAGGTAGGCCGAACTGTCGTCCACCTCCTCGATGCGGGTGTAGGCGCCAAGGTGTCCGGCACCGGGAGAGGAGATCCCGAAGTCGGCAAGGGTCAGGGCGTAGCCGCCGTTTCCGGCCACAAGCGTTCCCTCGCCGTGCTCTCCCACCTCGCCCGTGGGAATGAAGCCGGCCCAGCTTCCGCCCCTGCGGGCGGCACCCGGGGCAAGGACGTTCAGAAAATGGCTGTTGCGGGCATCGAAGTCCGTGCCGCGCCCTCCACGGGTGAGGAGAACGAGGTAGAGGCGAGTGATCGAGTCCGACGTGGATGAATCCGATCCGGAAGAATCCGAGCCGGACGAGTCCGATCCGGCAGACCCGGAGGTTGGGATCGTCACCCTGCGCACGTGCGCCTCGTAGGTCTGGTTCCAGGGATTGCGCTCCTCGAAGCCCTCCGGAAGGTACCCCTCGTCCACGAGGTCGGCCACGTCGAAGGTGGGCCCGGAGGTCTCGGAGGCGTTTTGGGAGAGAGTGGACCAGTTGCCGAGGCAGTAGTCCCTGGCCGCGTCCGTCACCAGCAGCAGATGGGAGGCAGCGGCCGACTGGGAGAGCCAGTCGCTGCCGCGCTGCCAGAGTGAGCCCAGAACCACCAGCATGAGCGAGGACACGATGATGGCCCCGAGGGCCTCCACCAGGGTGTAACCGCTCTCGCCCCCCGAACGCCTGCCTGCAGAGCTGCGGCGTGCGCCGGGATCGGTGGAGACATGACGACCGGATGCCGGCCTGTTTGATGCCGCAGGGCTGGCTGCCGCATGAATGGAGGGCTCATGGCTGGAGGGTTCATGGATGGAAGCCGCACGGCTGGAGACGGGAACTTCCCTGGCACATGTGCAGGGCAGGCCCGTGCGTGCACGTGCACACCCGGCCATAACGGGATTGATTCGCGACGCCATGTCGAAATGTCCTTGTCCGCTTTTTTTGCGAACCCGTCACGCGCGATGTCTCTTTTGGGGAAAAGTCCCTTGCCCAGGGCAACTGGGCGTCCAGGGGCCTTGAAGAACGCTTTTTGAAAATGCCTTTTGGAAATGGAACGGGCGAAGGACGGGATGCCCTTTCCGTTTCGGGCTTGCAGGAGTCGACGTGGGAAAGATCCTCGCGGTGCCGAAGCAGTCCTCTCGTGGCGCGTCAAGCGCGTCAAGTACCCTCAAGCCGCCTTCGCTCCTCTCAAGGCATCGCAATGACGCACACGAGGGCCTTTTCCGGGATGGTTCCGGGAAGGGAGAGGCCTGACGGCTCCAACTGTCCGTTTATGCGCATGCCCGCGACCGGGGACTTTCGCGCGAGTCTGGAGAGCTCGAAAGAGAGAGCCGTGTCGGTGTCGTCCACGGAGCCGTAGAGGTAGACATGTTCGCCGCTCGAGGTCGCTTTCCAGTCCCCCAGAGGCTCGTAGCCGGGCGGAAGCCAGTTCTGGGCATCGCGAAGAAGGGCCGTTGCATCCAGGCTGGCCGAGGTTTCGGCGTTTCGCGTGTCTTCACCGGCCGCGTCAAGAGCGTCCGAGAGGGCGTCGCATTGGACAAGAAAGTTTTGGGCCAGCGCCCTGCGTGCGGCGCTGTTGGTGTTTTCCCCGAAGCCGGGCAGGATGCCTCCCACGAAGGCCAGAAAACCGGCCAGGGCAAAGGCCACGAAGGCAGCGTACATGTTCTGCTCCTATACATGAGGGGCCAAGACTCGTGGGATGTATCGACGAAAAGGCGGATGAGGGTCTGGGCTTGCGCCCTGCTGTTCAGGGAGCAGGGCGTGCCCTTGGGCATGGGCAAAACCAACGTCGACTTCAGGGCATGCCGGGCGCAGTCCTTCCCTGAAAAATTGTATCCGTTCAGTGGGTGGCCGGAGTCAGCTCCAAGAAATTTGTATCCGTTCAGGGGGGTAGTGCCAATCAACCCCAATTTTGAGGTGTCACGAACC
>CAZWOT010000281.1:0-3052 GCA_964635595.1 uncultured Desulfovibrio sp.
CTGTTCCGCAAGCGAGGGGGCATCGCCTTCCGAGGCTGCAATATCTGCCTTGAGTGCGGGAACAAAGGCTTTCTGCCCAAGCTTGGTGACAATTTCCTGGCGAATGGGGCTGAAACTCAAGTCCACATGATGAAGATGGATGGCATACGTATTCTCCGGGCGTTTGTCCCAGAGCCGCTCGACAGTTCTGGCAAGCAGCCGCAGCATGCCACGCACGCGCTGGAAGTTGCCAAGGGTCGAAGTTTTTTCCTTGAGCGTCTCCACCAGTTCTGGGTGCAGGGGATAGCCCTTTTCGAAGTCCTGGATGTTGGGGTCTTTGAGGCCAAATGCTGGCAGAGCCTCCTTGTGCGCATCCCAGAGGCGTGCGTACTCTTGCACGATCTCTTTGGCAGCGTCATGGTCGATGGACTCGAAGAGCCTGCGGCAGAGCACCTTGACCGTCTCTTCCTCTTCCGTCGGGTCAAGCAGGGTTGCCTTGCGGGCAGACACACTCTCCGCCTCGTGCATCATTCTGGAAATGGCTTCATTTTCCTTGCTGTAGCCATCGATTGCCTTGCCGTCGCTCTTGCCGATGGCAAGCGTGTAGACAAGGGCCGCCCTGGGCGAGGATTCAACAGCCTTGAAAAGCGCGGTCAGGAAGGCCGTCAGCTGGCTGGCAGCCTGTTCCATGCCCGTGGCACCCTGTTTGCGCAGGTAGATGGACAGTTCGTCAAGCAGGAACAGGGTGGGCCTGTCGGCAACGAGTTCCTTGAGCGTGTCCGCTCCTGGAGCCACTTTCACCTCGTCGCTTTTGCGGACAAGCTCGTAACCGGCCTTGCCGCCTAGTGCATAGGCCAGTTCTCCCCAGGGCGTATAGGTCTTCAGTCCATCCTCGAGTTTATGCCCGTTTATCGGGTCGGCGTTTTCGCCGTCAAAGGCAGCCACCTGCACGGACCCTGCGGGAAGCTCGCTGGCTGAAATGAACTCGTCGATGTTGGGAACGTGGGACGCTCCGCGCGCCAGATGTGCCAGGGCAATGAGCGCGTGCGTCTTGCCGCCGCCGTAGTTTGTGTCCAGCCTGAAAATGGAAGCCACCTGGCCGGTGTTTCCGTTCAGGCGCAGGCCGATGTTCTTGAGGAGATTGCGCAGGCCGCGGGTTGGATGCGTGTGCGCGAAAAAGGCAACGGGATCCTGATATTCGAGGGCAGCCGAGCCGCGCAAAACCTGGGCAAGGTCGGCGGCAAAGTCGGAATCCGCGAAGTTGCCTTTCAATACGTCCGCTCGTGGGACACAAACGTCGAAAATGGTCCGCAGCATGTTCGCCTCTGGGAGGGGTGTTGGCAGATGACAGGGGGAAGGCCCGTTGACCAGATTCAAGTGCACTTTTAGGCGGCGGTGGCCTGTCTAGCCAATTTGAGTTCGTGCTCGAAAAATTCCCGGGGGTGCCGCCCAAGCACCTTTCGTGGTCTGATGTTTATCAAACGCAAGCACTTCATGTCAAGTGTTTTTTTTATGAACATGAGAAAAAACTGTTTTCTTTGGGAAGAATTCTCGGAGTAGCCCTTTGCGATGTTCGATGCAGTCTTTGTCATTTGAGCAGTATGTACGCACAAAAAAAATCTTGATTCCCATTCTTTCCAACTCTTTCCATCCAGCAAATTTCGTTCCGTTGTCAACTGTAATCGATTTTATTGTGCTTTTATATTTTTTAATCGTTTTCTTGATGAAGTCTACGAACTTGTCGACAGTCCCCTCAATCAGGACTTTACCCTTAAAGAACCCTGTCTTCCGCTCAACCAGGGTAAACCCGCCGGACAATAAAGAGGCAACATGGCAGAAGAGGCTATCCTGCGGTCCCGAAGGTCATAGAGTTTCTGAGCATGATTACATATTCAGGATTGTTTGAAGTAAATATTGGGAAGCTTTTTAAAATATACTCCATGTCATCTACTGCTACTCCATATAATTCAGCCACAAGAATATCATTTCGAACCTTCAGAGCCATTGACTTACGATCTGTTATTAGAATTTTATTATCAATTCCAAATTGCTCTAATAACGGACTAAATGTATCATTATTGTTTGAATAACTTAAAAGCAAAGAATTTTTTACTAGTTCCGCATATACTGGATTATATTTAAGTTCGCTGTCAGAAGGTTGCGGAATTGGTAAGCGCATAAGATAAGTCTTGTTAACATGGATTGCAACTGAAAAACGCAAGATCCAGTCTAAAATAATAGAATTAAATAATGTCTGGGCAAATAAAATTCTAGAAATTGATATTTTTTCTATATTAATTGTACTATTAATCAATTTATAAATTTTTGGAGAAGACAATGGTAAAGTATTTTGTACGCCAATATTTTTAGGAACAATAGCAGCTATCAGAGTTCGTTCATCGGTGTCCCTGGCTATATCTCTGAATCCAAGTCTGAAAAATTCCCTGTCCGGCCTGACAAACTGCCCCAATTCCTCCCGTCTCGAAAGACTCAGGGCATCAAGGACATTCTTCTCCTTCGTTTTCTTTGGATCTGGCATGTCCAGTTGCTCGTACACGTCGGCAATGAGACGGCTGATTTCGGTATCCCGCAAATGGGCGTCAAATTTGGCCGGATCCAGCCAATACTGCGGCGCGTTGGCGACGCTCCCCGTCCTCTTCCAGTACTGGCTGTCGTACTGCCATATGCAGGCGCCCTTGTAGAGCGGGATGTCGCCATCGTCCCCGGTTTCCTTGAAAATGGCCTTGTCGTTGGTGGCGTCAAGTTCTCTCCTAAAATCGATCCACTCCGGGGATATGGGCGGAAACTTGGCGTAGAGCTTTGTCAGGAGGTCCAGATCCTCCCGGCCTCCCCTGACTTCCATGAAAGCCCAGTGCTCCTGGGACAAGCTCTGCACGTCCTTGAGCGTGTAGTGAAAAGCGGTGCTTTCGTCTTCCAGGGCTGCGGGATCTGTCAGCATGAAGCGGCAACGGGTGATCTTCGCTTCCGGCGGAATGTTGCCTACCGTTTGCCGTGCCTCGTCGCCTTCCTGTGCCACTTGTGCAGGCCGGCTCTTTTCTATCTGCAAAAGCCC
>CAZWOT010000282.1:0-3044 GCA_964635595.1 uncultured Desulfovibrio sp.
ACATCGCCCTCCTCTCGGCCTACTACGGGGCCGACAGGGAGTTTGGCAGCGTCTTTGTCTGCCTCTCGTCCATCGTGGGCATGGTGACCGTGCCCATCTGGATGACCGCGCTCAACTATCTCATGTAGGCGGCCGGGAGCTTCCGGGCAAGTTCTCGTTTCAGGTGCAGCTTTGTCCAGGAAGGGCGCCCGAAGCGGCCCTCCACCCACGACCAGTACTCGATCCCCCTCGACTCCAGCGCCACCCCGCCAGGCATGACCTCTCCCCACGGTTGTGCCAGGTCGTGGGCACCTGCCACCCCCTTCCTCCCGACATTTTCCTCGCGGCAAGCGGTTCAGGCAGGCACTGCAGCTCCCTTGGCCGGAGCACGCAAAGCTTTGCGGCCGCGCAGCCGCCCTGGCGGCAAGCGCTCGCCCTGGCCTTGCAAAGCTGAAGCGGCGAAAGCAAGAGGGAGCCAAACAGCGCCTGATTAGGCCACTGCGCAGAGTGTCCTCCCCCGCATGGTCGCCGGGAGGCCGGGATATCGGCGGTACGCCGCCCTCTGATCAAACAAACAGAAAAAGGCTCATAAAGACGCTTCCTACAATACCCCTTTAACAGGTGACGTCCATATGAGCCTTGTTGATTCTTGCCCGAAAAGAGGAACTTGATCAAGTTGTCAGCGACCTCCTGACCTTCTCCCTGCAATTCATCAGTGTTTCTGACAGGTTGTCGAAGCCTGCCTGACAGGCGCAACCTTTTGCCATCAGCGCTTGTCTTCACGCTTCAAGGCTGTCGACGCCTTGCCCAGGAATTGCACATGGACAACCCCTTCCATTTTCTCATGTACCGGTCCGTCGAGCAGGATGCTTCCGTCAACGTCATCGTTCGTGATGACACCATCTGGCTGACCCCAAAAGCCATGGCCGAGCTGTTTGGTGTTCAGGCTCCCGCCATCAACAAGCATCTGAAGGACATTTTTGCCGAAGGAGAGCTGGACGAGAACGTGGTTGTTTCCAAAATGGAAACAGCCGCGCAGAACGGCGCCATGCCCGACAAAAACCGGACCGGGGAGGCCCTTTTCTACAACCTCGACGCCATCATCTCCGTGGGGTATCGGGTCCAGTCCAGGCGGGCCACCGAGTTCCGCGCCTGGGCCGCCAGCCTGCTCGGGGAATACATGCTCAAGGGCTTCGCCATGGATGATGAACGCCTCAAACAGGAGCGCACGGGGGTGGACAAGGATTGCTGCCGAGAACTCCTGGAGCGGGTTCGATCCATCCGGACCAGCAATCGCCGCATCTGGCAGCAGCTTACCGACCTCTTTTCGGAGTGCAGTCGGGATTATGACCGCAACTCCCCCATAACCCTTGAGTTTTTCGCCCTGGTGCTGGACAGGTTCCACCATGCGATTGTCGGCCAGCTCCAGGCGGAATTCACCCCTGACCGGGAAAAGGAGCATATGGGACCGACGACCTGGAAAAACGCCCCGGAGGAGCGAATTCCGATCCCGGATGTCGCCGTCGCAGGGAACTCTCTGACCGATCGGCAGATTGAACGGCTGGAACGGGCGGCAACAGGCTATTTCGACTATGTCGAGGATCTGATCGAGCGGGAAAACACCTTCACCATGGAAGAGTTTGCGGCCAGCATCGACGGGTATCTCGCCTTTCGGCGCTACGACATCCTGCCGGACAAGAGCAGGATTTCCAGAGAAGAGGCTGTTCGCAAAGCCGAGGCGGAATATGACGTGTTCAACAAGACCCAGCCCATCACGTCCGATTTCGACAAAATGGTCAGCAAGATGCTGAACCGCGAATAGACGGCTGTCCCTGCCTCGGGCATTATCTGCGTCATGGGAGCACCTCAAGCTCCCACCGATTTGCAGACGACAGGTGCAGGCATACAAGACCCACGCAGGCGCATGCAGGCGCATGCAATCCCCGCCTTTGGAGATGCGTCGCCCATGTGCCGATGGCAAATTTCCCGTTCGGCAGGAGCCAAAGCATGTTCGACAAGAGATATATCATCGCGTTGCTGGCAATCAGGGGAATCGGCATCGTGAAGGCACGAGCTGTTCTCGAGAAAGGCAAAGGCATGCCCAGCGAGACCGCGAACGATTTGTTCGAGGCCATCATGGCGCATGCCAATCTCAGAAAAAACTGCCCAACCCTTGCCGACTGCAAAAAGGCGCTGGAAGACGCGGACAGGCGCATCGAGACTTTGGAAGAGCAAGACATAAAGATTGTCGTCTACAGGGACGAGGAGTTCCCCGACGCGCTTTTGGATGCCAGGGATGACTCGGGCAATGCCCAGGTGCCCATCGTGCTCTATTGCAAGGGGGACACCGCTCTCCTGAAACGCCCCGCCCTGGCGGTCATAGGCACGAGACATCCATCGCCCGAGGGCGCGACCGCCGCGTTCATGTGCGGCAAGTTCTTCGCGGAGGACGATTTCAACATCGTGGGCGGCCTTGCCCTGGGGTGCGACACCGAGGCCCACAAGGGCGCCCTGAACGTGGGCGGAAAGACGACCGCCTTTCTCGCCCATGGCCTCGACACGGTCTATCCGCCCCAAAACGAGGCACTCGCGAAAGGAATTGTCGATTCAGGCGGACTTCTGGTCAGCGAATATGAACCGGGTCAGGAAGTGGCGCCCCACAACCTGATCGCGAGAGAGAGGCTTCAGGCCGCACTGGCCTCTGCAGCCATTGTCATTCAAACAGGCATTGAAGACGAGGCCATGCGTACGGCCACTCTTGTTGCCGCCATGAACAAGCCTTTGTACTGTATAAAGTACAAGGAGAAGTTCGACATTCCGCTCGACAAGATATCGGGCAACGACTATCTCTCGCGGAAGAAAAAGGCAAAATTCGTGACGAGTGCCGATATTCGGCAGAAGGTAAAGGAGGATCTTGGCCTGCTCGACTTGAAACAGGAGGACTAGGAGGATCCGAAGCAGGAAGAAGCGTAGCCTCCGCCCCGATTCGTCCTAGCGGGCAGCCGCTTTGGACGGCAGGGGCCAGTATGGCGGAAATCGAACTGACAAGAATTTCTTGGAAGTTC
>CAZWOT010000283.1:0-3034 GCA_964635595.1 uncultured Desulfovibrio sp.
TTACGAAGCGCCTCGGACGCGTGAAAAGAAAGGCTCCGCGCGGACTGGCCAGGAGCTTTTCAAGAAGGGCGGTCTTGTCGGCATAGTGGCCATGGTCGATGCGCAGGGACTCGAAGTCGCTGTCGGTCACGATTTTCAGGCGGTTCCCGGGCGTGTTCTTCATGTGGTTCATGTGGGGCACCCGGACAGGAGAGTCAAGCCTGCGCACGGACGCGAGAGGGAGGTTTGGGGACAAGCTTCAGTCGTCTGGAAGATTGAAACAAGCGGAACAAGTGCCAAAAATTGAAGAATTTCTTCTTGAACTGTCTCTCGAATATATGACATAAGTGGGCTGTTTTGTTCATTCAGCTCAGACTTGAGGTTCAAGTTGCGGGGAGTTTTGTCGAGTTTTAGGAAAAATGAAACGACAACAATCCACGAAACTTGCGAACTGAATGAGAAAAAACGAAGAAATGCAGGCAGGCTGAAAACATTCGTTGTCGACTGCACAGGGTGCATGTCCGTCTGCCCTGAAGCCTTTGGCCATGGCCGGCCCTGGACAGGGAAATGCGGCCATCCGTCGCGTGCAGTTCATGGGCCGGGCAGACGTGTCGTCGTTGGCCAGAGGACGCAAAAAGCCGCCTCAATCCGGCAGGAAGCCGGATTTTCGATGGGACGCGGGCGCCTTTCCTTTTTGAAGAAGGGCGGGGTGCCAGCGTCCTCATTTGTGTCCAGCGCCCGGCCCAGGGCGCCTGGCTGACCGTTTTCGGCCCGTCCAGGAGGAGGTTGGACGGGTCTTTGACAGGGGGAGGAAATCTTCCGGGCACATGGACAGGAAGGCGCGAAGCTTCGAGGCAGAACCCCATGACCGGGGGTGCCTGGAGCTTGCGCGAAACGAAGGAGAAAACATCATGGTGAACAGGCATCTCTTGCCTCTCACGCATGGCCTTGCCGTCCCTGGCAGGCATCTTGGAAAAGGACTGGGCAGCGTTCTTTTGAGCCTCGCGTTCGCGGCAGGCGTCTGGCTGGGGGCTTCCCCGGTTCCGGCCCTGGCAAACGTGATCGAGGTCGAGAGCGGGACCTATGCACTCACGGAATCCGGGGATGCAGAGCATACCTACATTCTCGGCGCCGGCACCCAGATCGCGATTGTCTCCTCCAGCGTCCCCGAAGTTGCGGGCATCAGCGGAGAGGGCGATCTGGTCGTCAACTATTCCGACACCGGCACCTTTCTCCTGCCGTCCATTTTCACGGGCGAAGGGGACAACTACACCTACACGGGCTACACCATCCTGCAGAACGGAAGCCTGATGATGGTGGGTGCGGTTCCGTCCACGGCAGGTCTCGTCCAGTACGGCGGCACCACAGTCCTGGACGAAAGCGGGGGGTATGGCGGAACCCAGCAAACCTGGAAATCCTACACGCTCATTTCCCACAACGGGCGGCAGGCCGTGTACCAGGGCGATCTGATCGTTCGCGACGGAACGCTCAATTTCGTGATTTCCTCCCTGCTCGAAACGACCCCCGAAACTGCCGAGGAGGATGCCGGCCTCCAGGAAGGGGCCTTCCTCAGGGTTGCGGGCAGTGCCGATCTGACCAACAGCGTTGTCAATGTGCAGGTCGCCGGCGACATCGAGCTGCCCGCGGGCACGACCCTGCATCTTCTCCAGTCGGACAACCTGACGTACAACGGGGACCAGACGCCCCCGACAACCACAATCCAGACAGGATCCACCATCCTCACCACGGTCGCGCAAAACGCCCTCTACTATGACGGCATCAGCCTCTATCTGACGATTTACCCCGACAGCACGCACTCCGAGGCCATGCCCGGCGCCAAAGCCCTCAACTCGAGCGCCCTGACCGGCCTCATGCTCACCCTGCAGGGAGCCGATCTGGTGGCGACCCGTGGCATGCAGGCCGCGGTGGAGGCGGCCAGGGAGGCTGAGGACGTCGTCTTCACGCCCTTTGCCACCATGTCCGGCTCATCCATGCACTACAAGGGAACCTCGGAGAGCTGGCTTTCGAGCTACAACCTCATGACCGGCTTCGTGCTCGGCCGGCAGACCGACATCGGACGCCTCGTGGCCGGCGCCTTCTTCGAATACGGCACGGGCTCCTACTCCACCGACAACAGCTTCGGCTCCTACACCCGCTCCGGCGACGGCAACGCCTACTACCTTGGCGCGGGCCTGCTTGCCCGCATGGACTTCGCCGACCTTGGCAGCGGCCACTTCTATCTCGAGGCCTCCGGACGCCTGGGCGGCCTCCACAACTCCTACGGCAACGGCGGCCTGCGCGACAGCAACGGCGTTCGTGCCGAATACGACAGCTACGCCCCGTACTACAGCTTCCACGTGGGCCTTGGCTACATCTGGGACATCAACGAGGAAAACACCCTCGAGCTCTACGGAAAGTACCTGTGGACCCGCGAGTGCGGCGAGAGCGTGACCCTCTCCACCAGGGAAACCGTCGACTTCGACGACATCGACTCGAGCCGCCTGCGCTTCGGCGCCCGCTTTGCCTACACGGGCAGCGAGTACGTGCGCCCCTACGTGGGCGTCGCCTGGGAGCACGAGTTCGACGGCGTCGCCAGCTCCACCTCGAGATCCGCCACCGCCCAGAACGTCGCCATTCCGCAGGCGAATCTGCGCGGCGACACGGGCATCGGGGAAATCGGCATCACCATCTCGCCCTCGAAGGACGTCCCCCTCAACGTGGACCTCGGCGTCACCGGCTACACCGGCAAGCGCGAGGGCGTTGCCGGAACGCTCCTCTTTACCCTGACCTTCTAGCTGCCTTTTTGGGGGGCCTTGCCAAAGGCCCCCTGGCCCGGTTTGCCAAAAGCCTGCTTCAGGCACGCGCAAGCCGGGACTTCGGGAAAATCTCGACGTCCGCTTCAGGAACCGGCCTTTGGGGGGCCGCCAAAAGAAACAACATCCGACGCTTCCCGCGAGGGTGCGCCGGATGTTGTCGCGTTCGGGCCATGCCTCAGGACGAGGGGAGGGCAAATGTAGTGTGGCAAGGAACTGCTCAAAAATAACGTTTGTTTTTT
>CAZWOT010000284.1:0-3007 GCA_964635595.1 uncultured Desulfovibrio sp.
GCATCAGCCCTGCACGCGCCTCTCGCGCGCCTGCCACGCGCCATCCCGGAAAACAGGAAAAGGTTCAAGCCCCCATGCCAAAGCACGCCGCGACACACGCCCCAGGGCACGCACAGACGCCGGCCCCCAAGAAGGCTGCCAGCGGCCATCACGCGCAGGACGATGCCCGGGGCAAGAGGGCGCGGGCAGGGCAGGCTTCGGACCCAAGGGCGCGGGACAAGGCGCCGCGCGAGCACAGGGCAACAGTCGGCAAGCCCGGGACAGGGAAGGCCCTGGGCGCGAAACATTCCGGCAGCACGGACTTTGGCCTGGAGGAGCTCGCACGGGTTATTGAACGGGCAGGCACCCCCTGCCCCGAGCACGCCCTGGCGAAGCTCCACACCTACGTCGCAACCCTCATGCGCTGGAACGCCCGCATGAACCTCGTGGGCGCAAGATCCTGGCAGACGGCAGCTGAGGATCTGATAGCCGACTGCGTGCGGCTTTCTTCCTTTCTCGACTCGCTCCCCCTGCCCGGGGCGCCCCTGTGCTGGGACCCCGGCGCCGGCGCAGGCCTTCCCGGCATCCCCCTGCGTCTTCTCTGGCAAAGGGGGGACTACCACATGGTGGAGGTGAGGGAAAAGCGCGCCCTCTTCCTCTCCCAGATGGTAGCAAGCCTCGAGCTTCCCCGCACCCACGTCCACAGGGAGGACATCGCGGCCTTCATGGCGAAGTCGCCCAGCCAGGCAGACCTTGTGGTGAGCCGCGCATTCCTGCCCTGCGACAGGGTGCTTGCCCTCGTGAAGGACCATCTTGCCAAGGACGGCCTTGTGGTCTTCATGGCCAACGCGCTTCCCGAAGAGGGTCTTCTGGAGTCTCTGGGCTATGCTGCAGCCGGCGCCCTCTCCTACCCCTGTCCGGCCGGCACACGGCATTTCTGGGCCTGCCGCAAGGTGCAGGCTGCCCCGGACAGGCAGCGCAAGGGGTAGTGCAGGAAGGCTCCTTCCTGGGAGCAAAAAGAAAGGCCCCCGAAGAACGGAGGCCAAAAGCGATCGCAGGACAAGTCCCCGGCTGCCCGGGGGCCGCTGTCCGCCTGTCCTTCAAAAAATTCCTAGAGCGAGAGGCTGTGCAGGGCCAGGACCTTCCAGCCTTCCTGCAGGGGAAGATCGGCGTCGAGGGCCGAGTGGCGCTGGACCTTCACGCAGTTGTGGATGCCCTCGCCGGCGCAGTAGAGGGACACGTTCATGTACATGGAGCCCACGTGCATGCCGGCGTACTCGTCGTTGGCCGGGGCCGCGAAGAGCAGGATGGCCGCAGAGCCGTCGAGATCGCCGCGGCGGTCCTCCATGATCACGCGCCTGATGAGGTGCTTTTGCGGGTCGTACTGCCACACGCCGTCGGCAAGGGCGATGTAGGTCTCGATGCGCTGGCGGTTTCTGGCGGTGGGGATCACGCGCTTGCCGCTCTCGTCGTTGATGCCGCAGGCAGCCCACAGGATGTTGGAAATGTGCTCCATGGACAGCTCCTTCGTCCCGGGCTTGTGGGTGGAGCGGCGCTTCATCAGGCAGTCCATGAGGGGCTTGCCGCCAGACTTGTCGGGCTCGGGAAGCGTCACTTCCTTGCCGTCCGCGGCAGCGCCAGCAGCCCGAACCCTGCTGGGGGCGAGAGCAAGGCTTGCGGCAAACGCGGTGCCGGCGCCAAGAAACGTCCGTCTGTCCATGGTGTCTCCTTAACACAAAGTTTGTGGGGGCATGCGGGCCCGGACCCTGAAGGGTCCGTTGGGGCGATGATTGGGGGATGATTGGGGGATGGTCGGCCAATGACCGAACGGGAGCCCAAGGTCCCGCAGTCACGGCTTTTGTGAATTATGTCACGTGTCTTTTTTTGTCAATGCCGCAAAAGGGGTCGAATTCGCAGGTTCGATTCGGTCGGGATTCACAAGTTGCCCGCCGCCTTGCCCGGGACAAAAGGAAAACCCGCGCCCTCCTCCCTCAAAAAGGCACAAAGTGCCTT
Source organism: uncultured Desulfovibrio sp. (assembly GCA_964635595.1). Lineage (GTDB taxonomy): Bacteria > Desulfobacterota > Desulfovibrionia > Desulfovibrionales > Desulfovibrionaceae > Desulfovibrio. The sequence continues at coordinate 1,993 of CAZWOT010000284.1, forward strand.
CACGAGGAAACGGGCGCGGGTCTTGAATGTCCCCGAGAAGCCGGGGCATGAGGCCTTCAGGCCTTCAAATATGCGCTGGAGCGTGCCCTGCCTGCCTTAGGCATCCTTCTGGGCCAGGGCCTGGATGTTGTGGATCTTCCAGCCCTCGGGAAGGGGCAGCTCGGAGGTGAGGAGCTCCTGGACCTTCTTCACGTTCTTCACGCACTGGTCGAGGCCCTCGGACGTGGCCACGAGAGACACGTTCATGTACATGGAGCCCGAGTACATGGAGTAGTTGTCGTCGGCGGCCGTGTACAGGAGGTAGGTGCCGGCGCCGCCCAGCTCCTTCCTGTAGTCGTCGTTGAGGACGCGGCGGATGCTGTGCTCCTTGCGCTGGTACTGCCAGACGCCGTCGGGCATGACGGCGTAGACCTCGACCTTGCGGCTGTTCTTGGAGGTGGGGATGACGATCATCTCGCGCTCCTCGTCGTTGACGCCGCAGGCGGCCCACAGGACCTTGGAGAGCTGCTCGAGGGTGAGCGGATTGGAGGCTGGAGAGTGGTTGGAGCGGCGGGTGGAGAGGCACTCGTAGATGGACTTGCCGCCGGTCTTCTCGACCTTGGGAAGCTCCACCACCTTGCCGTCGCCCTTGATGGCGGCAGCACCCTTGGCCTCGTCCTTGGCGTCCGCGGCCTTGGCCGTGCCGCCCATGGCCACAAGCGCCGCAAAGGCGGCGCCGGCGCCAAGGAAGGCGCGCCTGTCCATGCCGGACTCGATGCAGGCCTCGCTCGTCTTCATCTGCTCGTTCATTTGGAAATTCTCCTTCTTCCCCGGGCCTTGTCCATGGCTCGAGGGCGGCTTGAGAGGGCCCAATGGAAGCATGATTGATGTTGAATGGGGGGATTGGGGCTTGAAAAGGCAGGCCGGTCGACTTTAATCCGACAAGACGGTTGAACGCCCATCAGACGGCATTTGCCGGGGGCGTTCGGCGGACCCGCTTTCCGACAAGGCTCCCGAACGGCTTCAGATCCCGTGA
>CAZWOT010000285.1:0-2945 GCA_964635595.1 uncultured Desulfovibrio sp.
GTAGCCGAAGTCGCCGTTGTCCTTGGTGGGGATGGCGCCTTCCACCACGCACACGTAGCCGTCGGGATTCTCGATGGCCTTCTCGAGGGCGTCTTCGGCGGCCTCGCCGGAGGCGGCCATGATGGTCTCGTGGTAGTCGAGCGAGATGGTGTCGAAGATGAGCGAGTCAAGGTAGGGGTCGACGGTGCGCAGCAGCGCCTCCGAACAGCCCGTGCACTCGGCCTCGTGCAGGTAGACGACGGACGGGCGCTTCCCGGACAGGGCGGCCGCGACCTTGGGGGCGAACGTGGGCCCAAGACCCATGGTGACGGCCACCGCGGTGCAGAACTTCATGAAGTCGCGGCGTTTGACGCCCCTGGCCTCCATTTCCTTTTCCCCGCGCTCCGTACCGAGTCCCACGGCGATGCGCATAAGCAAGCCTCCTCTTTTCATGACGGATGAACACGTCATGGGATGAACCTGTGCCCCCTGGAAAGGCGGGCGCCTTCGGCCGTGAAACAGGCTGGCCGAAAGGCCCCGACATGGGGACAGGCGGACAGAATGTAGCTAGTGACAAGAGTACACTGGGCATGATGCCCGGTCAAGCAGGCTTTGTGAAAAAATTGAAAGTCTGTGCGCAGATACGTGCCCTTTGCCGCAGATCGGGCGTTACAGATTGAACATGGAGAAGCGAAAGATGTCACGTTGAAAAGGGACGCGAATGAAGACGCAAGCCCGCATATATGAACAGCGCGTCAACCATATGTTGATGCCCGGTCCCGATGTCGCCCGAAGGTCTCCCAAATGTCTCCCAAAGATGGCTTCGGAAGATGCTTTTGGAAGGAGCTTTTTCCAAAAGCTTTCCGGAAGGAGCTTTGCGATGGGCATGAAGAAAGGGCGGAAACCTTGCGGTTTTCGCCCTCTCAAAAGCGCTTTTCCTGTCGGGCGGTCATGCCGCCCTTGAGTGAAGCCTGTCGAAGCTGTGGCCTAGTTGAACCAGCCCATCTCGAAGACTTCGCGGTTGTCCTGCGGATCCTCCGGCGGCGTGGCGTCGAGGCCGGACTGGTCGATGGACATGGCCGGCAGGAGCCTGCCGGTGAGGGCAAGCAGGCGGTAGGCACCGATGATGATGTTGCCGCGGCTCGTCTCGGCGGAGGTGGAGGAGGAGTAGAGTTCGTTCTCGGAGTCGAGCACGTCAAGCAGCGTGCGGCGGCCGATCTGGAACTGCTCGTTGTAGGCGTTCAGGGTGTACTTGTTGAAGTCGATGGCGTTGGAGTAGTGCTTGTACTGCTGCTGCGCCGCGATGTAGTTGGAGTAGGTGGAGTCGATGTCCAGCTTCAGCTCGTCGATGTAGTTGTAGTACACCTGACGGGCCTGGCGGATGCGGGCGGAGTCGGCCTTGTAGCCGGCCAGGTCGGCACCGGAGTTGAAGATGTTCCAGGTCATGGAGAGCATGACGTCGAAGCTCCAGGTCCAGGTGTCGTCGTAGTCGTCCTTCCAGCCGCGGGTGTAGTAGTTGGGACCGGCGGTGAGGTTGAAGGACGGATAGAAGGCGGACTCGGTGAGCTCGCGGGCGGCGGTGGCGGTGCGCACGTCTTCCATGTAGGCGGCCAGCGTCGGGTTGTACTCCTCGGCCTGCTCGAACACGAGCGTGGGGTTGGAGAAGACCTCCGGCGGCATGGGCACGGGCACCATCTTGTCGGTGGCGGGCAGGCCGGTCAGGCGGGTGTAGGTGTCCTCGGCCACGCGCATGGCGTCCTTCTGCTCCTCGAGGGAGGAAAGGGCGCGCTGATAGCGCGACTGGGCCTGGGTGTAGTCGGCCTGGGTGTCGGCGCCCACGTTCACGCGATCCTTGGCGAGGCCCAGGATGCGCTCGTGCACGCGCACGTTTTCCTCGGCCAGCTGCACGAGGGTGCGGGTGCGCATGAGATCGATGTGGGCAATGATGCCGTCGAGGCAGAGCGAGGTCACGTTGTCGAGCACGCGCAGCTTCTGGGAATCCAGGGTGGACTTGGCCTGACGGACGCGGCTCCTGGTCGCGAAGCCGTCCCAGATGGGCTGGGTCAGCGTGGCGGACAGGTCGACGATGGGATTGAAGCCGTACTGGGAGTAGTTGGAACGCGTGGTGGAGTTGCTCAGGATGCCCCAACCACCCTGGGCGCTCAGATCGACCCTCGGGCCGAAGCCGCGCTTGGCGCGATCGAGCTCGTGCTCCAGAACCTCACGGTTTTCCTGCATGCGGCGCAGGTCCCTGTGGATGCGGAGGACGCCATAGACGGTGTCCTCGACGGTGATGGCCTGGCCGGGGGCGGGAGCGGGCGGGAACGCCGGGTTGGCGAGGCGCTCGGGAGCCGCCATGACCGGGGCAGGCAGGGCTACCAGGAGGGCAGCCAGCACAAGTTTGGATAGGTAACGCATGATGTTTCTGCCGTATGGATAAAGGTGTGTGTGGCAGCGCCGGGACACGATTGTCCAGCTGCCGCGAGAGTGAGCCGGATTGGGCTTCCCCTTGTCCCTTCCCCGCGCCGGGCCGGGCCTGGTCGGGCTTCGCTGCAGGGTCAAAAGGATCGGGTTTGACCTTTTGGGACTGGGACCGCTTTCGTATGGGCAACGTCAGCCAAGCCTCTTGCGGCGCCCCGTTCCGGGAAAGAGCGGGATGCGGGTGGTGCGGTGCATGTGGACCTCGATTGCCTTTTGGGCGGTTTCCGCTTTCCCTCGGGCTTGTCGGCCTTTGCCGGCTTGCCGACTCGTGGCGGCCTTGCGGGCGCCCTGGGTTGAGGAAAAGCTTGCGCTGGGCAAAATCAGGAGTTGGGGGGGGGTTGGTTGATCAGAAAATCCGTCTTGGTAGCGTGTTCCTGGCTTAAGAGTGTCAAGTGTCTTGTGTAAATTTTTTCGGGAACTCAGGATTATTTAAAGAGTTCCCAATCCGTTGCACTCACCGGGAGCGATTTTCTGAGAAATTTCCC
>CAZWOT010000286.1:0-2897 GCA_964635595.1 uncultured Desulfovibrio sp.
TCGGGAACTGGATAAAGGTCTGTTTGCCGTCATCATAGACACGTTCAGGCTTCCACGAGGCATTGCCCTTCACCGAATAGCCGAAGTGCAATTGCGACAGGTCAGCTATCCCGCCCACGACGTGCGCAGAGTCCCAAGTCGCGGCGCGGACTTCCGCAGCCCGCTTTTCCGCAGCCTGGACTTTCAACTGATCGGCATACGTGAAACCCACGTAAGGAGTGTGGCCGGAGCGTTGAGAGATCAGCCGCAAGTGGTAGACGCGCCGATCCGTGGTAACGACGGCAGTTGTTTCGAGACCCGCATCAATGGGCTTGATGAAAAGATGGACTGTTTCATCACTTCCAGAGCCCATTGAACCGGATTCCACCATCCACCGCGCCGAATCGCCCACCACGATTTCGCGGACTTTTTCGCCCCGCTGCAATTCGACATCACATACCTGCATGGGCGAAGCGATGATTGTCGGCAGGCTTGCCCCGTGGACGTAGATGAGCTTGCCGGAGAACGAGAGCACCGGAGCCGGGCCGCGCCCAGTCCATGCCCTCGACAGCTGCAATGCCTTCATCTCGCCTTGGGTCAGGGGAATCGTGTCCTGATAGAGATAGTCCTTGCCATACTGCCCGGCGGGTTTGTCGGAAGCAGGAGCGGGCCTTTCCGGCAGCGCGGAGGCCGGAGGATATCCCGGTTGAGTGGAAACGGGCGTTGCCCCTTCAGGGATCGCGGACTCGCCAAGCGGAACCGAGAAAGCCAGAGATGGAGCCAATGCACAAGCGGCAAGCAGCAAAAGCGATTTTGTCTTCATGATAAACCTCTAGGCACCGAATATTTTGTTTGCAGAAATTTCTATGATGTTCACACCGCCGGGATTGTGCAAAAGGACTTCTTCAGTAGTAGGCGGAACTATCATCACAGTCACAGAAGCTTCATACGAAGTTGTCTCCAAAGTGACACCAGTATGTGTCCTGACCGTTTCAACCCATTCAATTCTGTACGTATCGTTTGAAATTTGGAGAGGCAGGGACTTTATTTCAACATGAATCAGCTTGCCAGACTTGGCAATCTGATATGGCGAATTGTGCGAATACCACTCTTTCAATATTCCTTTTGCCGCTCCAGAAAAGTAGTAGCTGGCACGACCTAGCATCTGCTTTTGCAGCTCCACATCTGCCGTTACTGTCCTCCAGTCAGTGATGCACTGGGCAATGGCCGCTTGCACAAGACGCAAGGGCGGAGCTTTTGCCTTGTCCGCACGAGTGCCAACGGCAGGGCGACCAAGACGGTCTACCTCGACAATGTACGGAATTGTCTTCACTTGCGTTGCCTGGATAACGTTGCCAGCCAATGAAAGAATCGTTGCGAACATGGCAACGAAGGCTATTGCCCTCCAGTTCGCCGCGCGCTGGATATATGAGCCATATCTTTCCAGCCACTCTTGACGGGCGTTCAGATACGGATTGTTGCCCGTAGTGGTACCTGACTTCTTTTCAGACTTTTCAGGTACAGTCTCCTCGATTTTTGCCTTTTTCTTGAAGAAACCCATGTCTTCTCCCTCTGGTTAACTGCCCTTGATGGACGGAGCTTCAGAAGCCGCAATTCGCTGACGAAGTGAATTGCCCATGGACGTCCCCTCTTTTCCATGTGCCGACTCTCGCCAAGAGCTGTACAAGTTGCTTGCCATGCGCCCCGCGTGCGAGAGGACGCCATCAGCACCCTGCCCACTCGCTGCCTTGTGCGCATAGTTGATATTCTTGGCAGTAGCCGCCATTGCCATGCTCGTTGCCATTGTGCCCAGGGCAACCGAGCGGACAGCGCTGGCAAGGCCACCCGACCCGATATGGGAGCCGTTGATTATGCCCGCAACCGTATCCGGCAGAGACCTCACGAGCGCCAGAAGAACCACGGCCACGCCGACAGCGGTCAGCCCAGTCGAGAGATCAACGCTGCTTCCTGAAGTTTGTGATGGGAGTTTGGCGATATACGTGTAGCCAATGCCGATTACCAATTGCATAACCATCAATTTGAATGCAACTGAAACGATATATTTCAAAACATTTATTGCATAATCCCTAAAGAACGATGTTGCCCCCAGTCCAACAAGCAGACAAGCGCTTGCCATTGCAATATATGCTTCGCATTTAATGAAAATTATTTGAGCTGTAATCAAGCAAAAAGTGATAAATACAACCAATGCACAAATAATTAATCCAAATGCAGCTGGAATATCGTCCCATGAAAGATTTTCTATTGCGGCAAGTAAATTTGCAGCAATATCCAAACCCATTTTGAAAGGATTATCACTTGAATTTTCTATTGTATTTACTTGGCCTGCTATTGCCTGAAGTCCAGTTATAACTGAATTTGACCAATCTTGATAATTATTGATTACAGCAAGAAAAAAACCGGCAGCAATGACAGAAATGGTAAAATTCTTGAGAGTCTCTCCAATCTCGGCTTGCCCAAGAGCGGCGCGGACGCCAAGGAAAGCCACTTCAAGCGTTGCAGCCAGTCCGAAGAGCTTCAATGCATATTGTTTTACTACTGTCGCAATTTCGGAAGACTGGGAATAAAACTCATTTACAATTTCGGCAATGATGCCTGTATCGGCCTCAGCTGCATGTACACAGTTCGGGAAAAGAAGCCAAAGAAACGCAGTCAAGAAGACAAATGTGACAGCAAATAGTTCATGCTTGCGCATAAAACACGATGCATTATGTTGAGTTTTCATTCTTGTCTTCCCCAAATAGACTAGAAGGAAGGATCATCTTTTGGAGTAAGATTTAGTCCTTCAAAGTTATAATGCCTTCTTTTCTCCATTTGGCTGTACTGTGCTTCTTTTTCCCGTTTTTGCTGACTTGCTATATCTGATTGAAATTTGGTGGCAATGAGCTCACGAAGTT
>CAZWOT010000287.1:0-2867 GCA_964635595.1 uncultured Desulfovibrio sp.
GGATGGTTTTCCGTGGGTGGCTTCCCGTCGGGAGGCTGCTTGTGGATGTTCGGGAACTTGGGCGGGATTCGCGTCAGGGACGCCCGGCCTGCATTTCGCGGGGCCCCAAACGGTCCCCCTGCGGCAAAAGAAAGTCGGGCCCAGGGGACCCGACGCGTGAACTTTCTGGACTCAAGGCCGGGGTGGCCGCTACTTGGTCCGCCCCATGTCGGGGTCCGGGGACTTCACCTTGCCCGCGGCGATTTCGCGCAGGGCGCTGACGATTTCCTTGTTGTTGCTGTCGACCAGGGACTTGTAGCCTTCCCGGTACTGGCGCACGCGCTTGATGGCCATCTGCACGAGGAGAAAGCGGTTCGGCACCTTTTCCAGGCAGTCTTCGACAGTGATGCGGGCCATGGGACCTCCGGTGTCGGGGCAAAAGCCCCCTCGAGTCTTTGAGATAGATCGTCGGACGCTTTCGTCAAGTGCCCGGAATGTGCGAGCCGGCTCCCCCCGACCGTCCTTGAACATGAAGCGCCCTGAAGGCATGGGACGGCAGCGGCAAAGGCGAAAAAGGGGAGGAGGGCGTTCGGAAATCTGATTTCCTACATGGAGACACGCTTTTGTGTCAAGACGAAATTTGCGCAAAACTGGCCTGATATCGGCCTTGCAGGCTGAGATCGGTAAAATATGGCCTTCGCAAAAAAGTCTTTTGTTTGTGACGCGCTTGGGCTATAGGAGGCCAGCCCAGCGTGAGCCGGGCAATCTGGAGGCGGAGGCCCCATGAGGGAAAAGCGTACCTTTTCGCAGGAAACCTGCATCCGGAGCATGGGCAAGGCCATGCAGCAGACGAACATGATCTGGCCCGGCGCCCGCGTGGGCGTGGCCGTGTCCGGCGGCGTGGACAGCTTTGTCATGCTGAAGTGCCTGCGCATCCGCCAGGGCATCGTGCCCTTCCACTTCGACATCCTTGCCATCCATCTGAATCCGGGCTTCGACGTCAAAAATCATGAAGTTCTCGTGGACTGGCTCGCCGAAAACGGCATCCCCGGCCACGTGGAGATCACCGACCACGGGCTGCAGGGCCACAGCGAGGCCAATCGCACCAACAGCGCCTGCTTTCGCTGCGCGTGGCTGCGGCGCAGGCGCCTTTTCGAGCTGTGCAGGCTCTACGGCCTCACCCATCTTGCCATCGGCCACAACGCCGAGGATCTGGTCACGACCTTTTTTCTGAATCTCTGCCGCAACGGCCGCGTGGAGGGCATTTCCATGAACGAGCCCTTCTTCGGCGGCCAGCTTCGCGTCATCCGCCCGCTCATGCTGGTGGAAAAGCGCCACATCAAGGCCGCGGCAAGGAAGTGGGAGCTGCCCGTCTGGTCCAATCCCTGTCCGTCGGCAGGCCACACCTCGCGCTCGGACATGGAGGAGACGCTGAAGTCCCTCTACGGCGTTGTCGGCAACGCCCGCACCTGCATCTTCAACGGCCTCACCCGCTGGCAGTTCGACAAGGACAGGGAGAGGGGAGCGCTCCTTGCCGGTCCCGACGCCAATGCGCCTTCCCGCCGGCGCGGCCAGAAGAAGGCGAACTTGCTTGAAATCAGCGGCGATTCGTAGCATTGTGCCCGCAAACGACAGCCCGGGCGCCCGGGGCCGGGATCAAGTCCCCGAAACTGCCCGACATTCCCCAACCGGAGAACGTTCTTCCATGGATTTCAACTTCTTTTCGATGGTGGCCAATGCCAGCCTGGTGGCAAAGGTCGTGCTCTTCATCCTCCTTCTCATGTCCGTGGGGAGCTGGGGGCTCATGATCCAGAAGGCGCTCCTTCTGGGCGCTGCCAGGCGCAAGGCCGTGAAGGGCACCCGCAACTTCGAGGACGCCGCCAACCTGCGCGACGCCGTGCAGGAGCTCGGCCAGGACCCGTCCTCGCCGCTCTACGCCGTGGCCCAGAAGGGGGTCATGGAATTCAACCGCTCCAAGGAGCTCGGCAACTCCTCCGACGTCATCGTGGACAACGTGCGCCGCGCCCTGCGCCAGGGCGTGGGCTCGGAGCTCTCGAGGCTGCAGGCCTCCTTCTCGCTCCTTGCCACCTGCTCGAACACGGCCCCCTTCATCGGCCTGTTCGGCACCGTGTGGGGCATCATGAGCTCCTTCCACTCCATCGGCCTTTCCAAGTCCGCCTCGCTCGCGACCGTTGCGCCCGGCATCTCCGAGGCGCTCATCGCCACGGCCATCGGCCTTGCGGTGGCCATCCCCGCCACGGTGGGCTTCAACTTCTTCATGGGCCGCATAGCCCAGGTGGACACCCTGCTCGTGAACTTCGCCGGCATATTCCTCAACCGCGTGCAGCGCGAGCTCAATGCCCACCGCAAGGTCAACCGCGCCGGGTCCACTGAATACTAGGGGCCAGCCATGCAGACTTCCGAACCAGGACGCTTTGTCTCGGAAATCAACGTGACGCCCTTCGTGGACGTCATGCTGGTCCTGCTCATCATCTTCATGGTGGCCACCCCCATGATGAGCGAGGGCCTGGACGTGGATCTGCCGCAGACCAAGCAGGTCGAGGTCCTGCCCACGGAGACCGAGCACATGACGCTCACCATCCGCAAGGATTCGGCCATCTTCCTCGACGAGTACCGCGTTGACGACATCGAGCAGCTGGAAACCTTCCTCGTCTCCAACGTGAAGGAGAAGAACAAGTCGCTCTTCCTGCAGGCGGACAAGGAAGTTCCCTACGGACTCGTGGTGGACGTCATGGGCCGCATCAAGGCGGCCGGCATAGAGAAGCTCGGCGTCATCGCGGAAAACGCGCAGCTTGCGGCCCAGGCGGCAGGTCAGGCGCAGGGAAAGAAATAGAGGGCCTCGCGCAATGCCTCTGGCGTCCTACATA
>CAZWOT010000288.1:0-2848 GCA_964635595.1 uncultured Desulfovibrio sp.
ACCGATTCCAACAGGGAATCTGGCCGCGGTCGCTACGATCTCGTCGTGCCGGACAAGGAGAACTTGCGCGCAATGGTCCTTGAGTTCAAGCGCGCGGCTTCCGAGGGCGAGCTGGAAGCGGGCGTGCGGGATGCCCTCAAGCAGATAGAGGAGAAGAAGTACGATCAACGTCCCAGGAAAGAGGGGTACAAACGCATACTGCGGGTAGGCATTGCCTTTTTTGGGAAGTCGGTAAAGGTCGGCTTTGAAGAGGTACGTGTCTAGCTCGATCAAACCTCGAATCGATGGTTTTTTTTACCTTCGCGACGTACCTTTGTTCACTTGGAGCGTTTCGCCTTGAAGTTTGGTGCTATCTCAGGAACCATCAGGAAACAACTTATCAGAAAAATGCCTGATTTTCAGCTGTGCACGATGACAACCTACTGAAACTACTGCCAAAACCGATAGCAAAAGCGACGACTTGCTAGTGAGTTATTTTCCGACAGTTCCTCAGGTGTATGGTTCCGTGAGTCCGGACATCTCCGCCTGACATATTGGCTTTCATCATGAAACCGCTCTAGAACACGCGCCTTGCCCAAAGGTCCCCGGGGCAATGCGCCTCCGGGACAGAACGTCGAAACACACAAGCGTCGGAAAAGGAAAGGACGCGTCGGCATTGCCTTACGCGTCCTCATGGAAAAAGTGTTTTGGGCCCCAGGGCCCCACGTGCAAGGGACATTCAAGGAGACGCGAACAGCGCCGCAAATATCCCCGTTCCCCCGACAGGAACAATCTCTTCCTGAAAGCAGCTTGCTTTCTTTGGAGGAAGCAGTGCCCGAAGCCGTCAGGCCTACTTCTTCGCCTTGCCCTTTTGCGGCTGGGCAGAGAAGGGCTGGAAGACGTTTTTCGGGACAAGGCCCGGGTACTTCGTCTTCATGCCCGTCGAGACAAAGCTCATCTCCGCCGGATTCCCGTTGAGGATGAAGATGGCGAGCATGTTGTTCGGTTCGTCCTGGCAGAAGACGAAGCGCATCTGCTGGCCGTTGCGGGTGACATCGAACCAGGCCTGGTTGCCGTTGTAGACGGGCTTGCCCTTGAGGCCTTTCGCATAGCCCTCGACGATGGTCTTCAGGTTGTCCTGGATGCTCGGTCCATAAAGCATCTGGATGGACGCCTTGCGATCCCTGCGGCCCAGCACGGCGGTCTCGCCGCCCTTTTTCTTGAAGGGACCGTTCACGAGACTCCAGCCCTTGGGCATGTCGATGGTGAACAGGGGGCAGCGAAAGGTTTCGGCCTTCGCTTCCATCGGCGCCGGGAGAGCGAGCACGAGCAGTAGCGCAAAAGCCAGCAGCGTGGCCTGCGCGCGAAAGAGAACAGAGTGCATAAAAAGTCCTCTGACAGGAAGTTTTCCGGCTGGAAGCGCCTCATTTGGCACGTTTCCAGCCACGACAGGTTTCGGTATTCTGGAGAATTGAGAAGAGAAATTTTGTCAGCAGTCTTCGCGGACTTTGCCTCGCGGTTTTGGTGCGTCTTTGCAAGGCGCTACAGCCCAAGGACGGGGAGCTCGAGAGCGAGAAACTCCTTCAGGGCGTCCTGCCAGGAGGGCAGGGGAGCGAGACCGGAAGGAGCCATGCGCAGGGAGGCGAGGCAGGAGTTGGCCGGACGTCTGGCTGGCGTCGGGAACTCCTCGCTCCTGCAGGGGAGAATTTCCTGGGAGAGACCAGCGAGCTCGAAGATGGTTCGGGCGAAGCGAAACCAGGTGGTCTGTCCGGCGCAGGCGAGATGGAAAGTGCCAGCAAGATGGGGTCGTTGCAAGATCTCGGCGATGGATCGGGCAACCGCCAGGGTGCTCGTGGGGGAACCCGTCTGGTCGTCCACAACCCTGAGGGGGCTTTTGCCCTCCTTGTGCAGCCGCAGCATGGTGTGCACGAAGCTGGGGCCTCCGGGGCCGTAGAGCCAGGAGACGCGGGCGATAAGGTGGTTCGGGCAGTTGAGACGAATGGCACGCTCGGCAGCCCACTTGGTCTGGCCGTAGACGTTGATGCCGCCGGTGGGCGTGGAGAATTCCGTGTAGGGACCGCTCTCGCCGTCGAAGACGTAGTCGGTGGAAAAGGCGATCAGCCGGGCATTTACCTGCTTGGAAGCCTGGGCCACGTTGGCGGAACCCTGCACGTTGACAACCTGCACCTCCTCCTGGTGACTCTCGGCCAGATCGACCTTGGTCCAGGCTGCGCAGTGCAGGACGACCTGGGGCTGCAGCTCGGCAAAGACCCGGCCGACACTCACGGGATCGGTGATGTCGAGTCCGTCGCGGCCAGGGGCCGTGACCTCGAAGGCGTCGAAGGGGTCGGGAAGGGACGGCTTTTCCTGGTTCAGGACCTGAACGAGGCTTCGGGCAAGCATGCCCCTGCCGCCGGTGATGAGAACGCGCATGGTGTTGCCTTTGGAGTGACGTGGGGTGAGGGAGAACGCAGCCAGGATAATGGTGGTCGCGGCATGTCGAGTCGCGCCGGGGAAGAGGAGTTTGACGAGTCTTCCCGGACGACGGCCGCAAGCATACACGAGGCCTGCCATTCTCACAAAGGGCATCTGGAGGCCCTGGAAGGCATGATCGTGGACACGGTTGCGAGGGTGCTTGAAGCTCACAAGCGCAGGGAAGAAGAAAAATGGTTGAAGAGTTCGCCAGTGTTTTTGCTGGTCCTGCCGCCCAGTCAGTACTCGTCGGAAATGGAGTCTCGCATGAACGGCGCAAATGCCTGGGACGACATGAAGACAGCGAGTGCGGCAAGGACAGGCGTGAAGAAGACGCCGGCAAAGAAGGCTCCAGCGGGGAAGACAACGGTGAAGAAGACGCCGACGAAGAAGGCTC
>CAZWOT010000289.1:0-2790 GCA_964635595.1 uncultured Desulfovibrio sp.
TCGGCTTTGCAAAGGGGCGCACCGAGGCCGGCATGCTGTAACCAGCCGGGACGACGAAAAGTCGGCACACAGGAGCTGTGCAGGCTCCCGAGCCATACAGGCAGATGTCGGCCTGTGCCGCACAGAACTACAAGTTTCCCAATTTTTTTAACTATAGCAGAATCATGCCCTGATTTCGTCGATTAGGTCTGTACTGCGGCAACTCCAAGCTAGCACGGGCGTTCTTCTTTTATGGAAGAACGCTTTTTTTTATTTTTCGGTGCGCCACGAAAGCTGGCGGAAAGATGGAGGTTGCAATTCCTCCCCAGATAGAGCCTGGCCAGCCATCTGGAAGCAAACCACACGTGCATGACCGTGAGGGAGTGTGCGGAGCTGTGGGGGTTGAGATGGAAACGTCATCGAAATCCGCGAAGGCAGTCGTGAATTTTTCTGAAAACGGTACGACCTCCCTTCCAAAGCTGTTCGCCTAGGGATATGCTGATTTATCGTATCTGTTCAGAGTGCTTCCTCTACGAACTCCAGGCTTTCTCCGCACAAACGACTAGGCAGGAACTCGTGGACGCAAGCATCCTGCTGGCCCCCGTTGACCAGCACCCTGTACAGACATTTTTGGCTTTAATCAGCATATCCCTAGCCCTTATTATTTTCTTCCTTGTTGTCTGGTGGAGCAGCGCTTCCCTCGTCAGTGAATGGAAACTTGGCCATCGTAGTGATTGATTTTTGCTCCCTCGGGCAGAGGAATTTCCTTGAGTTCGCAATAGATATGCCAATATATAATCCATTGAAGGTGATGTACCATTAGTACAGCTAACTATAGCATATTTATTTTTATTTTTCCAAGCAATAATAAAGGACAAAAGCTAATTATTTTAAGCTGTTGCCCTAGAGAGAAGGGAGAGAATTTTTAGATTTTTTTGAGCGTGTGCGTACCGTTTTTAGGAAAATTCACGGCAGTAGGCCCTGCAATTCAGCGTCGAAACAAATGCAATGGTAGTAGCCAGGCTGTCGGTATAGTCGAAGCGGGGGCTGCAAGGCCCTCGGTGCGGGCACGTCAAGGCAAGCGCGCCGTACCCTGCCCGGCGTCCAGGAACAGGGCATGTTGTCAAAGGTTTCCGTCGGAACGTGGGAGAGCTGTTCCCCTCCTATTGCCAACAGGCAAGGACGGCATTTCCGAAAGGCAAAACCATTAGGGGTGACGAAAGGGACAGCAGTCGGACGTCCTCATAGTAGCGAAAGGCCCTTCGGGGAAAGATGGCGCGAAGGGAACGGGTGAGTTGGGCCCTGCACCAAGGTGGGTGGCGCGAGAGCATATATGTAATTGTAATCGTTGAATTATTTCGACTACACGTTGAAGAGGAAGTGCATGACGTCGCCGTCCTGCACCTCGTAGTCCTTGCCCTCCACGCGCAGGACTCCGGCGGCACGGCAGGCGGCCTCGCTCTCGTGGCCCATGTAGTCGTCGTAGGAGATGACCTCGGCGCGGATGAAGCCCTTCTCGAAGTCGGTGTGGATGACGCCCGCGGCCTTAGGGGCCTTCCAGCCCTTGCGGATGGTCCAAGCGCGCACCTCGTCGGGGCCGGCCGTGAAGTAGCTCAAAAGGCCCAGCGTGGCGTAGCCCGCGCGGATGACGCTCTCGAGCCCGCTTTCCTCGATGCCGTAGGACTGGAGCATCTCCTTCTGCTCGTCCTCCTCGAGGCCCTGCAACTCTTCCTCGAGACGGGCGCAGATGACGGCAAAGCCGCTGTTGTGCTGGGCAGCCCATTCCTCGACCTTTTTCGTCAGTTCGTTGCCGCCGAGGCCATCCTCGTCCACATTGGCGCAGTAGATGACGGGCTTTGCCGTGAGAAGCCCCATTTCCCGCCAGAGCTGGGCTAGCGCATCGTCGTCCCTGCTGAACTCGAAACCGGCAGCGGGCTTGCCGTCGTTCAAATGCGCCACGAGCCTTTCCGTCATCTCGGCCTGGGGACGGGCCTCCCTGGAGGTCCTGGCGAGTTTCTGCAGCTTCTCGAGACGGCGCTGGGCGGTCTCGAAGTCGGCCAAAAGAAGCTCGGTCTCGATGGTCTCGATGTCGCGCAGGGGATCGACGGAGCCGTCCACGTGGGCGATGTTCTCGTCCTCGAAGCAGCGCACCACCTCGACGATGGCCGCGCACTCGCGGATGTTGCCGAGGAACTGGTTGCCGAGCCCCTCGCCCTTCGAGGCGCCGCGCACAAGGCCGGCGATGTCGATGAAGTCCACCGAGGCGTAGATGGTCTTCTTCGGTTTGGCCTTGGCGGTCAGGGCGTCCACGCGCTTGTCCGGCACGGCCACCGTGGCCTTGTTGGGCTCGATGGTGCAGAAGGGATAGTTGGCCGCCTGGGCGTTCTGGGCCTTGGTGAGCGCGTTGAAGAGAGTGGACTTGCCCACGTTGGGAAGCCCGACGATGCCTATGCTGAGGGCCATGGAAAACTCCGGGTTTCTCTCCCGTTGCCTCGGCTGCGACGTCCCCGATTGTTCATGAGGAGAAGGGGCGATCCGGGATGGGAGGGACTTTTGGGTACTGGGCAAAGGGCTGCGGGCGTGCGGGCATGCGCAGGCCGTCGACCTTGAAAGCGGCCAAGCTATACGCTTTCAAAAGCCCCCTTTCAAGGACAAAGGCGGAGGGCAAAAGCTGCCCTGCCCGGCTTTTCGGGCGCGCCGAAAGTCGTGCGTTTTGCAGGGAACTCTTCCCCGGGGCAAGCCCTGACGTCCTTTTTCCCTTAGGCACTGTCCGTAAATTAATTGGGAAAGGATGGACTGAGAGCCTACTCG
>CAZWOT010000290.1:0-2775 GCA_964635595.1 uncultured Desulfovibrio sp.
TGAGCGAGCCCTTGATGCCGCCGAAGGGCACGTAGGGATGCGGGGCGCAGATGCCCACGTTGACGCCGACCATGCCCACTTCGACCTCGCGCGCGAAGGTTTCCGCGTAGTGCAGGTTCTGGGTGAAGATGCAGGCGCCGTTGCCGTACTCGGAGCTGTTGATGAGGTTGATGGCGTCCTGCATGTCGGCGACCTTGATGGTGGCGACCAGCGGCCCGAAGACTTCGGTGGTGAAGAGCGGGTTGCAGGGCGTCACGTCGCGGATGATGATCGGGCCGACGAAGAAGCCGTTCCTGTTCTTCTCGGGCAGATCGAGCTCGCGGCGATCGAGCACGAGCTGGCAGCCCTGGCCGTGCTTGAGGGCGATGTCCACGTAGTCGAGCACGTTCTGCACGGCCTTGCGGGAAATCAGGGGTCCCATGTAGACGTCCGGATCGAAGGCGTCGCCCACCTTCACGGTCTTCGATGCCTCGATCATGCGCTCCACCACCTCTTCGTAGATCTCCGGCACCGCGGCCACGATGGAGCCCGCGAGGCAGCGCTGGCCGGCGGAGCCGTAGCAGGAGTTGAGGAAGTTGGTGATGAAGACGTCCATGTCGCTGTCTTCCATGACCAGCAGCATGTTCTTGGCCCCGCCGAGGAGCATGGAGCGCTTGGCGCCCCTGGCGCAGCCGGCGGCCATGGCCTTGGCCGTGGGCGTCGAGCCCACGAGGCACACGCCGGCCATGCGGCGATCCTCGTACCAGGACTCGGGGATGTTGCGGTGGCCGTGGATGACGTTGACCACGCCCGCCGGAAGCCCGATTTCCATGAAGATCTCGCACATGAGCTGCATGAAGTAGGGCGACTGGGTGGACGGCTTGAAGATGAAGGTGTTGCCGGTGGCGATGGCGAAGGGAATGAACCAGCCGAAGACGAGCGCCGGGAAGTTGAAGGGCGCGACGCCGCCGAAGACGCCCAGGGACTGGCGCACTATCTTGGCGGAGATGTTGGTGGAGATCTGGTCGAGCACGTCGCCCTGGATGAGGGCCGGCGTGCAGCAGGCGGTCTCCAGGATCTCGATGACGCGCTGCACCTCGCCCCTGGCCTCGGAAATGTGCTTGGCCTGGTCGAGGGCAATGGCCTGGGCCAGGTCTTCCTTCCTTCTGATCATGCCGGCGCGGATGTCGTGGATGTAGGCCGTGCGCTTGGCGATGTTGACCCTGCTCCAGGTCTTGTAGGCGGCGTGGGCGGTCTCGATGCTCTTCTCGATGGTGCTCGCGTCGGCGATGGGCACGCTCCCTATTTCCTCGCCGGTGGAGGGATTGTACAGAGGCTCGCGTTTGCAGTCCTCATTGGTGAATTCGCCGTTGATGAAGTTCCTGATGAGAATGTCTGCCATTGGATACTCCTCTGGTTCCCGAGTTCGCCGACTCGGGGGGAATTGGGGGTTTTCAAGACTCGGGAATCTTTGTCTTTCCTGGACTCGCCCAGTCTGCCGTTTTCGCTCTTTTGCCTTTCTCGACCAAGACTCCCTCAAGATTCGGTTCGGTAGCGTGTGCTGCATCCGGACCCTGCGAACATATTGATGACCGTTTTCCTAGGTTAGCACGAACAAACGCAGGCTTCTTTCGATTTCAGGACAATCCTTTTCGATTTTCGGACAAAGTTGCCCGCAAAGGCCCACGTGGCCGTGCGCATCGCGGCCAAGTCACCGGAAGCACGCATAAACGTCAAACATCCCCCGAAGAAAAAAAATCCCCATGGCAGGGGCAGGACAGGCCGGGGCGCCTGCAAACGCATCGGGGGCCGGAAACGACGTTAAGCGCGTCGTTTCCGGCCCCCTGTTTCTCTTGGGGTGCGGGAAGGGCCTCTTCCCGCTACCCCGTCATCCTTGCCCCGGGTCCGGGACCCGGGGCTCAAACGGGTTGGCTGGCCAGACGACCTACTTGGGCAGGATGTTTTCGGCCAGGAGCTCGGAGAGGTGGGTCACCTTGAAGCCCGCCTGGACCTTCTCGGCGTGGCCGCGGATCTGCAGGGTGCAGCCGGGGCAGTCCATGACGATGCGGCCGGCCTGGGTGTCGGTGATGTTCTTGACCTTGCGGGAGATGATCTCGTTGGAGATCTCGGGGAACTTCACCGAGTAGGAGCCGCCGAAGCCGCAGCACACTTCCTCTTCCTCGCAGGGCACGTAGTCGGCCGCGGCAGCGATGAGTTCGCGGGACTTGCCGGCCGCCTTGAGGGCGCGGCACTGGTGGCAGGAGCCGTGGAAGGTCACTTTCTCGTGGGTGTTGTTGAAGTCCTCGGCCTTCAGATCCAGCACGTCGCGGCAGAAGGAGCTGAAGTCGGTGACCTTGGAGACGAAGGCGTCGACTTCCTCGGGCGTGATGTCCTTGTCGTCGGCCAGAACGTCCTTGTACTGGTGCTTCAGGGTGGAGGCGCAGCTGGCGCACAGCGTGATGATGTACTCGGAGCCCGTCTCCTTGAAGGAGCGGATGTTCTGCTTGGCGACATCCTGCAGGGCCTTCCTCTGGCCCATCATGCTGAGCGGCAGGCCGCAGCAGCTCTGGCCCATGGGGAAGTCGCAGGCCACGTTGCGGGAGGCCAGCACCTTGACGGCGGCCACCAGCTGCTCGGGATAGATGAAGTCCTCGGCGCAGCCGGCGAAGAGGGCCACGCGCGCCACGGGGTTGGAGACCCTGGGCGCGATGCTCGGCCACTGGTCGCGGAAGGCCTTGGCAGCGATGGCCGGAAGCGCCCTGAAGTCGTGCTTCTTCATGAACATCATGGGCAGGT
>CAZWOT010000291.1:0-2775 GCA_964635595.1 uncultured Desulfovibrio sp.
AATCTGCATTCTTTCGGCGCCCCTCCGGAACGCCGTTTTTTCGCGCAAAACCCCTCCCATCCGCCCAACCAGCCCTGATCAGGGCAGTTGAAACTGAAATCGATTGCCCTTTTCAAAGTTCTCCGGCTCGTGTATCAATGCTCGTTGCGGGTTTTCGGGTCCGCAAGCATTGAAAACCACGACCGAATGGAGGTATCAAGCATGGGTGCACGAGGGGTGCGGCTTGCGTTTTCCGGGCTCAACGCCGCAAGGAAGTTCGTCTCCGGCGAACTGCCCATTTCCAACGCCCGCCTGGGACCTCTTCCGGTCTCTCCCTCGAACGTTTTCCACATTCTTGACACGGGGTGCAGAATCATGCGCGGCACGGGTTTGTTGGGCAGCGTCGGCAGTCTGGTCGGCACGACCATATTGACCAGGGTTCTTGGCGTGGGCATTGGCGGCGGGACCGCCGCGGCCGTCACGGGCGCCATTGTCGGCAGCCGGGCCGCGCGCGGACGAGGACTTGGGGCAGGATTGGGCGCAGGCTTCAGCGGTGCCGGCCGCGGCCAGTCCCAGGGCAGCATCTCCGAATCCTTCATCGAGGTCATACGCGAGCTCAAGAAGCCCGGCGCTCCGTTGCACGGCATGAAAAAGGGCGGCGGCTGCCAGACGGCATCCCGTTCAAAGGCAAGCCCCATGAAGAGCGCTGCGAAAAAGCCCGACCCCGAGACTGCGCCGGTAAAAGAAGAGAACCTTTCCGCAATCGACCTGGGTGCCCTGGAAGTGTTCTCCTCCTGCATCGCGAGCTTTGTGGACGGGCGTGCCCGCGTGCGCCACGACGGCCTTGCCGAAGAAGGCGTCGTGGCCCCCCTGACCCAGCTTCTCGAGGCCAGGGGGCTCGTTGCCCGGTTCAACCCCAGAGCCGCCTCGGTGCTTCTGGTCTACGATCCCAACGTCTGCTCGCGCGCCGACTTTCTCTGCATGGCCCTGCCCCTTGCGCGCTATCTGCGCGACTGCGAGCTGGCCCTCGAGGACATGGCAAAGGCCTGATGCCTGCCGCGGCGCAAGGCCGTCCCTGGCGAGGTCTCCGGCAAGGTCTTGGGCAAGGTCCTGGGCATGCTCCCGCAGGCCGGGAAAAACCCGTTCCCCGTTTGATGGGGCATTTGCTTGTGAAATCAATCCCTTGCACCTGGAATCTGCCTTGAGAAGCCAAAAATATGAGAAAAACGCTTGCCTTTTCCTTCGGGCGAGGGCATAGTCAACAGGCCTTTGAAAAATTGAGCTTTGGTTCATTTCGTGCGAAGACTGCGCCTTCCCGGCCCATCGAACCACCGGGAGCGCAGTCTTTTGCGTGAACGGGGCAAAAACGGCTTGTGAATACAGGCACAAAATCACGCACCACCCTGGTCCGCTCCGTCCCCCAGGCGGCACACTTTTCGCAACACCTTTTTCGCGGCACAATTTTTAGGAGAAACAGCACATGAGCGCGTGCATCGGCATCATTGGCGGCAGCGGCCTCGACAATCCGGACCTCTTCACGCCCGACGAGGAGTTCTGGCCCGAAACTCCCTTCGGCAGGCCCGCAAGTCCCCTGCGCAGGGGACGCGTCAAGGGCGCGGATGCCGACATCGTCCTGCTCTCGCGCCATGGCATCGACCACAGCCTGCCCCCGCACAAAATCGATCACCGCGCCAACATGACGGCCTTGAAGGACGCCGGCTGCACCCTGGTTCTCGCCACCACGGCCTGCGGGTCCCTGAGAGAGGACCTGCACCCGGGCGCCCTCGTTGTGCCGGACCAGTTCATCGACTTCACGAGACGCCCTGCCACCCTCTTCGACCGCTTCGAAAACGGCGAGGCAAGACACGTGGTCACGGCCGACCCCTTCGATCAGAACTTGCGCGAGGTGCTTCTTGCGTCCGCAAAAGACGCCGGCCTCGAGGCAAAGGACGGCGGGTGCGTCGTGAGCATCGCAGGGCCCCGCTTTTCCACCAGGGCCGAGTCGCGCATGTTCCGCCTGTGGGGATGCGACATCATCAACATGACCGTGGCCCCGGAATGCGCCGTCGCCAACGAGGCCGGCCTCCCCTACGCGGCCATGGCCATGGTGACGGACTACGACTGCTGGGACAAGGACCGTCCCGCCATGGGCTTCGAGGAAATCATGGCCGTGCTCGAAACCAACGTCTCGAACATCCTCTCGGTTCTTTTGCGGGCCATTGCCCGTCTCTCCTGAAATAAGGGAGCGAAGAAGACGGATTCCGCCGGACAGATCCCGCCATCAAGATTCCACATGCCGGATTCCGCCATCGGGCAAGCCCTTGAAGGAACGCGGCAAACAGGGCCTCCCATGAGGCCATGACATGCGTATCGGCGCCCCTTTCGGACATTGACAAGGAGCCCCGGCTTTGAGACTTTGAATCGAGGCCGATACTCTTTTTTCACCCTGTTCGTGGACTCAACCAGCCGCGCGGCCAACCGGACCTTCCCTCATTCGCACCTTTCACGCAAGCCGCCCGTTTCCCCGGGTCCAAAGGCGGCAGGAGCCACCTGCAGGCGCAATCCAGACAATCCGGGCAATCCGGACAAACCGGCAAACCGGCAATCCGACTCTCCAACCACAGCAAAAAAGACCATTCAATCCTCCCCGGGGACGGACCTTGAATCCGGGATTTCGGGCAGCCATGGCGACACGCAGACCTTGGCGCGGCCCCAAAGTCCCGACGGCCCCAGGGGGCAACATTCCGGGAGGAATATATGAATATCTCCTTCACCTTCAAGAACTTCGAGGCTTCC
>CAZWOT010000292.1:0-2740 GCA_964635595.1 uncultured Desulfovibrio sp.
AGGTTGGCGCGGGAAAAGTCGGCGTGCGAGAGATTTGCCTTGTCGAAGCGCGCAAAGGCAAGGTCGAGGCCGGCAAAGCTCCTGCCTGAGAGGTCTTGCCCAGTATAGTCGGCCACGGTCCCGCTTTCGGGAATCTCCTCGTCTGTCTCCTCTTCCCCGGCATCGTCCAGGTCGGCGGAAGCGTCGTCCTGCGCCATGGTCTTTTTCTGCTCCGTGTCATCTGGTTCGGGGGGCGCTGGCGGGTCGCTGGGCAGAAGATCGATGGCCGCGATGGCGGCAAGAAGCTCTTCGTTGGTGATGCCGGAATTCCGCGCAAGAGATTTGAGATCGAAGGACATGCCGGGCTGCAGGTTCTCGATATTTTGCTTGAAAGCGGGCAAATGCCGCTGTTCTTCTGGGAAATTTGCAAACACTTCCTCTATTGCGGATTGCATTTCTGGGAGCTTGTAGGTCATGCTGCGCATCGTTCCCAGCTGTTTTGCAAGCTCGTCGGTCAGGATACTGGGATCGATGCCGAGTGCAACGCCGAGTTCTTCCACCGATTTCATCAGTGCGGCATCGCCCACGGAAGTGTTGTCGATCGCCGTCAAGGCCGCCTCGAGCTTGCTCATGTCCACGTTCTTCAATCCCGCCTGGGCCAGCGCCTCCTCAAGGGAGGGCATCTCCGGGAGAAGGCTGTCCGCGGCGTCGGGATTGGTTTGCATCTCGTCAATGACGCGCACCTCGGAAAGAAGCTGGTCGCGTACCTCTGGCGAAGCGCCGGTCAGGGCCGCAAATTCGTCCCCATACGCCTGCAGTGCCGCCTCGTAGTCTGCCATGTCCGTGTAGGATGCTCGCTGCGGCGGCACCAGTTCGATTGCCTTCATGATGTTGTCGTACGTTTGCTGCGAAAGCCCGGCCTTTTGAAACATTTCCTTGTCCGTAAGTTCGGGCATGCTGAGAGCCTGCTTCATGGCCTTGTGCTGCTTGTCCATCTGGGCAAGAACCTGCTCGGGGGTCAGCGGCTCGTAGCCCTTCTCCACGAGAACGGGATTCACCTCTTCAAGGACCTTTGAGACCTCCTCCTGGGCTCCCTCCATGACCTTGTCGAGCAGTTCGACAGGATCGTTCGGCAGGGAAACGTCTTCGGGCAACGGCGGCATGACCGGCTGCGGAATGTTGGGCACCTCGACCTCGGGCATGGGCGCCCCGGCTTCCGGCACCTCCGCGGGGACATCTTTCGCGGGGGCTTCCTCGACAGGGACATCCTCGACTGCCTCTTCCTCCTGCGCCTGCCGAAGCTCCAAAAGGAGTTCGGGCAGGGTTTTGCGGGGCCCCTCGCAGGATTCGTACAGGGCCGCTGCCTGGCAGATCTCCGAGCTCTTCTCGTCGCTCGTGGGGCAGATGGCATGCCAGAGCTGCAGGCCTGCTGCCTGGTTGGGAAAAAGCCAGACCGTGTCGGCAACGGTCTCCACTTCCTGCCACAGGGGATTGTCCTCGCTTCCCGTGTTCAGGAAAAGGCGCATGCGAAGACCGGGAAGGGCGGACTGGAGAACCTCGTGATCGGGATGGAGATGCGTGAGGGTGATCGTCTCGTTTCCGACAAAGGGCGTGTCACGACGCTGGGACTCCTGGGCCAGGTTGAAGAAGGACCAGTCGAAGTCGGACGGAGGACCAGGCCAGTTTTTTCTGAGCCAGGCCGTGTCGAACGTGCCGAGATTGGTGAGCTGCCGATGAAGGGACGGCATGGGCCCGGGGCAGGCAGGAGTTTTCTCGAGCAGGGCTCCACCGACTTTCTCCGTCACGTTTGGAAGGCGCACAACGCCGTTTTCCTTGATGGCGCCCTTGCCAATGGGGTTCTCGGCCAGATCCTTGCCGCCAAAGGCGCGCGACCACACAAGGGGCATGGAGGTGAAGGTCAAGGGCCTTGCAAGGCCGAGACCGTTGTCTTCCCGGTCGCCTGCAACAAGGAAGCGGCGCTCCTGTGTGTCGACGCGCATGGCGCACTCGACAGTTCCGGCCGGCTCCCTGGACCAGGCCGATCCGGCCAGGAGCCACTCGGCCCTGCGCTTGGGAAGCCCAAGATCGATGGGCGCTCCTTCCTCGACGGCTTGTGCAGCCGCCTGCCAGCCTTTTTCCACGGAGAGCACGTTCTTTCCGCCTGGAGCAAGAAGAGAAAAACCCAGGGAAATGGTGAAGGCGCGACGCAATATACCGTCAACAGGAAGGCAGAAAGAGGTAAGAAGAAGATGTTTTGAGAGGATGTTATTCATAAGCTGATGTTCTTCACAAGCGTTTAATGGACAATATCATTTTAGTTTGTGTGCGACAGGCTAACTGTCGTAGAAGGCAGGTGAAAGTCTTGCGTAGAAAAGGGATACAGCGAGAGCTGTTACAGCAACCCACCTAACGCCTAGGCCTTGGGTGTCATGTCGTGAGGCATGGTGCTAAGCGTAGGTCGGGGAAATCGCGCCTCGATAGAGGGTAAGCCGTATGAATCAGCGTCGAAAATTAAATCCAGGGAGCCGATTCTTTGCAATATGACGCAGGCTACATAAGGCCAACGATATGCGAGTTGGTATTCGCCCTGCGGCGTCTCTTGATTAGGCGATGTCCGTAAATTAATTGGGAAAGGAGGGGCTGAGAGCCTATTCGAGTCGAGCGTCATTCCACTTCGGCTTGAAGCAGTAATTTACGGGCAGTTCCTTACGGCGAGCGAGGAAGTTCAACGACGGGACCTGTGAGATCTGCATGTTGGCTC
>CAZWOT010000293.1:0-2736 GCA_964635595.1 uncultured Desulfovibrio sp.
CCTTTTGTTCCGGTTTTGCCGCGGGCTTTTCGTCCACCTTTGCGGCTTCCTTTGCTGGCTGCGCAACGGGCCTTGTCCCTGCCTGGACCGCGGGCTTTTCGGCTGCCGCGTCCTTCTTCGTGTCCGTCTGCGCCACGGCAGCTTTCGCGGCCTCGGGCTGCGTTTGCGCCTTGTCCGAAGCCTCGGCGGCTTCGGGGGCCGCATTCTTTTGAACAGTCTCCCGGACTCCTTCCTGGACCACGGGAGCGCGCACGCTGGCGCCCTCGTTGGTGATGGGGGCCGGGAGCTTCGGCAGGGGCTGCAGATCCTTGTCCGTCTGCGAGGGTTCGGGCGTGGGCAGGGCGGGGAGGTTTCTCTCGGCTGCGACCCTGGGTTCGGGCGTCTGCTGCTGGTTGAAGATCACGAGGGCAGCCCCGATGATGAAAACGGCCGCGATGAGGGCAATGATGCTTTTGTTCACGAAGACGTCCTTTGCGAGGGGGAGGTGCTTTTTTTTGGAGGACACGGGACTTTTGGGGCAAGGGGCAAAGATGTCCCGAAAGATGTTTCGACTGATGTCCGGCTGATGTCCCCAATGATGGACGGCAATGCCCGTTTGGGGCGGACATGGCCCGCATCGGGGCCGCTTCCCAGTCTATCCAATATGTCCGGAATGACAAGATGGGAAAGGCTTTGGAAAACCGGTCGTAACAGGGGGCGAAGGCCGCCCGAATGCGGCGTTTCATTTGTTTTTTTCGCCGTTTGGGCGTAAAGAGCCGAAGGGCTGAAACCCTTCCACGGGCATGCCCCGAGGAAGCGGACAAACAAGGCTTCTCACGGGCTTTCGGTGTCCCCCTTTTGTCCGCTTGCAGCACGCCGGTTCCCGCACTCTGCCGGTTTCCGCAATCCTTTTCGTTCTTGCCAAAGAGGCCAGCACATGCACGAAATGGCCATAGCGCAGGGCATGCTCGACATAGCCCACGAGGAGCTTGCCAGCCACGGCTGCGCCAGGCTCACCCTCGTGCGTGTGGACGTGGGTGTGCTCTCCGGCGTGGTGCCCGACTGCCTCGAGCAGGCCTTCGAGGCCCTGACCAGGGGCACGCAGGACGAGGGTGCGAGGATCGAGATCGTGCGTGTCCCCTTGCGTCTTCGCTGCGTGTGCGGCAAGGAGTTCGCAAGCTCCGGCTCTCCCATGGACCTTCCGGCCTGTCCCGACTGCGGGGAGGTCTTCGGCCATGCCGTGCTCTCGGGCAAGGAGATGCAGATCTCCTGGATAGAGGGCGAATAGCCGGCCGCCGCCCGAATCAACCGGCAGGGGCCGGTTTGCCAAAGGACGTTTCCAAAGGCTGCCGGCCCGCCCTGGCAAATGCTTTCAAAACAACTCCCAAACGACTCTCATCAAGGAGCGACCCATGCAGATCCCCGTCGTGCGTAACGTCCTCGAGGCCAACGAGAAGCTGGCCAACGTGGTTCGCGAGCGCGTGAAAGGCATACTGACCCTGAACCTCATTTCCTCGCCGGGCGCAGGCAAGACGAGCCTGCTCGAGCGTACCCTCGCGGACCTGTCTTCCGAGTTCAAGATGGCCGTCATCGAGGGTGATCTGCAGACCGACAACGATGCCCGGCGGGTGGCGAAGACCGGCGTGCAGGTGGTCCAGATAGACACCGACGGCGGCTGCCATCTCGACAGCAAGCTCGTCCTGCAGGCCATGGAGCACCTCGACCTCACGGACACGGACATTCTGTTCATCGAGAACGTGGGCAATCTCGTCTGCCCCACGGAGTTCGATCTGGGCGAGGATGCCAAGGTGGGCATCCTTTCCGTCACCGAGGGCGACGACAAGCCCGAGAAATACCCGCTCCTCTTCAATCTCGCGGGCGCCATGCTCCTGAACAAGGTGGATCTGCTCCCCTACGTCTCCTTCGACGTGGAGCGCGCCATCGCCCATGCCCGCCGTCTCAACAAGGATCTGCCCGTCTTCCTGGTTTCGGCCACCAGGGGCGAGGGCCTGCGCGACTGGTATGCCTGGCTGCGGGCCCAGGTGAAGCTCAAGAAGGGCCAATAGTCCCAAAGCACCTTGCCCTGCAGCCTGCCCGAAGCCGGGGGCAGGGCCGGCATTCCGTGTTCAAGGGACAGGGGCCGCCGCTCTGTGGACGTGGGGAAAGCGGCGATCCCTGTCGTTTTTTGGGGCCTGCGTCCTGCTCAAGGGCTCGGGGAGGGCGGAGCCGGGGAGCTTTTTCGCGATCAGGCGCTCACGAGTTCCCGGCCCAGGGCGCGGGCACGCTCCAGCTCCCTGGGGAAGACGCTCTCGAAGCGCTCCACCTTGCGGACGGGGTCGAAGAGCTCGTTGTCGTACTTCGAGCAGTCGTCGAACTGCCTTGTGTCGAAGCTTGTGTCGAAGCTTGTGTCGAAGCTTGTGTCGAAGCTCGGGAAAACGTGGCAGGAACAGGAGAAGATGCGCTTGTTCACGCCCTTGTTGAATTCGACGCCCGGCATGTGGAGGAGATGGTCGATCATGTCCTTCTCGGTCGCGTTCATGGTGCAGACGCAGGCGCAGGCCTTCCTGGCCGGAGCAACCGTCGTGTCGGGCCTGCTGTAGCGACGGTACTGGAACCACAGCCGCTCCTCGAAGGCCCGCAAAAGCGTGCTCTCGAGGCTGAAGTAGAGCGGCCTGCCGAGAACGAGCACGACCGAAAGGAGGCTCGCGGTGTTCTTCCCCTTTTTCTGGGAGAACCGTTCACGGCAAGCACGTACAT
>CAZWOT010000294.1:0-2731 GCA_964635595.1 uncultured Desulfovibrio sp.
TAGGGCGAGCCCACGCCGCCACCATGAAAGACGAAGAGGGGCTTGCCGGTGCCGTAGATCTCGTACCAGATGCGGGCGTCCCCGGCCTGGACGTACTTGCCCACGGCCTCGTTGTCGCCGTAGGGCGTGGCGCTCGAGGCAGCGTCATCTGTCTGCGTGAAATAGCGAAGCTCGTGGGCGCACGAGGGCGAGGGTGCTGCCAGAGCGGCAAGAAGCAGGAGGCAAAGAAAGGCGGGGACAAGAGCCGTCATGCGGCAGACATGTCCCATGGGGCTTGAAGTGTTCACGTTCGTTCTCGCTTGCTGGTTGTCGTCTGCGGCCTTGGGAGCCGTTGGCGTTTCGTCGGCATTCATCGGAACACCTGGCCCGATGAAGAGCGGCCGGGATGTGCCATGCCGCAACGAGGCCAGGGGCCTACAGAAGCTCCAGACCGGCCTGTTCGAGCGCACCCTGCGCCCGATCCATCTCGTCTCCGTGGTCGAGGCCGCACACGTGGGCCATGCCGTGGGCAAGCAGACGGACAAGATGGACGTCTGCCCTCTGGCCGTAGAGCAGGGCCTCGCGCAGAAGCTGCGGCACGCACAGGGCAAGCTCCGCCCCCTCTTCCTCGGGAAACGAAAGGATGTTGGTCGGCCCCTTCAGGCCAAGGCTCGCCCTGTTGAGGGAAGCCATTTCTCCGTCTCCCAGGAGCGCCAGCACAATGCTCGCTGGCGCGTGTGGCACGAGAGTGTCCTCGCGAAGCCTGCGGCATTCCTCGAGCATGCGCAGAAGAATCCTGCCCGCCTCGCGGCTGGGGAGGGGCATGGCCGCGACAAGCGCAGGCTCGTCGCAGACGATGGAGATGGAATTTGTGGAATGGGGCATGTCTGCCTCTACCCTTGCGCCTCTTTTGTGTCCACCCTGTCCATCATGGCGGACTCCCGGGACACGTGGGATTTTGCGTGTTGCGGCAGGCTTGTGCCCGTCTCGGGACAAAAAGGAAGGGCGGTCCTTGTGTCACGAGGAACCGCCCCTTGATGGGAAACCGCGGGTTGCCGACCGGATTGATGTCTGTGGTTTGGACAGGTTGATGGCCGGCTGGCGAATGCCGGATGCATGCAGGGCGCCCTGATGCCCGTTCGGCAAGATGCCGTCAGGCATTGCCCTGCTGTTTGGGGAAATACTGCGGCGGGGTCTTGGTGACGCGCACCACCTGCACGTTGAAGGAGCCGCGCCCGCTGCAAGAGGGACAGCCGTCGCTCACGAGCACGCAGGACGAGTCGAGTTCCAGGGGGTCGATGCCCACGGAGCGGAAAAGCTCGGTGGTCCTGCCGGGCTCCCAGAGTACGGGAGAGCCGCAACGCCCGCACTCGACGTAGACCATCTCAGGGTTGAAGCCCTTGTGCAGGGGATCGGGGTGCCTGGACTCGCTCACGGTGATGACCGTGGGCCTGTCCTTGGCAGTTTTGTCGTTTTTCATCTGAATCATGATGTTCTCGTCAAGGGGGACGCGGGGAAAACGGGATTTGGGGCCTGCGGTCCGATGATCGGGAGAGCCGAAGCATCGGGACATGTGCGGTCGAGCTCCTGTCGGGTCCCCATGCAGTTTGTTCGCTCTCCCTCAAACTATAGGTTCTTTTTCGCCATCGTCAAGACGCAAGTTCCCATCTTTGCAGGCAAAATAGTGTTCGCATGCCGTTGGGGAACCATGGTGGAAAACGATGCACGAAAGCCTCCAATGCCCAAAGATGCGTTCTTCGAAGCGGACCATTTCCAGAAAGAGAGCCGTTCCAAAATGCTTCCTTGCCCGGTGTCCGGCTTTTCCCTACACTCTCGCCGTAAAGTGCCTGTCGACTGCGCTCCTTGCAGCAGGGCTTCTGCCACGAATCCTGCGCCAACGTCCGGCTCCCGGGGCGCCACCCATTTCCTTTCCCGAAGGATGCACCTGCCATGCCCATGCCACGCATCGTCCTCCTGCCCCCGGAACTGTGCAACCAGATAGCTGCCGGCGAGGTGGTGGAGCGCCCCGCGAGCGTCGTGAAGGAGCTGGTGGAAAACAGCCTGGACGCGCTTGCCACGAGTGTCGAGGTCTCCCTCGAGAACGGGGGGCAGGGACTCATCCGAGTGCAGGACAACGGCATCGGCATGCTGAAGGAGGAGCTCGAGCTCGCCCTTACCCGCCACGCCACGAGCAAGATCTCGAAAGTGGAGGATCTGGAGAACATCAACTCCTACGGCTTCCGCGGCGAGGCCCTGCCGAGCGTTGCCTCGGTCTCGCGCTGCACCGTCTCCTCCATTGCCGACGGGGCCGACGAAGCCTGGTCCTGCCAGGTGGCCTTCGGCAAGGTGGAGGGCCTTGCCCCCTCGCCCCTGCACAAGGGAACGGTGGTGGAGATACGCGATCTCTTCGCCAACGTGCCAGCACGCCTCAAGTTCCTGCGCGGGGCCGCTACCGAGATAAAGCACTGCCAGGAATGGATTTCCCGCCTCTCGCTGGCGCGCCCAGACGTGGCTTTCCGCCTCGAGAGCGACGGCAGGGAGCTTCTGAAATTTCTGCCTGGCCAAAGCGTCTTCGAGCGGCTGCAAAAGCTCTGGCCCTCGCTCATCACCGAAAATCTCGTGGCCTTCGACCGCACGGCCCACAGCATGCGCTGCCATGGCCTGGCCTCGAGGCCCGGCGTGAGCCAGCCGAGGGCCAACCGCATCCTGCTCTTCGTGAACGGCAGAAGCGTGGCCGACAGGCGCGTGCTTG
>CAZWOT010000295.1:0-2710 GCA_964635595.1 uncultured Desulfovibrio sp.
GAGTTGCTTTGGCCGGATCGTACAGGAACTGCTCCAGGAATCTGGTCTTGTCGACATAGTAGCCGCCTTTCTGGCGCAATTCGGCAAAGATGTCCGTTTCCAAAAATTTTGGGGGCATGGCGGTTTCTCCATTGTCCTGACGTCCGGGACAGCGTACAGACGTTTCTCCCCGGGGAGGCTCACGCTGTCTCTCGTTCTTCCGGAAGCAGGTAATGCGTTCAGTCCATGACCTGATCAATAGCAGGTTTTGTCGGCATGACCAAGTGCCGGATGCATGACGGCCGAATGAGGTTTTTGACAATAAAGAAAAGACCTTGGCGTCATTTAACGACGACCAAGGTCTTAAGAGAACATCTGACTGGCGGAGGGAAAGGGATTTGAACCCCTGGAAGGCGTAAGCCCTCAACGGTTTTCAAGACCGCCGCATTAAGCCGCTCTGCCATCCCTCCGCATGTCGGTGGCGGGATGTTCCGTCAGGGAATGCCTAAGGCTGCTCCCGCCTGCCGGGCCGGCACATTGCGTCCAGCCGGTGCCGGACCCAAATGCCCTGGAAGAAACTACTGGATAGATTCCTTCAGCTGCTTGCCGGGGGTGAACTTCGCGACCTTGCACGCAGGGATGTTCATCTCTTCCTGGGTGCGGGGGTTGCGGCACTTGCGGGCGGCGCGCTCCACGACCTTGAAGGTGCCGAAGCCGGTCAGGGTAACGGACTCACCGGAAACGAGAGCCTCGCGAAGGGCCTCGACGGTAGCGTTCAGGGCCTTTTCGGCCACGCCCTTGCTGTCCAGTTTGGCTTTTTTGGTGATCTTTTCGACCAGTTCTGCTTTTGTCATAGTGTTACTGCGTGGATTTCCCCTCTCCCGAAGGGTGGAAACGCAGCCTCCATTTGATTCCATGTTGCACAAAGTTCCGCGCGAACGCTTCCCTGATGGCTCATCAAGGGCCCAAAAAGGACTTGAAAGACCAGGGCAGTCTCGCGCGCCCACACCAATGTTTCCCCATGGCGCCAAAACGGGCCTGCAGCCGGCCTCCTGCGCCAAGTTCCCGAAAGAACCGACGGAAAACAGGGAGAACCATGCAGCCGTGGTCGAAAAACACTGTCCGTGAGGGACCAACTTTTTCCTTTTTTCGGAGAGGAAGACCCTGAAAGTCCCTTCTCTCTAGGAAAAATCGGCGCACTGGCTCTTGCAAGTCGGAATAATGGAAAACTGCCTTGCTGGTCAACTGAAAAATGCGGATTTCCGCACAATTTCCTGATTTCAGGGCCGCCAGGTGACTACTCTCACCTCGCCCTTCGTCTCGCCGATCTTCTTGCGGAAAGTCTGCCTGCGATCCTCGCCGTCCATCAAACCTGCAATGAATTCAGACACATGCAGGACGTGGTTCTTGCGCTTCATGTTCAGCATGCAGCGCGCAATCCCTATCTTGCAGGAGGGGCAGGCAACCAGAAGAACGTTCCTGTAGTCGTCGCCCATGAGCTTCGCCAGATTGTCTTCCTTGGTCCTGCGCAGCTTGTTGTAGATCTCGGGCGAGGTCATGGCGCCCGTGCCGGACTCCGAGCAGCAGCCGTGCGTCTGCACGATGTCCGCGCCGCAATAGGTGGAGAGCGCCTGCATGAGCTGGTTGTGGCCCTTGATGATGTTGGCGTGGGCCCAGGGCGCGTGGCAGGAGCCGTGATAGACGAGCCGCGTGCCCGCGGGCAGGGGCGGCGTCTTCCCCTCGTTTTCCCTGTTGAACTGGGGCAGCACGAGCTGGGCTATGTCGATGACGTCGAGGCCCTTGAAGAACTCCTCCAGGTGGTGGCGCTCCATGCCGTCGAGACAGGTGGGGCAGCTCGTGACCACGTGCTTCGTCTCGAAGCCCGCCTGCTGGCAGGCGCGAAGAATCGAGGCCAGATACTGTCTGTTCTTCGCCATGTTGTCCTCGTAGGCAACGTCGTGGCCGGCGGCGAGCAGGGGATAGCCGCAGCAGAGGTGCCTCGGGGGCACGGCCACGGCATGGCCCGCCTGCAGGAGCAGCATGACCGTGGAGAGACCGATGCGGTCGTAGAACAGGCCGGCCCCGCAGCCGGGGAAGTAGAGGACAAGCGGGGTGCCCGAGGGCGATTCCACGGGCGAGAAGATGTGGCCGCGGTGCAGCTTCATCGACTCGTAGAGGTTGGTGTAGCCCATCTTGGGGCCGGGCCCCGAGAACAGGGGGCTTTGCATTCTTTTCCGCCACACGCCCGGCATGAGGCCGAGGAAGCGGTTCTGCATCTTCTGGCCCACGGAGGCGAGCTTGGCGAACTTGGGCGCGCGGGTGGGCACGTCCTTTGCGATCATCTCGAGCACGCGCCCCTTGATGCGGTGGCCGCCGGCGCCCTCGTGCTCCAGCATGGCGTGCAGGGAGAGGGCCACCTCCCCCGAGGGGATGTCGATGGGACAGGCCTGCATGCAGCGCCCGCAGGAGGTGCAGTGCTCGACCTGCACCCGCAGCTCCTTGTAGAGGCTCTCGTCCACGTGCCCCTTGTTCACCTGCGAGTAGTAGATGGCTTCCACGAGCATGCCGTAGGCCATGTTCTTGTTGCGCGGGTGGTGCTGCATGGAGCGGCCCGGGATGGTCATGGGACAGACGCGCTTGCACTTGCCGCAACGGGTGCAGGTCTGCACGCTGCGCAGGATGTCGATGAGCTTGTCCTTGTCCGGCAGGCCGCTCTGGTCGAGGTCGCCGA
>CAZWOT010000296.1:0-2690 GCA_964635595.1 uncultured Desulfovibrio sp.
GTGCCCGTGGCTCAGCTGGATAGAGCGTTGGCCTCCGGAGCCGAAGACCGGGAGTTCGAATCTCCCCGGGCACGCCAGCAACACTGCAAACCGGACGGAACCTGGCCCTCGAGCCTAGTCCCGTTTTTCAAGCACCGCCCCTGCAGCCCCCGCCTCGATCTGCTTTTTCGCTCCCTCCATTTCGAGATTCGCCCCCTGGAACGGCAAGGGCCCAGAATTGGCACCAGACAGCACCTTTCCCAAGACGGCCTATCTTGCGCTGTGGTTTCCCCTCCTGTCGGAAACCTTCGTGTACTACGAGCTTGCCGGTCTGTGGAAACGCGGGCTGCCCGTTTCCGTGGTTGCGCTCTACGGGGAGCGGCGCCGCTATCTCTCCGACGAGATGCGCCGGGGGAACATGCCGGTCAGAAGACTTGGAATACCGGCCATTCTTCCCATTGCCGCGGCGGTGATCCGGCGTCTTTTCCGCCAGCCCAAGAAGGTGGGCGGGCTTTTGCGCACCATCCTCTTCGCGCCCTGGCGCGACGTGGAAATGCGTCTCGAGAACTACTGGGCCTTCTGCTGCGGGGTCTATCTGGCGGACAAGTTCGTGAAGGCCGGCATCCGGCACGTGCACGGGGCCTGGGCCTCGGGACCGGCCACGGCCGCCTGGGTCATCCACAAGCTCGAGGGCATCTCCTATTCCTTCACGGCAAGGGCCCAGGACGTGCGGCCCCCGGACGGCTTTCTGGCCGAGAAGCTTGCGGACTGCGCCTTTGCCCGCGCGGACTCCTCCTTCAACGTGCCGCACCTGCGTGCCTGCCTGCCCGAAAGCGGGCGGGACAGGGTGCATCTTGTCTACAATACCTGCACGCTCTCCCAGGAGAAGACGGCGCCCGTTCCCATGGAGCGTCCCGTGCGGCTCGTGGGCATAGGGCGCATCATCGAGAAGAAGGGCTTCGTCTATCTTCTGAAGGCCGCAAAGATTCTGGTTGCCGAGGGCGTGGACGTGCGCGTCACCATCGTGGGCGGCGGAGGCCAGATGCGCGCCCTGAAAGCCGAGGCGGAAGGCCTTGGCGATCGCGTCAATCTCGTGGGGCCCATGGCCCATGACCGCATCTCGGGCGTTCTGATGGAAAGCGACGTGCTCGTCATGCCCTCCATCGTGCCCGAGGGCACGGAAAAGTCCGACGGACTTCCCACGGTCATCGTGGAGGCCATGTGCCTCGGGGTGCCGGTGGTGGCCACCGACGTCGCGAGCATAGGCGACGTGGTGCTGAACGGAAAAACCGGCCTGCTCGTGCCCCAGAAGGACGAGCGCGCCCTGGCCGACGCGGTGAAAACGCTCCTGGACGATCGGGAAAGGGCGCTTGCCATGGCGGACGAGGCCCGCAGGCACATTGCCGAGATTTTCTCCGAAGAAAACACGGTCGGGCGCATGGTGGAGCTCTTCGCCTCCCTTGGCCCGGACGGACAGGGCGAGCCCCTGCGCGCGAGCGATCAGGCAGGCGAAGAGGCAAACGATGCCGCCAGCAGCGCGGCGAACGAAACGCCGGCCGACTCTGCGAAAGACGCGCCGAGCAGGGAAAAGGGCAGCACGTCGAGCGGCGGCAGTGCTTAAGGTATGGCGAGCGGCTGGAGCCTGTCGGCAGCCCGCAGACAGCGCGCAGACAGCAACGGGCAAGCGGCCTTTTTTCAGCGAAGGTCGAGGTATTTGTGCGTCTGCAGGGAAAGACGCCAGTTGCGCTTCATGCACAGCTCGACGCACAGGCGCGTGGCCTCGGCCTTCCGGCTTACGGGCTGGAGGCGAATCTCCGGTGCCGTGCCGGCTGCGAGGGCGTCCCTGTAGGTTTCGAGAAGCAGGGCCTCGAAGAAGTCTGCATCGTCCCCGGTCTCGATGGGGACCTTCACCTCGTTGGCATAAGCCCAGTTTTCGGCAAGGGGAAGTCGTGCCCGCTTGGGCGAGAGCGTGACCCAGGAGGGCATGCGGCCATGGTCATTCGGCATGGCCCTCGTGCCGCTCGTCTCCACCTGGACGAAGAGGCCGCGATCCCTCAAAAGCCCCAGAAAGGGGCCAAGGTCCTGGGCAAAGGGCTCGCCGCCGGTGACGACCACGTGCGTCACTTCTCCGGCAAGTCCGGCCACCCGCCCGGCGAGAAGACCAGGCTCCCAGGCGCTGTACCTCGGGCTCGCGTCCTTTTTGAGGAACACAAGCTCGTCGTTGTCGGGCGCTTGCAGCAAGGGCGCGGCTTTCAGGGCATAGCCCGTGTCGCAGAAGGAGCAGCCGACATCGCAGCCCTGCAGGCGCACGAACACGGCCGGAGTCCCGGTGAAGCGGCCCTCGCCCTGCAGGGTCCTGAAGACCTCGTTGACGAGAAGCGGCGTGCTCACGCCCTTGTCGCCCCTGCCTGGTCAAGCTCCCAGGTGGCGGAGCTTTTCTCGGTCTCGAACACGGTGACCGAACTCACGTACACGCGTTCGTCGACGTCGTTCTCGCGCAGGATTTTGGGGAAAAAGTCGGTGCCGAGATAGGCGGCCATGTTCTCGGCCGTGGGATTGAAGGGCACGGCCACGAGCGAGCCGTCCTCCTCGAGGACGGAGAGCTGTTTGGCCAAAGGATCGATGTCGTAGAGCACGGTGCGGTGATCCCAGGCCTCGTCCAGCGCGCCGCACAAAAGGCGCTTGACCTCGCCGAAATCGATGATCATGCC
>CAZWOT010000297.1:0-2669 GCA_964635595.1 uncultured Desulfovibrio sp.
ACGTTGCGTCAATCATCTGTGTATGGAGGGTTTGAGTATGGAGGGTTTGAAGCCTGCGACGGCACTGCCTGCACGTTTCGCCCCTGTCGCCGCACCCTTTGCGTCGAAGCGAGATTTTCCGAAAAGTGCTGAGTAGACCAGTGCCGTGCGGCAGGTGCAACGCTTTGCAATCAGCTCCTTTTGGCGAACGAAAAGCCGGTCAATCTTGCCATTCCCGTGCATGTGGAGTAACAGAAGAGGGCGCGTTGGGTGCTTCTCGATGGAGCGCACTTCGTGGCGCATGAGGCTCTCCTGCCTTCGTGACGGTCCAGGCGGTCCAGACAGTCCAGACAGTCCAGTCAATGCCGTCTTGCGAAAAAGGACAGGAGCCCCCTGCAAGGATATGATTCTTGATGGAAGCTCTCGTTCTGGCATTGATATCCCTTGCGGCGGGCTGGTTTGTCGGCCGTGCAGTCAGGAGGAAAGGTGCGCCCGAAAGCGGGAGAACCGATGAACTGTGCCATCAGGCGGTGGACAGCTTCTTCGGGGAAATCCGGGATGGCCTCGAGAACTGCAGAAAAAGTTTCGAGCTCGACCGCAAGGAGAAACGGGCGGAGCAGCTGGCCACTCTGCAAAAACTGGATGCCCACATCGCGAATCTGAAACAACAGGGGTGCACGAGCGAGGAGGAATTGAAGGAAAGATACCCGGAGCTGGCTCGCTGCGACATGCTCATGGGGCTTTTGCAATTCCGCACCGATCAGGAAATCGATCAGTTCGTGGCCAGGCACTCGAGGCAGGCAAGTCTGTCATGATATACCTGTGTCTTGTCATGTTTGCCGTGGGATTGGCGTTTGGGCTCCTGCACAAGACGTCGACATCGACGATTGAAAACACCTTGCAGTGCACGGCCAAGGGACTGGAAGTCGTGAACATTCCGCTCAGCAGCGTGTGCCTGGCAAGCGAAATCTGGCAAAAAGAGGCCGAGATCAGGAAAATCGAGCAAGCGCAGAGGATTGGCGCACGCATAGAACAGATGCGCGCGGACGGACTGTGGGCAAGACTGGTTGCCGCCTGCGAGGCGTGCGAGGAAAGCAGCAAAAGCAACAAGACAATGAGCAACAAGACAATGAGCAACAATACAATGGACGACCTGCTCGAAATCGGTCAGGTACACAGAGAGAACAGACTGTCATGAAGCAAAACAGCGACCCGGGGCACCAGCTCGACATCCCCGTGGCGGTAGCCTTCACGGGCGAGAACGCGAAAGAGCTCTACGGCGAGGACCTTGCTCCCGCCACCAGCCGCTCGGCAGGCCTTGATCTGAGAGCAGTGCTGGACGCGGACGAAGTCCTCATCCCGGCCGGCGAGCGTCTTGCCGTGGGCACGGGCCTGCGTGTGCAGCCGAAGGTTCCCGGCTTTGCCGGCTTCGTCTATTCTCGCAGCGGCCTCGGAGCCAGGACGGGACTCACGGTTGCCCAGGGCGTGGGCGTGATAGACCCGGACTACACGGGCGAGATAGTGGTCTTTCTCCTCAACACCTCGAAGGAAGACCGACGAATTTCCAGAGGCGAGCGCATTGCGCAGCTTGTTTTTCAGCCCTATGCACAGGCCTCGTTCACCGAGGTGGACGACTTGCAGAAGACCGGGCGCGGCGCCGGCGGCTTTGGCCACACCGGGAAGTAGCCGCGCACACTGGCAGAGACATCAGGAGATTCGTTCATGTCCATCGAGACTCTCAACACGTTCGACGCCTTCGTCGAGAAAGACGCGGCCCAAGTCATGCAAACCTACGGGCGCTATCCCGTTGCCCTTGTGAAGGGCAAGGGCACCCACGTTTGGGACGCGGACGGCAAGGAATACATCGACCTTCTGGCCGGCATCGCGGTGGCAAGCCTTGGCCACTGCAACGACGAGCTCATTGCCGTCGTGGAGGAGCAGTCGCGCACGCTCTGGCACGTGAGCAACCTCTTCTATCAAAAGCCCCAGCTGGAACTGGCCGAAAACCTGCTTGCCACGGCCGACCACCTTGGCAAGGTCTTTTTCTGCAACTCCGGCGCCGAGGCCAACGAGGCTCTCGTCAAGCTCGCCAGGCGCTATTCGAGCAAGATCCTGAACAGGCCCGAGGCCGTGGACATCATCACTCTCTCCGGGTGCTTCCACGGGCGCACCTACGGCTCCCTGGCGGCCACCGGACGCGACGTCCTCTCGGACGGCTTCCAGCCCATGCCCCAGGGCTTCAAGCAGGTGCCGGCCGGCGATCTTGCCGCCATGGAGAAGGCCATCGACGAGAAGACCTGCGCCGTGCTCATCGAGGTGGTCCAGGGCGAGGGCGGCGTAATCGTTCTGGACGACGACTACGTGCGCGGTGTCGAGGCATTGTGCCGCAAAAAGGGCGTGCTCTTCTGCTGCGACGAAGTGCAGGCCGGCATGTGCCGCTCGGGCGCCTTCTGGGCCTTTCAGACCTGCGGCGTGAAGCCGGACATCATCAGCATGGCCAAGGCCCTTGCCAACGGTCTGCCCATGGGCGGCATCATGGCCACCGACGAGGTGGCCAAAGGCTTCCAGCCGGGCTCCCACGCAACGACCTTTGGCGGGACGCCCTTTGTGGCGGCCGTGGCCGCGAAGACCGTGGCCATCATGACCCGGGACAAGATGTTCGAGCGCGCCAAACGCCTTGGCGAGCGGGT
>CAZWOT010000298.1:0-2663 GCA_964635595.1 uncultured Desulfovibrio sp.
AGCTTCTCGCCCTTGTAGCCGAACCAGGAGCCGCTCTTGTCGATGATGTTGCCGGCCACGCCGTACTCGATGAGCTCGCCCACGCGGGAGATGCCGTGACCGTACATGATGTCGAAGCTGGCGGTGCGGAAGGGCGGGGCCACCTTGTTCTTCACCACCTTGGCGCGGGTCTGGTTGCCGATGGGCGCGTCCTTGCTGTCCTTGATGGAGCCCACGCGGCGAATGTCGATGCGCACCGAGGAGTAGAATTTCAGGGCGTTGCCGCCGGTGGTGGTCTCGGGGCTGCCCATGTAGGGGCCTGCGCCGATCTTCATGCGGATCTGGTTGATGAAGATGACCGCCGTGTTGGAGCGGTGGATGGTGCCGGTGAGCCTGCGCATGGCATGCGACATGAGGCGCGCGTGGCCGCCCACCTGCATGTTGCCCAGATCGCCGTTCAGTTCCGCCTGGGGCACGAGGGCAGCCACCGAGTCGATGACCACGAGCTCCACGGCTGCCGAACGCACGAGCATGTCGGCGATCTGCAGGGCCTGCTCGCCGAAGTCGGGCTGGCTCACGAGCAGCTCGTCGGTGTTGACGCCAAAGGCCTTGGCGTAGCTCACGTCCAGCGCGTGCTCGGCGTCGATGAAGGCGCAGGTGCCGCCGCGCTTCTGGCACTCGGCGATGATGTGCAGGGTGAGGGTCGTCTTGCCCGAGGACTCGGGGCCGAAGATTTCGGTGACGCGTCCCCTCGGGATGCCGCCCACGCCCAGGGCAAGATCAAGGCCGATGGAGCCGGTCGGGATGACGGGAATCTGCTGGATGGCCTGGTCGGCCAGACGCATGACCGAACCCTTGCCGAACTTGCGCTCGATGGTGGACAGGGCCGTTTCCAATGCGTTGCTTTTTGCCTGTTCAGCGGTCATGGTTGGTTTCTTCGCCATGAAGAACGCTCCTTGAAGTGAATAAGAGGAAAAACGACTGCGATTTCCATTGACAAAAAACAAAATACTTCACTAAAAAAGACACCTTAGCACGCTTCACAAGGCAAGGCAAGAAGCGAAAAAGACCCCGACATGACGGTCAAGAAGGAAGCCGAGGGCGATGTCCCCAAAAGATGCGTGTTCGCAAAGGCCTTTCTGGACGGACCCGCACCGCACATGTCCGTGTCCTTCCGCCATATATCCGTCTGCCCTTTTCCCTTTCCGCGAGCGTCCCGGGCCTTGGGCCCAGCGCACGCGTCCCCGCTCTGGGCGGCAGCGGGCGGGGCCGGGCGGTTCCTGTCAAAAATTCTCAAGGCATGTGTTCTCCATGGCAGGATGTTCTGGGCGGGCCTGCGCCCATGGCGCGGGCGTGACATGTCTCCTTGCCCTTTTCGAGTCCCTTCTATACAAAGGGCGCCCACGAAGGGGACGGGAGAGCTGGCGCCTTGCGCGCCGTCAAGGTCCCCGGCAAAGGGGAATACGGCCCGAACCTACCCCGAATTTGACTTTGAAAACAAGGGACAGCATTCGAATCCTATGTCCGTGGACGGCATCGTTCTTTTCTCCGGCGGCCTCGACAGCCTGCTTGCCGCGAGACTTCTGCAAAAGCAGGGGCTCAACGTCCTCTGCCTGCACTTCACCTCGCCCTTTTTCGGTTCCCGCAAGGGCCCTGCCCGCTGGAAGCGGCTCTACGACCTCGACGTGGAGGTCGCTGACGCGGGCCCCCAGATGGTGGAGCTTGTCTCCGACTGGCCGCCGCACGGCTTCGGCAAGGTCATGAACCCGTGCGTGGACTGCAAGATCGCCCTTCTGCGCCTGGCGAAGAAGCGCCTGGAGGAAGAGGGCGCCAAGTTCCTCGCCACGGGCGAGGTGCTTGGCCAGCGCCCCATGTCCCAGCGCCGCGATGTCATGAACGTCATCCGCCACGCGGCCGACGTGGACGACATCCTCCTGCGCCCCCTGTGCGCCCAGCACCTCGACCCCACGCCCTGCGAGCTCTCGGGCCTTGTGGACCGCTCGAAGCTTCTCGGCATGCACGGGCGCGGACGCCAGGAACAGCTGGAGCTCGCGAAGGAATACGGATTCGAGGAAATACCCTCCCCCGGCGGCGGGTGCCTTCTGACCGAGCGGGAAAACGCCCGCCACTACTGGCCCCTGAGAAAGTACAAGGCTGGCACCACGCCGGACGACTACCGTCTTGCCAACTGCGGACGACAGATGTGGCACCACGACAATGACAACGCCTGCTGGATGATCGTTGCCCGCAACAACCGCGACAACGACCGTCTGCGCAACTTCGCGACCGGACGCGATCTCGTGGCGGGGCTGTGCGACTTCCCCGGGCCCGTGGCCCTTTTGCGCGACGGCGAGACCTGGAACATGGAGGCGCTTAGAAAGGCCGCGGCCCAGTTCGTCTCCTACGCCCCCAAGGCCATGCAGGCCTTCGAGGCCGAGCCCGCGAAAGAAATCCGCGTGTGGCTGAAAAACCAGGATCACGGCCAGCAGATCGTCTCCGTGCTCCCGCACCCCGAGCGCGTCTTCTTCCAGCGCCCGTCCTGGGAGGACGTGAAGGCCGAAAAGCACGAAATCGCAAGCCGCAAGGAAGCGGAGAAAAAGGCGCGCATCGACGCCGAGCGCGAGGCCCGCAAAAGGGCCCGCGAGGAAGCGGCCCTTGCAGCCCAGGCCCAGGAAGTCCTCTAG
>CAZWOT010000299.1:0-2644 GCA_964635595.1 uncultured Desulfovibrio sp.
CCATCTCGGCCAGGGCCTCGGCCGCGTCCTCGCGGTTCATGCGGCGCAGGGCGCATACCTGGGCCTCGAGGTCCAGGTTTTCCAGATGGTCGGCCAGGTCGGCAGGGTGCACGAAGGGGGCCTCGGCCGCGGTCTTCTCGCACTCGTCAGCCGCATCCTGGTCAAGCGCAGGATCCGCGGGCGAGCTGTCCTCCGCGTCCGCTCTGTCCGTCCCGTCCGCCATGTCCGCTCTTTCCACGTCCTTCTTGACATCCGCGGACATTCCGGGCTCCCGGGCGAAGTCCGCCGTCTCGTCCGGATTCACGGCCGGGCTCCCGGACGGGATCACGGCCGACTGCTGCGCGTCGTTTTCCGCCTTGCCTGGAGGGACAGCGGCATTCTCCAGCCTCGCCTTTTCCTCGGCCATGCCAGGCCCTCCTTGAACGAAATTTCCGCCTGCAACGGGCTTTTGAGGCCATTCGTCCCTTCAGGAAGAACCCGCTTTCGGCGCCCGCTTGTCTATCAAAAGTGCCCCATGCGGACAAGCCCAGGAGGAATTTGTCACAAAGCTGACACCGCACGCCGGGGGGCCGGGAAACAGGGAAGTTGGCTCGATCGACTCAGGGCCCGCCCTGTCGTCGGGCCTGCTGTCTCTTCCTATTTCTCGTCTCCGCTCTCCTGGGAGATGAGGGCCTTTGTGTACTCCGGCAAAAGCGTCTCGGGCGGGCCATCCTTGCGCAAATGCCCGTTCTCGATCCAGAAGAGACGATCGCAGCGCTCCACCGTGGAGAGCCTGTGGGCGATGATTATGATCGTCAGCTGTCCCTTGAGCTCGTGGATGGTCTGCATGATGGCTGCTTCCGTGCCGATGTCGAGGGCCGAGGTCGACTCGTCGAGGATGAGGACGTCCGGGTTCGCGTAGAGGGCGCGGGCGATGGAGACGCGCTGGGCCTGGCCGCCGGAAAGGCCGGCCCCGTTGTCCCCGATGCGGTACTCGATGCCCTGCGGGTTCGTTTCAATCACATCCAGAGCCGCCATGCGGCAGGCCTTTTTTACCCGCTCCTCGTCATAGGGCTTGCCCCACTGGCTGAAGGCCACGTTTTCGGCAATGGTGCCGGCAAAAAGGTAGGGCGTTTGCGAGACATAGCCCACGCGCTGGCTGTAGGCGGTCATGCGCCCGCCCTCGAGGGGCATGTCGTCCACAAGCATTTTGCCCTGCTCCATGGGAAAAAGGCCGCACAAGATGCCGGCAAGCGTGGTCTTGCCGGAGCCCGATGCGCCCACGAAGCCCACCTGCTCGCCCTTCTTGATGGAGAGGCTTATGCCGGCAAGGCTTTCGTTCTTTGCCTTCGGATAGGTAAAATGCACGTCTTCAAGGACGATCCCGCTTTTGAAGTCAAAATCGGGATCGGGCTCCGGGGGATCGGGCAGATTCTCGTTTCGGATGCCTTCGATGCGCTCGAGGCAGGTGATGACCGTGGGGCGCAGGGCCCGCAGGGTGACTATGCTGCCAAGCGATCTGTTCATGACGGGCAGGATGCGCCAGGCCATGAGCATGACCATGGTGACCACGGCCGTGATCGCCGCGAGATCCGCGCCATCCCTGATAAGCACGAAGATGGTCGCGGGGATGCTCAAAAAGCCGAAGCACTCCAGTATCCAGGTGGGGATGGGCGGGGCCGTGACGAGAAAGGCATGGGGTCTGCGGGATTTCGCAAGGGCAGACGTGTAGCGGCTCAAAAACGTCCCCTGCTGGCGGTAGAGGATGACCTCGCGTATGCCGTTCATGGCCATGAGCGCGGTCTGGCTCTGCTCGAGCTCCGCGTCCTTGGCGATGTCCGCGCAGCGGTCGATGTTTGCCTTCATGCTGCGGTAGACGACCCAGACTATCGCAGCGATGGCCAGAAGCGTCGAGAGAATGGCTCCCGGAGTCGACCAGAGCACGGCCACCACCAGTGCCACGGACGTGATCCCGTAGGTGTAGACGAGCATCACCTGGACAAGATAGGTAGCCAGGTTCATGCGAAAGCCCAAGGACTGGAACATGGCCGTGGCATCGCCGCTCATGTGGGCAAGATAGCCGCTGCGCAGGAAATGCCCCATGATGAGCTGTCCGGCAAACTCGGCTATGCGCTCGCCGACCAGGGCGCTTCTCCAGTTGGTCAGGGCCGTGAGCGCGTTGCGCAAGAAGATGAGGGCCACCACGAGGCTGCTCGCCGCCAGGGCGAAATAGCGCGTATCCTGCCCCAGGATGGCGAGCTTCGGGGAGAGACCAAGGATTCGCTGCACGATGCCCATCTCGAGCACGCTCTGCGGGGCCGCCACGCTCATGGCCATGAAGGACATGGAAAAGATGGAGGCCACTTCCACAATGGCCAGAACAAACATGGCCAGGAAGAGAAAAACGACCTCGAGGCGCATCTTTCCCGGAAGCACCCTGTATATCCTCCGCATGTCGCGGATGAGCAGTTTTCTCGATATGTCCACGGAAGCTTGAGGGGTATCGCGATTGGGTAAAATCCAGCGAACGGGAGTCCATGCCCGCCCCGCCCGACACGAAAAGGGCCGCGTCTTCATGCGGCCCATGCCTTTTTTCGGGTCGATTGGGCAGTCTTTTCTGCTAGCTTGCCGGGGGCTTCCTGTCAAGATTGAGCCCAATTTTCAC
>CAZWOT010000300.1:0-2606 GCA_964635595.1 uncultured Desulfovibrio sp.
CTAAAGACGGGGTTTGCTTTTCGCAACCGCCAGGGCTACCTTTTGCCGTACTTTTTCAACGCCTGCGAGGAAATCCCCAAATGCCTTCGCAAGGCCCTTTGGGGTCATTGCCGCCCCCATCCCGCACAAGAAGGAATCCCATGGAAGACCACATCGTTTTTCGCGAGGACATCCCGGCCCTCGACCTTCTCGACCAGCGCGCCCTGCCAACAAGGGAGGAGCGCCGGGTCTGCCGCACCCACGAGGAGGTTTGCGAGGCCATCAAAACCCTGGCCGTGCGCGGGGCCCCGGCCATCGGCGTTGCGGGTGCCTATGCCTGCGCGCTGGCCACCCTGGGGCTCGAAGGAAGGAGCGACTGGAAAGAGGAGCTCGAAAGGCGTTTCAAGGTCGTCGAAAACGCCCGCCCCACGGCCGTGAACCTCTCCTGGGCCGTGAACATCATGCGGGATCTCTGGGCGGACGCGGCAAAGGGCGGCGAGACCGACCCGAAAAGCCTGTATGGCCTCATCGTCGCAAAAGCCAAACAGATCCAGGAAGACGACATTGCCACCTGCAGGGCCATGGGGCAGGCCGCCCTCGAGCTCGTGGCAGAAGGCGACACCATCCTCACCCACTGCAACGCGGGCGCCCTTGCCACGGCAGGCTACGGCACGGCGCTTGGCGTCGTGCGCGCGGCCCACGAGGCGGGAAAGAAGATTTCGGTCATAGCCGACGAGACGCGGCCCCTTTTGCAGGGAGCCCGCCTCACCGCCTGGGAGCTCCTGAAGGACGGCATCGACGTGACCCTTGCCTGCGACAACGCCTGCGCCACCCTCATGGCCCAGGGAAAGGTCGATCTCGTGGTGGTCGGCGCCGACCGCATCGCCGCCAACGGCGACACCGCCAACAAGATAGGGACCCTCGGGGTGGCCGTGCTCGCCCGTCACTGGCAGATACCCTTCTACGTGGCGGCCCCGGTCTCGACCATCGATCTGTCTCTTGCCGACGGCTCGCTCATTCCCATCGAGCTGCGCTCCGCGGACGAGGTGACGCACGTGCGCGAGGCCGTCATCGCGCCTGCGGGCATCAAGGCCCACAACTTCGCCTTCGACGTGACTCCCAACGAGCTCGTCACCGCCATCATCACCGAGAAGGGCATCGTGCGTCCGCCCTTTGTCGAGAACATCCGCAAGATCTGCTTTCCCGGCAAAAGCTTGTAGACGCAGGCCCGGTCCTCTTCTCGCCAGTCCCCCTCGCAAACCCTTTTTCCCTGGAACAGGCTCGGCCAGCCACGGTTCGGGGAGGTGAAGCCCTTGGATGAACGAATCTCGATCTACCTCGACGAGGAGGGCCTTCGCGAGCTTGTTCAGAGCGTCGGCCTGAACGAGCGGCAGCGCAGGCTCTTCCTTGGCTGGCTTGCCCGGCGTCATGGGCGGGGCGGCATCACAAAGGTCGCAAGTCTCGCCCAGGTTTCCATGAACACCGTCAAGGCGGGCATGGAGCAGTTGAACGCCAGGGAAGATCCTCCCGAGGACGGGAGGATCCGCAAGCCCGGCGGCGGCAGGAAACCGATCACGGCAAAGTACCGGGACATCGACAAGATCCTCGAGGGTTTTCTCGTCGAAAGCCTGTCTGAAAGCGCTTTTGCCAAATCCGAGCCCGCTCTCCTCTGGACCACCATGGGCATACGGCCCCTG
This sequence comes from uncultured Desulfovibrio sp., assembly GCA_964635595.1. Lineage (GTDB taxonomy): Bacteria > Desulfobacterota > Desulfovibrionia > Desulfovibrionales > Desulfovibrionaceae > Desulfovibrio. The sequence continues at coordinate 1,677 of CAZWOT010000300.1, forward strand.
GCCAGGAAACTTGGGGAGATGGGCTATGTCATCAGCCACAGGACCGTGGGCAATCTGCTGGACGGGCTTGGTTTTCGCATGCACCCGGCACCCACAATCATCACGGCCTACGAACCAAGGCCGAAGAGGGATGCCCAGTTCGCCTTCATCGAACAACAGGCAGGGCAATACCTGGGCAAGGGGCTTCCCGTTCTCTCGATTTCCGGCTCAAGTCCCCGTTCGTCCTGCCCGGACGCCCTGGACGAGCGCACGGCCTTCCTGAACATGAGCCTTGCGGGCAATGCGGCAGAATTGCTTGTCGAAAGCCTTGCGTGCTGGTGGCAGAGGGTGGGGACGCCGGGTTTCCCCGATGCCCGCAAAATGCTTGTCGTTTGCGATGCCGACGTTCATGAACCCCCTGATGCCGACACGTGGCTGAGGGCCCTGGCCCGGCTTTGCGAAAGCACGGGGCTCGAGATTCAGGTCGCCCATTTCCCGTCCGGATACTCCAGGTGGGCTCAAGTCGCGCACCGGACGTTCTGCGGGAACCGGGAAAGCCTGTCCGCTGCCGATGGCCCGGCCCAAAACGCCAGGGACACACGGGCGGCGACCATTCGGACCGTCATGGAGCTTGTTGCCTCCCCTCTCGAGACGGGGCCCCGGAAAATCCATGTTGCAAATGGCCCCGATCCCGCATCGCAAGGACCTGGAACCCCGACGCGGGCCTCGAACCCAAACGACGGAGAGGTCTGCGAGGCCGCGCTGCCCGAGGTCGTCCCCGTCGGCGAATTTGGCCAATGGAACTACATCGTCAGGGGCTTCCAAAAGACATGACTCTTGCTAGATTTTTACGGGATCGGTTTTCGAGATGGGGGGCGCCATTTCAGCGATTTGCCTGGCAAGCGAGCATGGGAAAGCCGCGCTCGAAGCAAGGCGTGGCGGGGTTGTGCC
>CAZWOT010000301.1:0-2593 GCA_964635595.1 uncultured Desulfovibrio sp.
CGGCGTCAGCTGTCACCACCAAGGGTGGCTACGAGATTGCAGAAAACGCCGCCCTAGACTTTGCCATCGGGGAAGCGGTCGATAATAAAGTCGATGTAATGAACTCCATCGACGGCAAGGGCAATGTGTCCGTCAATGTCGGCGACGGCATCACGGTCATCTTCAATGGCGCGAAAACCTACGCCGGTACGACCTCCATCTACAGCGGCACCCTGGACGCCCAGGCCGGACTTGCGTCGACCTCCCTGCATATTGCCGGCGGAGCCGGATTCATTGCTCCCACCTCGAACTACTCGCCCACGACGTTGGTAGTGGACGCGAGCAACGGTTCCTCCGCCAACTACGGGAACAACCTCGTCATGGTCGAGAACGGCTCCCTGGACTTCTATGGTCCGCTGAAAGCCAACAACACTGCCATGCTGGTTGTCGATGGCCATGCCACCATTGACGGTGCCACCTATACCTACCATGTGACTGACGTTGCGACCGAGTTCAAGGAAGGCGACAGGATACGCCTCATATATGCTTCTGGTGGTCTGAGCGCGAATGATGTCACGGGCTACTACCCCAGCTTGTTGGTTGATTCGATCATCTACTACGACTTGGAAGAGAGGATCCTGGCGAACGAGCTCAACCTCGTGGTGACCAACGGGCGCGCTGCCCCGCAGGCCAAGACTCTGCTCGAGGCCTCCCTTGCCGGCACCGCGCTCGTGACCCAGGGCGCCGACATGGTGGCCGGTCGCGGCATCCAGGCCGCCATGACCAGCACCAGGGAAACGGAGGGCTTCGCCTTCGCGCCCTTCGCGGCCATTCAGGGCGGCAGCATGCGCTACAACACGGGCTCCCACATCGACATGCAGAGCCTGAACTTCCTGGCCGGCCTTGCCGCCGGCGCGGACACGCCTGCCGGCGACCTCACCTTCGGCGTCTTCTTCGAATACGGCTCCGGTTCCTACAACACCTACAACTCCTTCAACACCGGCTCCTTCTACGGCGACGGCAACGCGTACTATGTCGGCTGGGGTCTCCTTGCCCGCATGGACTTCCTGGACATGGGGATTGGCCACTTCTACGCCGAGGCTTCCGGCCGCATGGGCGGGCTCTACAACTCCTACGAGAACGACGATATCCGCAACAACTCCGGCCGCACTGCGGACTACGACCGCTACGACGCCTACTACAGCTTCCATGCGGGGCTCGGGTACATCTTCGACTTCGCCGACAAGGCCCATCTGGACATCTACGGCAAATACTTCTGGACCCGCGTGGACGGGGACGAGCTGACGCTCTCCACCGGCCAGTCGCTTGATTTCGACGACACGTACTCGAGCAGGCTGCGCTTCGGAACGCGCTTCTCCTACGACGTCATCGAGCTTGTGAAGCCCTACATCGGCGTGGCGTACGAGCATGAGTTCGCCGGTCGCGCCCACGGCAAGATCAAGGGCTACGACATCTCCTCGCCCAGCCTCAGGGGCGACACGGGCATCGGCGAAATCGGCGTCTCCCTCACCCCGAGTGCGGACGTTCCCTTCTCGCTCGATTTTGCCATTCAGGGCTATGTCGGCACGCGCGAGGGTATCACAGGCTCCGCGTTCTTCAAGTACACCTTCTAACAAATACACTTTCTAACAAGTACACCTTCAAATCTGACGAGAGCGCTCCGCATGCTCCGAGACGCGGAACGCGACGCACAACGAACGTCGGCAGGCCCGGCAGCCCCGGGCCTGTCAATCCCTCGAAACGGCACGGGCATTTGCCCGAACAAGACGCAACACGCGTTATGAAGGCAATGCCGGGTGGCTGAACGCACCCCTGGCCGATCCGATCGCCCTTTGGGAAACGGGTCGGCCTTTTGCTTTTGCGATTCCGAGAATCCGTCTTCGAGCTGTCCGGGGAAAAGGGAACTTGCCCGTGTCTAGGGCCAAATCTGGCTGACAATCCCTGTATTGTCCTGAATGAAGCCAACATCAGAGTCAAAAGAAATTTTCAAGTTCGATATTTGTAGGATGTAAGATTGGCCCTTCATTTGGTGGCCTCCATTTCAACCAGCAGCATTTGGGGCAACATCTCGTTTGTAGTGCTGTTGTGCACGCCCAAGCGGGTGTTCGCTTCTGACAGGGTGCACTTGCGCTCCAATGGCCGCAGATCTGCCAAATTGAGCAAAATTCACGAAAGCGCTTCATGGCTCTTCTCGCTGGTACTGAGGGCAAAGGGCCTTGTCGTGTTCGAGGCGGCTGCGGAGCATGCCCGGGACTGGCCGAGGCCGAAGAGGACGCCGAAGACGGCGCGTAGGGTCAGGTCGGGGTCCCATGAAGAAGGGAGAGGGAAAAGCGAGGGAATGGGTGTCTGCCTTGCCCTGCACGTGATGGCGAAGCTCTTCCCCGCTTTGAGGACGCACCCGACCTTCCTTTGGGACAACCGCGCCTGCGGTGGCGTCAGGCACGGAACTGGGCCGGCAGGGCGGAAGTTCGTCCTTGACAAGGCTTTTCCCCGTGGCTATAAGCCGTTCTTCCTTGCTCGCCTCATGCCTGAACAGGCGGGCTGTTCAACCCGTAAGGAGACATTTCATGCGGAAATTCGAAACTTTGCTCCT
>CAZWOT010000302.1:0-2573 GCA_964635595.1 uncultured Desulfovibrio sp.
AGTACTCCTTCTAGTCTGAAGTCTGTGCTCCCAGGATTCCGGAGATTCCGGAGATTCCCAAGATCCCGAGGACCCCGAGGATCCCGAGGAGCCTGAAGATTCCGAGGACTCCGAGGACGAAGACGCAGAGGACGCCGAGCGCAGCGAACAACCGGCAACGAAGAACCAACATTGGCAGGCCCGGAAGAGCCGGGCCTGCCAATCCCCCGAACAGCACGGGCATTTGCCGGAAAAACAGGGCCTCACCAACCCTGCGGGCAATGCCAGGGGGCCGATTGCACCTTTGGGTCGATCCGCTCTCCCTTTTGGACAGGGATCGGTCTTTTGTGGTTGGTTCTTGTGAGAAAGTTCGGGCTCTCCGATTTCAGGGCTCGAAAGGGTCGCTGTCACATGTGGAATCGTCTCGTATCCTGTGCGGGACATTCTGGGGGCGTTGCCCCCAATCCCCTGCATCTCGCAGCCCAGGGAGACTCGGGGGAAGCGAGGCGGGCGACATTCGTCTCCTCCTCGCTTCCCGATTCCCGGAGCCTGTTCCCCAAGAGAGGCGGAATAGAGCGTTTCGCGGCACATGGTTCAGTGTCGCGCACGGTTCGCCATACGCGGAAAGCCCGCCAGCCTCACTTCAGGGTTCCCATCAAAATCAAGCACGTAAAAATCCAGCAAGAGTCAAATAAATCATGGCACTATTTCAAAGTTGAGCATGTAACAGCGCTACAACATCCATAAATTATCCACAACATATGTTAGGAAATTACATTATGCGTTGCAAAAAGGACTATAGAGGAAATATATCATATACATTTGACGAAAAGCATCAGCACAAGAGAGTTCTGGAGTATTGGACACCAGAACGAAAGGCTGCGGCATTGCCTGAGCCAGGCTGCCAAACAGATGAGTTGCAGGAAACCAGCGGCGACGTTTCTTCGGCCACAGACCCTGAATTGGCCGATACCACCCAGATGCCATTTGCGGCAGGTGGGAAGCTGTTTTTCTCGTTGAACAATCAGGATTATGTAGCCAGCGCCGAAATTCTCTGCCAGTCCAACATTGTGCTCACGGCAGCGCACTGCGTTCAGGATAAGGACAGCGGTGCCCTATGCGATAACTTTCTTTTCGAGCGTTGCTACTCAAACGGCAAGTCACTTGAATGTCTGACATTTCAAACTGTTGCGTTGAAAACCTACTGGCACGAGCAGAAAAAGTGGAAGTGGGACTATGCTCTGGCCATTCTAAACGACATGTCTACGTTGGCATCTCCGCTTACATATTCAACTGAGAATGTTGTAGGCAAGCAGCTCACCGCCTTCGGTTACCCCACGAATTATGAAGATGGCGAGCGAATGGTACGTATAGACGGAACCGCAGACGCTAGGGGAGACGGCACTCTGGTGATAAACGGTGACAAGATGCGCAACGGATGCTCGGGCGGCGCATGGGTGCTCCAAGGCGAAAACATCGTCGTTGGCATCAACTCTTTCATCCCATCTTCGGGGTCTTCTTCTGTGTACGTGGGTTCTCCAGTCCTCGACACGGAGTTTGACAGCCTGTACCAGTACGTTATCTCCCTGTTCTAATAATTTGGTAATGGGTTCAAAACAATGGACGATATTCGTTACTTTAAGCTTCACAATCGTGGTGCCTTCGTTGCAAGAATCCATATTTTGTACAAGGCACCAAGTATTGACGACAAAGGAAATATCAGTTATCCGGCCGAATTTTCTGAATGGAAACAACACGGTTATAATGACATTTGTGCAGGCGCAGAACGTACTGTGGATTTGCTGAAAGACGCGAATATGAGTGATGGAACTGTGGTCAAATTGAGGGTCGTAATACCGCTTGGCAAGTCCCGCGAAGCCTCTGAGCAGTTTATGTTCCAGTCAAGCTCGGGCAAAATGGCGTCCTATGAAATAACTGGTACGACGCTTATCTCACATCTGAAGTTAATATCTGTCGGCTAGAGTCTGTTGATACTGTTAATTACTGTTCAGGTGTGAGGAGACATTGTTGTCCTCATGACTAAAGCACAGAATAGTATCAAGGTATTTGCAATTGTTTATTTGCATCTGCGCCTCAATTCCAGGAAGGCATATTCAACATTGTGTCGAATTCGATAAAGAAATTTATCACAATACCTCGAACTTTTGCGAGATTCGCATGGCAAAATGACAGGATATGCTGGGCTTTTAGGATTGACTCGACAGGCGTACCACAATCATCTTGAATCTTCCTGAAACGGGTTCACTGACCCCGTAAAGCACCAAACCAAACTCCAACGCACATGTTGGGCATATTGCTGAAACTGTTGGCAATATGCCCAACTTTTTTTTGGGACATTGTTTCTTGAAAGTGTGGGCAAAAAAATGCGCCTGCCAGCGAAATTCAGACTGTGTGGAATACGGCAAAATTTTCGAGACGCTGAAAGGGCGAACCACTCCTTTGAAGTGAACAGCCACTCGAGGCAACTCAAGACAGACCGCCAGCCGAGTCTGTTTGAAATCCGGGCAAGAGGATGGCCAATGAACTGGCTCATGGCTTTTGCGGAGGCGTCGAGTTTCTTCGGCTCTCGATTC
>CAZWOT010000303.1:0-2550 GCA_964635595.1 uncultured Desulfovibrio sp.
TGTGCTACTCTAAAGGGAATCGCGCTTGGCCCAGTCGATTTTCGGTGGCCCTTGTCGGCCCCTTTTCTGCGGTATGCAAAAATATCGCGAAAAAAATCGTTCTGCCCCTCAAGGTTTTTTGACGCCTGCCGACAAGTGTTCCTGAAGCGGGGGAATCACTCCCGCAAGGGCTGGTGCAAGGAGAAGTCCATGACGATGCCAACGCCGCAAGCGCAAACAGGGCCCACGGGCGCCAAAATTTTGCCCCGCCTCCTGCTCGCGGCAGCTCTTGCCCTTCTTTCTCTCTCTTCCGAGTGTCTCGCGGCCGAAAAGGCCGACAAGTCCCAGGCACTGGCTGCCGGCCAGAGCCAGGGACAGGACGCGAAGAAGGCGGGACCGAGAGCCCAGCCATGGGCCTTCGGGGGCGGCAGGAGCGCCAGCACCTGGGCAAACCGGGGCGTGGACGGCTCCTCCCTGCAGAAAAACGCAACCGCCCTGCAGCCGAAGTCCGGCAACGACGCGGCTGGCCCGCAGAAGTCCGCCTCCAGCAAGTCCGGCAGGTCCCTTCTGGCGGGCGACGGCTTCGCGGTTTCGGTGGACGAGGAGCGCCAGGGCTGGACAGCCTCTCCCTCGATGTCCATGCACGCCGACGAGGACAAGTCCTCGGACACCCAGCACCGCGTGCGTGCCTTTGCCACCCACCAGGACGACAACCTCGCCATAGGCCTCGGCCCCGAGTTCGTCGTCAGGGACACCAACGAAGCCACTCACGTTTTCAAGAAAAACCACGATCAGCCCGAAGTGGACGCGGGACTCGGCATGCAGTTCAAGCTCGACTTCTAGGAGCGCCGAAAGCACCAGGCGCAGGCAACGGCCAGGAGCTCGCAAGTCCTCAAGAAATTTCCCAAATTCCCGTGCCCGGGAGTGCGTACTATCAAGTACGCCGGCCCGGCGGAACGGTCAACCGCCGGGCCATTCAAATTCGACACGCCGGAAGTCGTCTGTCAGAAAGCTGACAGAGGCTTCCGGCCTTTTTTTGCGCCCTGTCAAAAATCGGACAGACTCAGTCAAACAGAAGCGATCATTGACAAAAAGCGTTGTCCAGAAATCTGGCATGGGGCATTGCACGGAAGAGAAAAGCGGGCTGATTGAGCCCGCAAGGCGTCTGGTTTCTGACAAAAACCCGGCAAAAGGGCTGCCGCAAGTCTGAACGGCAGGCAAAATTGCCTTGAAAATAAAATGATTCAAACAAGTTGAAGAAGTTGGCACGAGCCATGCAACAACTCTCCCTGTCCGGCACCCGGCCGCATCAAATCCCGAACATGAGGAGAGGCAGACATGGCAACCAGCAGCACCCCGAAAGTCGTCGCAGTCACGTCCGGCAAGGGCGGCGTGGGCAAGACCAACATCGCCGTCAACCTCGCCTGCCGTCTCGCCAGAAACGGCGTGCGCGTGTGCCTGCTCGACGCGGATTTCGGTCTCGCCAACGTGGACGTGCTCCTGGGCGTGACGCCGCAAAAGGACATCTTCCACCTCTTCCAGGCAAGGACGAGGCTCGAGGACGTGCTCTTCCCCACCGCCTACGGCTTCTCCATCCTGCCCGCCGGCTCCGGTTTCAACAAGGTGGCCGAGCTCAAGACCGCCGAGCGCGTGACCCTGCTCGAGGCTCTCGAGCCCCTCGCGGCCAGCGTGGACGTGCTCATCGTGGACACGGCCGCGGGCGCCGGCGACACGGTCCTCTACTTCAACATGGCCGCCCAGGAGCGCCTGGTCGTTCTCTGCCCCGAGCCCACCTCCCTCGCCGACGCCTACGCGCTCATCAAGACCCTCAAGGTGACGCACGGCGTGGACAGCTTCCGGGTGTGCGTGAACATGTGCCCCGACGAGCGCCAGGCAAGGCAGGTGTTCGGACGTCTTTCCGCCGCCTGCGACCAGTTCCTCCCCGGCGTCTCCCTCGAGCTTGCAGGCCTGGTTCCCATGGACCCGATGGTGCGCGAATGCGTGATGCACCAGAGGCCCTTCACCGAGGCGGCTCCCCAGTGTGCAGCCTCGAAGGCCCTGAACCAGCTGGCCGCGAAGGTTGCCAAATGGCCGGGAGCAAAGAAGGCCGGGGGCAACATCCAGTTCTTCTGGAAGACGCTGCTCATGCGGGGCCGCAAGTAGCCGAAAAAAACAAAACGCCAGACAGCCAGACAGCCGGAAATACACAAGGGAGAGAAAACAATGTTTGCCGCACTGCTCAAGAACCGCAAAGCCAACGCCAGCAATGTCGTGTCCGACTTCGAGAAGGGCGTGCGCAGTTGGAGCGAACTGTCCGAACGCGAACAGGGCATCGTCTACAAGCACTACGAGCCCAAGGTGCGCTTCCTCGCCCAGCGCCAGAAAAGCCGCGTCCCCGCCCACATGGACTTTCAGGACCTGATGAGCGCCGGCACCGAGGGCCTTCTGGACGCCCTGTACAAGTTCCGCCCCGAGATGGGCTACGCCTTCTCCACCTACGCCGAGAGCCGCATCCTTGGCGCCATGCTCGACGAGATGCGCGCCCATGACCCCCTCTCCCGCGGCACCCGC
>CAZWOT010000304.1:0-2528 GCA_964635595.1 uncultured Desulfovibrio sp.
CTCCTTGGGCGCTACGGAAACATCTTTGGCCATGATGCTTTCTCCTGCGGACCGCGCTTTGGCGGTCTCCAACTGGTTGAGGGTGTGGGGCCATCGGTCAGGCAGACAAGCCCGCAGCCGGGGGCCGTGATGAAAAGGAAAGACAAGTTCATGTTCGCCCGAATCCCGCGACGCGGCTGCTCTAAAGGAACTTCCCTGAATCCGGGCGGGGCGTGAAGGAAATCCTGCAGCCCGAGGCCGCAGGCTCCGATGAAAGGAAAATTCGCGTCCGCTCGAATCACGGGGCAGCCTGGAGGAGCTTTCTTGAGCCCAGGCGTGGCGCGAAGGAAATCTTGTGGCCGGAGGCTGCGTCCGTCACCTCGAGACGGGTGTAGGTGTTGATGGTGGAAAACTGCGAGAGCACCTCGTCGAGCACGAGGCCCAGGAGGTAGCGCAGGCCGGCACCCGCGTAGCACTCGCCGTCGAGGGTCAGGGAAAGGAGCTGGCCGTGCAAGGGACATCCCTTCACGAGCATCTTTTCCGGGGAGGAGGAAAAGTGCCGTATCCCTTCGACGCGCTGGTTGTTGACGGTCACGTGGGTGGGGTCCGGGTCGCGCACCGGCAGCCACAGGGAGACAAATTCCTTGAGGGCGCCCGTGTTGGCCAGCGGCAACATGTTGGCGTGCAGGCTCGCGAACAGCCGCCAGAGAAGGTCGGCGTTGTCGGGTGCGGGAAGCGACGGCGTTGGCGGCAGGATGTTGCGGAACGTGGCCATGGCCGGCGAGGAGTCCGTGGGAATGGCGATGTCGCCCTCGCGCAGCTGCTCCGGCAGCCGGTGATGGAAGCAGAGTATCTCGGACGTCAGGGTTTCCCCGTCCTGCGGCCCCTGGCCGCCCGTGTAGAGCAGGGAGACGTAGTGCTCCATGCGCCTGTTGACCAGGGAGCGCGCCCTGCGCACCGTGTAGGTGCCGCAGTCCTGGTCCGGGAAAAAGCCCGAGTAGGGCTTGTACACATGGTGGGCGACGCCCCTGCGCACGCCTGTGACGCGGCTGATGGTGTGTATCTCCATCTGCCGTCCCGAGTCCTTCTGGGGCACGAGCCGGTATTCCTGGCGCTCCTGCTCGAGGATGAAGGGCTCCGAGTTGTGCCGGAAGATGTTGGTGGCGTGGGTCACGTTGAGGCGGAAGAGGCCGGCCGGAACCTCTCTTGGCAGGTCTTCGCAGCCGCGCAGCCTGAAGGAAAGGGTCAGCTCGTTGCCTTCGCTGCTTTGGGACAGCTTTCCGAGGCCGGAAAGGGACACGAAGAGAAACTGCTCGGGAAGGATGAAGAAGTTGCGCAGCCACGAGGAGTCCATGAGACTTGCCTCGTCGCCCTGGTCGAAGGCCTCGAGGGGATTGCCCGGACGCACGTCCGGCTGCAGGGCCGATGGCGAAAGGCTTAAATGCACGTCCTTCGTCCGGGCCTCGATGCCCTCGCAGCGGTTCAGGAGCAGGTAGAACCACTGGCAGGCGTGGGGAAAGGACGCATGCAGGAAAAGGCGCAGCCGTTCCGGACACCAGGTGCCCACGCCCGCCGGGGAGTGCAGGACAAGCTCGAGGATGGCGCTGTCGAGGCCGACGTTCCTGAGGACCGTCCGGGCGTGGGTGACGGGAAGGATGTCCATGTTTCGCGGGGGCGTGTAGACGCAGCGCGTGCCGCCCACCTCGACGCTTTCCAGATGGCATCCCTTCTTCAGGCGCTGCACGCCCTTGGCCTGGGGCGAGGGGAAGAACTGGACAAGGGTCTGCGAGGGAGAAGGCTTGAGGAGGGAAGGCGCCGTTATCTCGAGAAGTCCCTGGACCACCTCGGGAAAATTCTGGTCGAGACGCTCGTTGATGAGCCCGCACAGAAAGGCCGTGCCCTCCATGATGCGCTCCACGTCCGGGTCCGTGCTGGGCGAAGCCAGCAGGGGAGCAACGGCGGGGTGTTCCCTGGCGTACTCGGCGCCAAGCTCGCGCAGATTGGCGAGTTCTTCGAGATAGTAGTTCTTCATGGGCTGGTTGCCGCCGAACGCGACAAGGACGTGCTACCAGGATCTGCTGGAGGACGTGCTGCCGGCGCATCGGGGTTGGCCAGGGCCGGGCAGGCATGCTGTGGGGGTCGACAGGGGAGGGACGATTTCTTTTACTTTATTGGCTGGTCTGCTTCAAGTCAATGAACGTTGCATTGTTCCATTCAGAAAGCAAAAAAGGGAGACATGCATGGACCAGCGATTTAGCATTTTTAACAGGCCAAACCCATCTGAAATGCCAAATTTTGGTATGACTTTAACAGGTCAGGGATAATTTCTGGGCGTTGAGCCCGCAGGGCACAATCCTGGATAAGATGGGTTCCGTAAAACATCTTACCAATGAAGTCCCTTGTATGCTGATGGCTTTCACCCTTTAAAAAACTCAATTCATCACATAAACACCTGTTTCCAACTTTTTGATAGGTACAAAATTTTGAACCAACAAAAAAACCGCTCATCCCTGTGGTATGGTCTCAATAACGAAAAAAAATCCTACCCA
>CAZWOT010000305.1:0-2521 GCA_964635595.1 uncultured Desulfovibrio sp.
TGGTGGAGATATCTGTCAGTTTCAGATCGGATGTCATGGGAAAACCTCGCTATTCCTCGTCTTTTTTCTGTTCCTGCACGGGGTAGCCGGAGGTGGCCACCTCGACCCAGGTCTTCTTTTCGCCGGTCGGATTGATGTGCGGGGCGGCCCAGGTCACGTTGAACTTCAAGGCCTCGTGGATCTTCTCCTGGCGCTTCTTGCTCATGTTCGTGGCCACGTCTTCCCAACGGATGTCGTGGTAGAGGAAGTACTTGAGCAGGATGTGGCTCATGAAGGTGAGCGGGATCCAGAGCATCAGGAAGAAGCCGATGAGCATGTGCAGCACGAAGCCGCCGGAATGCAGGCTTTCGAAGTTGAAGGAGAGGGCGTTGTACACGAAGTTGCTCGCGAGTTCGGCGAAGCTCGGGCAGGTTACCCATGTGATGAAGCCGGTCAGGCCGAAGAGCGAGAAGAGGCCGAGATCGAAGTAGTGCTCGGGCGTGGAGAAGGTCCGAAGTCCGGCGTCGCCCAGCCTGCGCATGATGAGGCCGATGCCGCCGGCGATGAGACAGATGCAGCCCACAAGCGACATGATGTTGATGAGCCCGTAGATGAGCCAGAGCAGGGTGCTCGTCTCGGGATCGAGACCCAGGGCGCGCAGGATGGTGGTGAGAACCAGGATGATGGCGCCGCCCATCAGCATGTAGAGGCCGATGTGGAAGGGATAGGTCCGGTACCACAGGGGACGGTTGTGGTGGAACGTGGCCTCGAGGAAGAGCACCTCCCTGATGAGGAAGATGAGGTCGTCCACGTGTTTGGCCTTGTGCTCATGCTCCCACCAGTTGGATTCCTCCATGTAGCTGCCGCCGTATTTCGCCTTGGGGCCCTCATGGGGAATGGGGTAGATCTCCCAGCGAATGTGCCCCGGCGTCTTGGTCATGTAGGTCCGGATCTTGATTACCGACGTGATGGCGCAGCCAATCAGGGCAAGATACCCCAGCAAGTAGAAGAGTGTGATCATGCATTGCTCCGATGTTGGGCATTCCAGCCCGGCTAGTATGTTCACGCGTGAACGCGTTTCGCACGTGGAGGGCGCGTTGCGGGCCCGTCGCGATTCGTGGATGAAAGTCGAGTCTGCGTGAAGGCGAAGGGGACTTGTCCCCCGCGAGTCGATACTATTGAGCGAATACAGTGTTTCTCACCTTGATGTGCAGGATAGCAGGAAGAGGGGACCCCCAAAAGGGACTTGATTGGCCTTCTTGGGCCCCGTATGCAGAGTTTCCTGCTCCCTGGTTCGCGGCCTTCTCGCGTCCTGGGCATGGATGGCCCGTCGAATGGAATTTTGCGTGACGGGACGGTCGGGATTTCGGACGCGCCGCGCTTGTCCTCAATCAAGGCAAGGTCAAGCTGGCGGGTTTGGGAAAATGGCACGAAAACGTGTCTGCAAGACAAGATCCATGGGGTTTTCGCGCGTATGGGCGCGTCCCCATGTTTCGTCAACGAGCATAGCCGATTTCGTGAAAAAAGCAACGAGACAAAAAATGCCTGCGCAAAGTATCGCGTTCCATGAATCTCGTACTGTTCAAAAATTCACAAGAAAACGAAATGGCTGTATCAAGCGTTTTTCGCAGGATTTCGGCGACGTTTTTGGATTGGCCAAAGGGTCTTTTGACTGGCCTGCGGGCGGCAGGGTGATGCAAAAAAAACTTGGTTTGCGCGACAAAAGTTGCGGATCTGCCTCGTTTGCCTGCAAGGGGACCCTCTCGAAAATCGGCCAGAGTGGCCGATGGGCAGGTGGTATATACGCGAAAAAACGGCCGTTTGCGGACCCGTTATCTTGTGCACGTACATGTCTGGCGAAGAAGCGGAAGAGACAGGGCGCGGGCGTGAAGGGACAATGACGCCGGATCCAGGGGCATCGCTCAGGACAGGGAGGAAAGCAGCCGGCAGGCCGGCAGGGGAAGCATGGCAGGCGAGCGGGCGGGCGCAAACAGGAAGGCCGGCCGCTCTCCCGAAAGGGAAGGCGGCCGGCCTGATCAGAGGAGGGCTGTCCAGGGCAAGGCGTGCCTGGCCCATGCAGGATCGTCAGTTGCCGACGGGCTGGAAGAGGGGCTCGTCCAGATCCTCCAGGAACTTCTCGGGCTTCGCCTTCTGGTCCGGCACCTCGATCTCCGCGTTGATGTACTGGCGAAGGCCGGTGCCGGCGGGGATGAGGCGGCCGACGATGACGTTCTCCTTGAGGCCGGAGAGGTGGTCGATCTTGCCCTTCATGGAGGCCTCGGTGAGGACCTTGGTGGTTTCCTGGAAGGAGGCCGCGGAGATGAAGGAGGAGGTGGTCAGCGAGGCCTGGGTGATGCCGAGCACCATGGGTTCGGCCGTGGCGGGCTTGCGGCCCTCGGCAATGGCCTTGTCGTTGATGGCCCTGAACTCGCTCTTGTCCACCTGCTCGCCCTCGAGGAGGGAGGTGCCGCCGGAGTCGATGATGCTCACCTTGCGCAGCATCTGGCGCACGATGGTCTCGAAGTGCTTGTCGTCGATGGCC
>CAZWOT010000306.1:0-2481 GCA_964635595.1 uncultured Desulfovibrio sp.
CCACGATCACGGCTTTGCCGTGGCCTTCGTGGTCATCGAGTGATTGCCGGGACGCAAGGTCCCCCAAACCCGCGCAAGGGGCCTGTCCCCAGGGTCGATGCCGCAGGGCGGCAAAAGGAAGAGACGACAATGCATCCGCAAGCCATGAACCACGACGAACCCGAAAGAAACTTGCAAGGTGCGGACAGGGTCCTGCCCTTCGAGGAGGAGCTTTTCTCCCTCCTTCCCGACGTGACCACCCCTGAAGAAATGCGCCAGTGGGACGCGGACAGCGTGGAGCTTGGGGTCCCTGGCCTCGTGCTCATGGAAAACGCGGCCAGAGGCGCCCTGAGCGTGCTTCTCGAGCATGTCGGGGAAGTGAGGGGCCTCGAGATCGCCCTTGTCATGGGTGCCGGCAACAACGGCGGCGACGCTGCCTGCCTCTCGCGCATGCTCCTCGACCTTGGCGCCCATCCCGTCCTCTATCATCTAAAAGATATAGACGCCTGCAGGGGGGACGCGAGGCACTATCTCGAGACCGCCATCAAGTGCGGGGTCGAGCTCAGGCGCACGGAGGAATTTGCCGGCGGCTGCGACGTTCTTGTGGACGGACTTCTCGGCACGGGCTTTTCCGGCACCCTCAAGGAGGGCGCCCAAGCCCTCGTCAACAAAATGAACGACTCCGGAGCTGCCTTCACCCTGGCTCTCGACATCCCCTCGGGCCTCGACGCCATGACGGGCAAGGCCTGCCCGGATGCGGTCCGGGCCAACGCCACGGCCACCTTCGCGGCCGCGAAGCCGGGCCTGCTCTTTCCCTGGGCACGGCCGTTCACCGGCGAAGTCCACGTCTGCTACATAGGAACGCCCAAAAAGGCCGTCGAGAAGACCGGGGCGTCCTTCAGGGAACTAAACTCGTCCTGCCTCAATCTGCTCGCGCCCCTTCTGCCCCTTGGCTACAAGAACAGCTACGGGCACGTGCTTGTGGCAGGCGGGGCCGAAGGACTTTGCGGCGCGGCACATATCGCGGCCCTTTCCTCCCTGCGCGCCGGGTGTGGCCTTGTGACCGTGGCCTGCCCGGGTGCCGAATCCTACGCCGTCAAGCACGGCGTTGCCGAAATCATGACCTGCGGCCTCGGGGGGCCAGACGCCAACGCTTGGCCAGGCGACGCCCGGGAGCTTGAAACGCCCCTGCAAAGGGCCCAGGCCCTCGTCATCGGCCCCGGCATGGGGCGGGGCGCGAAAGCCGCAAAATTTCTCCACGAGCTTCTGGGAACAAGCTGCGACAGGCCGAGGATCCTCGACGCCGACGCCCTGACCCTTCTCGGGCAGGAGCAGGGCACCTTCCTCAAGTCCACGGATGTCGTGACCCCGCATCTTGGCGAGGCAAGGACCCTGCTTGCGAATTTCGGCTGCCCCGACAGTGCAGAAATGACCAGGATCGAGATGGCGAAAGCCCTTTCCGAGCGTCTTGGCTGCGTGGTGGTCCTCAAGGGCCCCGGCACCCTCGTTGCCCGCAAGGGCGCCCCCTGCCTCGTCTATCCTCCGGACATCCCGCAGCTTGCCGTGGGCGGCTCCGGCGACTGCCTCTCCGGCGTCATCGGCGCGCTCCTTGCCAGGGGGCTTCCGGCCTTGTGCGCTGCGGCCCTTGGGGTTGTCTGGCACGGGCTTGCAGGCATGAGTCTTTCCGGCAAATATCCCTTGCGCGGCAATTTCCCCTCCGAGGTGGCCCATGCCCTGCCCGGGGCCCTCGCAAGCGACCTTGTAGCGGAGAACCAGGGGACAAAAGGGACAAGGGCATGACGGGACAAGTGCCCGCATGGGCAAGGGACAGGCGTTTTGACGAAGTTCTAAGCCTCGAGCTCAAGAACGAGGACGACACCAGGCGCCTTGCAAAGATACTGGCCGCCTTTCTTTCCGAACATCCTTTGCCCGTCTTCCTGGACGGGCCCCTGGGCTGCGGCAAGACCACCCTTTGCCGGCATCTTGTGGCGTGTCTGGACGGCGGAGAAGACGCCGAGGTCTCCTCGCCCTCCTTCACCCTCATGAACGTCTATCCGACAAGGCCAAGGGTCGTGCACTGCGACCTCTACCGTCTCGGGGAAGGCACACGCATGCCGGACGAGGTCTGGGACGAGCTGGAGGGCGCGAGGGACCCCGTCCTTCTTTGCGAGTGGGGACTGTATCTTTCCCAAAAGGATCTGCCCCACGAGTATTTGCAGATTTTTTTTGACTTTTTGCCGGATTGCGGAAAAGATGGTCGCGCTCTCGCGCTTGGTGCCCTTGGGGACCGGGCGCGGCCCTTTCTGGAGCGCGCCAGGGTCCTTGCAGGACCGTCCCCGCATTCGGGCGCGCCCGCTTGAACCAGCCGGTCCGTCATCAATCCTTCTCAATCCCCCTTGGGCGGGAGCCAAATGCGGACGCCAACATCAGGTGTGAATCCAGGTGTGAATCCATGAATATTCTCGTCCAGAAGTTCGGCGGCACCTCGGTGGCCAACCTCGA
>CAZWOT010000307.1:0-2439 GCA_964635595.1 uncultured Desulfovibrio sp.
GAAGCGTCAGGCCATTGAAGCACGTGCCCAATTGGGGCTGGCTCCAGCTACCCCCTGAACGGATACGATCTCCTTGCCCCCTGACGGCACAGCCCGGGGCTTTTTGCGACTCCGAAATTTTCTTCGTCCGTTCAGTTGGCCCGCCTGCACGGCCGAAATCTCGCCCAGATGCGGGCCGTGTCGGCACTTGTATTTCGGGAAAGCCCGCGTACTCTTGTTTTCTCGACCCGGTTCGGGGCGTGATGTTCAACGTTTGCCAACGAGGCTGGACATGGGCAGGGCTTGGATTTTCATCGTGCTTGCGACGCTCCTCTTCTCGACGATGGAGATCGTGCTCAAGTTAATTTCCGGGAACTTCTCGGCCCTGCAGGTGAATCTGACGCGCTTTCTCATGGGAGGACTGGCGCTTCTGCCCCTTGCCCTCCGGGACCTGAGAAAAGTGAAGCGAGACGGAAAGGGCACCCTGCATCTCAAGGTGATCGGACAGCTGGCGCTCCTCGGTCTTCTCTGCATCGTGATCTCCATGGGCTTTTTCCAGCTGGCCGTGGAGGTCGCCCCTGCCAGCGTCATCGCCGTCATCTTCTGCTGCAACACGGTCTTTGTGCTGGGCTTTGCCCATCTCTTCCTCAAAAGCCCCATCGAGAAAAGCCAGATCGCGGCCATCGTGCTGGCGCTTTTCGGCATTGCCTGCATCCTCTGGCCGCACATGGAGGATCTGAGCGCCAGGGCCATGCTCTTCTCGGTGCTGGCCCCCGCCACCTTCGCGCTCTACGCCGTGCTCTCGACGCCGCTTTGCCACAGGTACTCGAGCGTGGTCGTGACCTGCTCGACCTTCCTTCTGGGGGCGCTGGAGCTCGGGGTGATCGTGGCGCTTGCCTCCATCGATCCCGTCGCGGAGCTTGCCCGCGCGGCGGGTCTTGGCTTCGTTGCGGACGTGCACCTTCTTTCGGGCTACACGCCAGGAACCCTTCTCGGCATGCTCTACGTGGGCATAGGCGTGAGCGGCATGGGCTTCGCATGCTACTTCATGGCCGCCGAGGCGGCTTCGCCCTTTGCGGCCTCCCTCGTCTTCTTCTTCAAGCCCGTCATCACCCCCGTTCTTGCCTTTCTGGTCCTTGGCGAGCACATTCCACTCTCCATGCAGTTGGGCATAGCCTTCATCCTTGCGGGTTCCCTGTGCCTCGCCCTGGCAAAAATCAAGGATTTGCACATGATCCGCTCCGCCCACCGCTTTGCGGACAGGGGCGGCAAGGGCGCATCCAGCAATCTGGGGGGAACCGGCAAAACTGACGACGGCACCTCGCGCTGACAGGAGGTTGGGGCAGGTCAGGACAGAGCGTCCTGCCGGAGCCCTGGGAGCGGCACGCCCAGGGGAGCGCGAAAAGGACTCGCGAACAAGACGCGCGAAAAGGACGCGTGAAATAGACGCGCGAAAAAAGGGACCGCCCCGAAAAGCAGGACGGTCCCTTGAAAAAAGCAGGCCTGCGGCCCCCTGGCGGGGTCCTTTTGCTGCCAAAAGGTCCTTTCTACCAGAGGCCCCTTTGCTGGCAGGGTTCCTTCACGAAGGGGTTCTCGTTGCCCTGCAGGTTCTCGATGCGCCTGGCCCTGGTGCACTCCCACTGGTCGACCGGGTAGGAGTTGTTCCAGGCGTTGAAGAGCTGTTCCTGCTGGCGGGAGAGACGGTATTCCGGATAGGCCCAGGCCATGTAGAGGGCGGATCTGGCCGCAGGGCCCTTGGCCATGGCCGGGGGCTCGAAGCGCCTGCCGTCCACCTTGGCGGGGCAGCTGCCAAAGGCCGGGGTTGCGCCGGGAAGCTCCGAGTAGGCGAAGTTCGAGCGCACGGCGTTGACCGCGCCTATGGCCGGGTAGAGGTTGTACATGTCGGACTGCATGTAGCGGTAGCGCATGTTGACCTTCTCGGCGCACTTGCGTCCCCGAAAGGCCTTGCCCTTGTTGTCCACGCACCGTGCGTCGCCCTCGCGCCACTCCACGAAGGCCCGCCCGAAGTTCTCGGCAGGCACCGCGTGCTCCCACTCGACCTTGTGGGCGCGCTTTTCGTGGGAGGGTGTCGTGAAGCCCGCGGGGAGGGCGACGTTTTTCTTCGCGTCGAAGGATGCGCCGCAATAGAAGGTCACCCTGTGGTCGTGGTAGACCTGCCGCTCGAGCAGGCGCTTGGCGGTGTTGAAGCTGTCGTTGGTGGTGTTGCCGCGATTGCTTGCGGCCGAAAGCGCTCCATCGGGGAAGGCCAGACAAAGCACAAGCAGGAGGGCGAGGACGAGCGCCTGCGTACAGGCAAGGCCGGAGAGGAGGCTGCCCGGGGGCAGGGCTGCCGCTTTCGATGGCATGATGCCGTGTTCTTGAACGCGCATGGGGGATTCTCCC
The DNA here is from genome assembly GCA_964635595.1 of uncultured Desulfovibrio sp. GTDB lineage: Bacteria > Desulfobacterota > Desulfovibrionia > Desulfovibrionales > Desulfovibrionaceae > Desulfovibrio. The sequence continues at coordinate 2,383 of CAZWOT010000307.1, forward strand.
TGGAAAAAGGTGGTTTGGGGACTTTTCAAGGAAAGACGCGGGACGCCCCTTTCCTAG
>CAZWOT010000308.1:0-2436 GCA_964635595.1 uncultured Desulfovibrio sp.
ACAAGAAGGTCATGGACTACAGCCTGCGCGTGGGCGTGGCCCTGCTGGTCGCCCTGATGATATTCGCGACCTTCAACGACGTCATGCGCATAGTCCGGGGCTGACGGCCATGAAGACGCCCGTGAAGAAGGCAGACGCCCTGTCCACCGGTCTCGAGCTCGTTCTCTGCGCCTGCGAGAGCGATCTGCACATCGTCGTGACCGACGACGAGGAGCTTGTCCTTGCCTCCACATGGGGTCTTCGCGATCGCGCATCCGAGCTTCTGGCCCCGACGCTCGATTTCGCCTTCAAGGCGGCCGGGTACGGCTTTCAGGACCTGCGCCGCATAGGCTGCGTGCGCGGCCCCGGCTCCTTCACGGGCATCCGCCTCGTGCTCGCCACGGCTGCCGCCCTGCGCAGGACGACCAGGGCGCGCCTGGCCTCCCTCGACTACATGCAGGCGCTTGCGACCACCCTCTCCATGACGGAGCATCTCCTCTTTGGACGGAAGATCGTGGTCCTGACGCACGCACGGCGCGATCTCGTCCACTATGCTTCCTTCACCTCCTACGGCCCCGTCATCCCGGCAATAGCCCATGGCGAGACCACGCTGGTCTCCCCCGAGACGGCTCTTGAGAACATCCGCACCCTGGCAAAGGACGAGCCCGAGAGCGTGCTTGTCCTGGGCTCGGCCCTTGCACGGCAGAAAGGACTTGCTGCTGCCCTCGAGGCCGAAAGGAACGTGGGCGTGCGCGCACAGAAGACTCCGTCCGTGGACGCCCTGCGGCTCTTGGGCCGCCACGGCGACTATTTCGACAAGGACGTGGAGCCCCTCTATATCCGCCCCTGCGACGCGGTGGAAAACCTGCCCGAGCTCTCGCGGCGCATGGGACAGAACCCGGAGCGGGCAAGCGAGGAGCTGAAAAACCTGCTCGAGCGCGAGGTGAAGGACGAGGCAGGCTCCTGATGCTCTACTCCCGGCAGCTCGGAGCATGGCGGATGTAGACAGAAACAGACATAAAAATTGCCGGCCCGCCCTGCTGGTCGAAAACAACGAAAAGGCCCATCCAGTCCCGATTCGGGAGAAGATGGGCCTTTTTGATTTTATTGGCGGGCACTCCAGGCGGCGTGCCCAGGGGATCTTGCTACGACTGTTTGTCCCCGCTCTTCGCGGGCCCGGTCCCGTCGGTCCCGGAGACGGTCTCGGCCGCTGCCTCGGTTGAAGCTTCGGGTGCCGTTTCGGACGCTGCCGCAGCCTCCATCTGCACGGGGCCTTCCACAGCACCATCCACAGCCGCTTCCGCGGCTTCCTTCTTCTGGGGCACCACGAAGGAGGCGCCAATGCCGATGGCAAGCACGCCGAGCACGATCACGAGCGACATGTGCGGCGAAATCTCGAAGCCCACGCCGAAGATGTGGTTGATGCCGGAAAGGAGCAGCTTGAAGGTGATGAAGAAGAGCAGGACGATGACCGCCTTCTCGAGGTAGACGAGGCGGCTGCTCAGGGATTCCAGCACGAAGTAGAGGGAGCGCAGGCCGAGGATGGCGAAGATCATGGCCGAGTAGATGATGAGGGGCTCGCGGCTCACGGCGATGACCGCGGGCACGGAGTCGAAGGCGAACATGACGTCGCTCACCTCGATGACGGCGAGGCACAGGAAAAGCGGCGTCGCCACCCAGGCGGCCTTGCGTCCGAGGCCCTCCACGGGCACGTTGTCGCGCTTTCCTTCCTCCTCGGCCACGCTGCGCTTCAGGAAGAAGTCATGGCCGTGGAGCTTGGGCCAGACCGGGAAGAAGCGGCGCACCATGCGGAAGGCCACGTGGTTCGAGTAGTCCTTGATCTCGTCCTCGTCCTCGTCCTCGCGCTTTTTCAGCATGACCACGGCCGTGTAGCCCACCATGGCCGCAAAGACGAGCTCCATGTAGGGGCCGAAGGAGAGGAGCTCGGTGCCGATGGCGACAAAGATGCCGCGAAAGACGATGGCGCCGAGCACGCCCCAGTAGAGCACGCGGTGGCGGAACTTCCCGGGTATGGCGAACCAGGAGAAGATGGCCATGATCACGAAGAGGTTGTCGACCGAGAGCACCTTTTCCAGCACGTAGCCCGTGAAGAAGAGGCTCGCCATTTCCGCGCCGTGGTGGACGTAGAGATAGACGCCGAAGGCCACGGACAGGAGTATCCAGAAGATGGACCAGAGACAGGCGTTGCTGAAGGAGATGTCCTCGTCCTTCTTGTGGGCGTAGAGGTCGAGGAAGAGTGACAGAAAGACCACGGCCACGAAGATGATGACCGTTTCCAGGGGGAATCCGATGTGTTCCATGATAACCCGTTGTGAACTCGTTTAAAAAACCCGTTGGTTGAGGGTTGTGGTGACCGCGTTGGGCTGTCCGAAGATGGAGCCCGAAAATTCCGCCCTGTCCCCGGCCCGTACAAGAAGGAGGGTCACAGGGGACCGG
>CAZWOT010000309.1:0-2436 GCA_964635595.1 uncultured Desulfovibrio sp.
ACATCATCGGAAGGCACCGGTGCATCGAGAACAAGCTGCACTGGGTCCTCGACGTCACGTATGGGCCGGACCAGGTGCAGTCCAGGAATGATGATTTCCTGCGCGGCGTCACGACGGTGAACAAGCTCATGTACAGCTTCACTTCCGCCGCTCAGGCCGTATTGAGCAAGGAGCACGGAGAGAAGGTGTCCATGAGGAGCCTGAAGCCGTACTTTGGCTCGATCACGGCGTTTTTGAAGCTGCTTGCAAAGATTTTCGTCGGCGTGAGAGAGGGGAGAGAGGAGGCTGAGAACGGCAAACCTGTCAGTTGACCAGCTCGGTAAAACTCGCGTCAAACCCTCATTCGTCAGCCCTGCAACGAAGCCATGTCGGTTGAGAGACGCTCCCGTTCGTGCTAGAGACTTCGACAGTTGATACGGTACACGAGACAGGCCCATCACTCAAGGAATTTCCCGTATGGAGCGCGCGATGCCTTCCCCGCAAAAGCCCGCCATCTTGCTCATAGCCTACGGCTCCTGCGCCGAGGGCGGGCGGCAGGCCTTGCAGGACTTCGAGGCCCGGGTGCGGCTGCGCTATCCGGGGGTTCCGGTGCGCTGGGCCTACACCTCGGAAATCATGCGCAGCCGTCTCGCCACCCAGGCCCGCCGCAAGTCCGATTCCGTGGTCAAGGCCATCAAGCGCCTCGTGCTCGAGCGCTTCGGGCCCATCATCGCCCAGCCCCTGCACATCGTGGCCGCCACCGAAAACGAGGTGGTGGAGGGCCTCACCCAGTCCGTCTCCCAGGAGCTCGGCATCCCGGTGAGCGTGGGCCTGCCCCTGCTCGCGAGCGTCGCCGACGTGCACCTGTGCGTGGACGCCATGCTCTCCCATCTGCCGGAAGGAAGAAAGCCCGGCGAGGACGTCGTCTACGTGGGCCACGGGGCCTCACACCAGGCCCAGGAGCGCTACATGCAGCTCTCGAGGCTCGTGCAGGCCATGGACCCGTCCGTGCACGTGGCGACCCTCTCCGGCGACATGCCCCTCGAGAGCGTGCGCCCGTACCTCACCTCGCAAAGGATCTTTCTCGTGCCGCTTCTCTCCTCGGTCGGCAAGCACACCATCGAGGACATAGCCGGTCCCGACAAGGACAGTCTCAAAAGCCAGCTCGAGGCTTTGGGACACGCCTGCGAGGCCGTGAAGCAGGGTGTCCTGCAGCACAAGGCCTTTGCGGACATCTGGCTGCACCACCTGGACGCGGCCATGGCCAGGCTGCATCTTGTCTGAGCCGACTTGAAGAGCCTTTTTCCAGATTTTTTCGTCCTTGCGGGGCAGGGGCCTTTGGCCCCCTGCGTCCCGTCCGGACGTTTTCTTTTCGACCTCGCACCGGGCTCTGCACAAGGCCCCGGGCCCGAGGTCGCCTTTTCTCCCAGAATTCCTTCTTTCGGGGACCCGCTTCCCCAAGGTCTTCAGCCCATGTCCGTATTGCCCATGTCACTCGCGCCACTCGCGTCAACAGCATCATCCCTTTTTGCCGGGGGCTTCCGTCCCCTCGTCCGAAAGGCGGCCGCGTTTGCCCTCTGTCTTGCGGCCGCGCTTTTCCTGGCCCGGGGAAGCGTATGGGCCGCCGAGGCCAACGCCTTCAACCCCTACACCGGCAAGCCCATGCCCTCGTCCCGCTCCGTGAAGGGCGAGGAAGCGAAGATACTGCAGGCCATTGGCGGCAAGCCCCGCTCCATCGCCACCGATGCGGCCCACAGGCCCCACTGGCGCGAGGAGCTCTATCCCGTCCTGCAGGGCAGCATGACTGCCCCTCACGAGGTGTTGGTGGTGCTCGACATGGCAAGCCCGAAGGCCCGCACGGTGTGGGCAAAGGTGCGCGAGGTGGCGGCAGGAACGCCGCAGGAAAGGGCGCGCTTCGTGCTCTTTGGCAAGAGCCGCGAGCTCTACGCGACGGATCTGACCGGCCTTGCCATCTGGGCCGCGCGCGAGCGCAAGGGCCAGGCCATGGATTACGTCACCTGGGCCCTGAAGCGCTGGGACGAGATCAAGGCAGGCCAGAAGACCGCCGGACGCGTCAAGGCCTTCAACAACGAGTACGACGCCGTGGTCACCCGCAAGGACTACCCCATGGTCTTCGTGGCCATGGAGCGCTTCAAGCCCGCCGTGCCCTCGAAGGAGCAGTCGGATCTTGCCCGCTACGCCTACGACGCAGGCAACGTGAATCTCTACCAGACCACGGAAGTGTGCGCCTACTACGGTCTGAACGACGGCTGCGGGGTGATTGTGGACGGCAGCGTCGTGACCAATCTCTCCGAGCTTGCCTCGCTCTTGAGATAGCCTTTTCCAAAAAACAGTCGCCTTTCGTCCGGCTCCCGGAAAGGATCCGCAGGAACGCGCCTGCCAAAAGAGCACGACGGCACCAAAAGAGCAGGACAAGCAAGCACGACAACAGAGCAC
>CAZWOT010000310.1:0-2432 GCA_964635595.1 uncultured Desulfovibrio sp.
TTGTTGCCGGTGTTGAGGTCCGGGAAGATGAAGACCGTGGCCTTGCCGGCGACGTTGCTGTCGGGGGCCTTGGTCCTGGCGACCACGGGGTCGATGGCGGCGTCGTACTGGAGCGGTCCCTCGATCATGAGCTCGGGAGCCTTCTCCTTGGCAATCTTCGTCGCTTCCACCACCACGTCCACGTCCGCGCCCTTTCCGGAAGTGCCGGTGGAGTAGGAGAGCATGGCCACGCGCGGCTCGATGCCGAAGACCTTGGCCGTGTGGGCCGAGGTGATGGCGATTTCCGCCAGCTGCTCGGCCGTGGGGTTGGGGTTCACGGCGCAGTCGCCGAAGACGAGCACGCGGTCGGAGAGGCACATGAGGAAGACCGAGGAGACCACCGAGAAGCCGGGCTTCGTCTTGATGAACTCGAAGGCCGGGCGGATGGTGTGGGCCGTGGTGTTGATGGAGCCCGAGACCATGCCGTCGGCCTCACCCTTCTTCACCATCATGGTGCCGTAGTAGGTGGCGTCGAGCATCACGTCGTGGGCGCGCTCGATGGTCATGCCCTTGAGCTTGCGGAACTCGTAGTAGGTGTTGGCGTAGTCCTCGATATTGGGCGCCGTGGCGGGGTCGATGATGGTCGCGGCGGTAATGTCGAGGCCGAGCTTGTGCGCCTGGGCGCGGATCTTGTCCTCGTTGCCGAGCAGGATGATGTCGGCCGCGTTTCTGCGCAGGAGGATGTCCGTGGCCTCGAGGATGCGCTGCTCCTCGCCCTCGCAGAGCACGATGCGCTGCTTCTTGAGGCGCGCGGCCTCGAGCAGGTTCGACTCGAACATGAGCGGGGTCACGCGGCTCGACTTCTCGGCCAGGTGCGAGGCAAGCGTGCGGCTGTCCACGTAGTGCTCGAAGAGGCCAAGGGCCGTGTTGATCTTGCGCAGATCCGTGGGGTCGATGGCGCCGCGTACGTGCTGCACGAACTGGGAGGCCCGGTAGGTGTGGTGCTGGGTGAGCAGGATGGGCATGGACATGGGGCCCATGCTGCGGATGAGGTCCATCACCGAGTCCGCGGGCTTGATGCCGCCGGTGAGAAGGACGCCGGCGATGCTGGGCTTGGAGGGCGAGAGCCTGGCGACCAGGGTGGTCAGAAGAATGTCCGAGCGATCGCCGGGGGTGATCACGAGCAGGTCCTTTTCAAGATATTCGAGGAAGTGCTCGGAATGCATGGCCGCGATGACGAAGTTGGAGACAAGCGTGTCCGTGTACTGGTCGCCGGTCAGGAATTCCGCGTCCGTGCAGCGGGCCACGTCCGCCAGCGTCGGGGCCGCAAGGGTGGTGTCCTCGGGGATGTCGTAGATGAGCGCCGGGTGGTCGCCGGTCCCGAAGCCCGTACGCAGGCTGTCGAGCTCGGCGCGGGAGAGGGAGACGCGGTTGATGATGGTGCAGGCCACGTCGCACGTCTTGGACATGTCCACGATGCTCGTCTGGATGGTCTGGCGGATTTCCGGCAGGCTCATGTCCTTGCCGCCCACCACGAGCACCACCGGGGCGCCCAGATTGCCGGCTATCTCGGCGTTCAGGTTGAACTCGAAGACCGGGTCCTTGCCGCGGAAGTCCGTGCCGAGGCACATGACGAAGTCGTAGGTCTCCTGCAGGGACTTGAACTTGCTCAGGATGGCTTCCTGCAGGGCCGTGGTGGATTCCTGGGCGATGATCTCGTAGGCCTCGTCCTCGGTGTAGGCAAAGGTGTCCGAGTAGTTCTGGTCCAGCTTGAAGTAGTCCAGCATGAGCGAGATGTCGGGATCCTTGTCGTCAAGCTGCGGCAGGGCGATGATGGGGCGGAAAATGGCAATCTTGCCGGTCACGCCGCTCAAAAGCTGCATCAGGCCGAGGGCAATGGCGCTTTTGCCCGAGTTGGGACCGGTGGCGGTGATGTAGAGTGACTGCTTCATAATCGAATCCGGGCGCGGGCGGTCTCGTGTTCTCGCAAGGTCCGCGCCATTGCCTCCATGCACTCGATTGAGGGGATGTGATCGCCCGGACAGGGGGCCTTTGGGCCCTTCCGGGAGAAAAAAGGCTCCTTGACGGGAGGTGCCGGAAAGCGCCCCCTGGCAAGGCCCCGTGGCCGGATCCCCTTTTGGACGGTTCTCGAGGGATCTTGCCGGGAAAACCGTTGGGGCTGGACGTCCAGAAGTCCGGCCCGGAGGGCGCAGAACGGCAAAAAGAAAACGTGTTTCTTTTTAGCCCGCTGCAGGCGGGATCTCAAGGGGCCGGGAGTTCCCTGGAAGGGGCCTGCGCCCCTTCAGGGCAGGCCGTCCCGGGGGACGCCTGGTTTTCCGGACAAGGGGAAGGTCCTGGTTCGGGGACGGGCAGAAGGGGCGTGCCCCGGGCCCGTCCCCGGGCGGAAAGGATGCGTTCCCGGGCGGAAAGGATGCGTTCCTTTCGGCCGGGAC
>CAZWOT010000311.1:0-2415 GCA_964635595.1 uncultured Desulfovibrio sp.
GGCCTGTAGCCTCCGCCCGAGTTGGGTTTGGCGGAAGTGGCGGAGCTGGTTGCGGCCGGCGGCTGCCCCCGAATGATTCTATTTTCCATGCCCTTCATCTTGGCCATTATCTGCCTCCTTTCGTGCCGGCCGCAAAGCCGCACAGGCGGGATTCGAAAAGTGTCGGCATTCCGTCCTCCTTGTCAAGGGTGAAGTACTCGCGATGGCGAAGCTTGCCCAAGTTTTCGCGAAACATGGGTGCGGTCACCTCGTGCCGGCGCAGGAGATAGTCCGTCTCCCGCACGTAGGCCTCGTGCGTCTCCTCTCCGTCTTCCGGCCGGGCTCCCGAAGCGTCCTCGCGCAAAAGGCGGCACACAAGGCTGCCGCCTTCGGGCTCGACCTTGAGCTCGGCCTGCTCGTTGAAGACGACCAGGGAGAGGCAGTGCGCATGCCAGTTTTCCGGAAGCGGCAATCTGTTGGCCGAGCAGTGCAGGGGCGTCTCGAGCACGTACCACCCGTCGCTTGCGAAGCTTCCCTTGACGAGGGTGGAGACCTCTTGCGGCGTCGAGCCCTCGAACAGTTTTCTTTTCACGCTAATCTTGTTCAGCATGGTGACAATCCTCCGGGCTCAATTTCCCTGGCCGGGAGCTTCCAGAGCCTCGATCCACTGCACGAAGGAGGCGTCCTTCTCGAAATCGAAGACCGTTTCGTCCACTCTCGAGCTTCCCCGGACATCCTTCAGGGCCTGGGCGAGTCCCTGGTCGAGCCCGGGCAGCCGCACCCGGCCGTTGCCGCGGTTGACGCCGCCGCCCAGGGGAAGTTCGCCGGAAAGGATGTCCAGCAGGGCGTGCGCAAGGAGCTTCGCCTCGTCCCTGGTCAGGTTTTCCCCGCCCAGGCGCAGCTCGAGCTTCGTGCCCTCGCGCCAGACGGGAGCCTCGTTGAAGAGCGCGCCCTTGACGGCACCGCCGGTGAAGCGGTCGATGGCCACGTGCTGGACCTGGGTTGCGGAGATCTTTGGCAGGTACATGTCCTCCACGGCCAGCTTGCCGGCCGTGGATTCCTCGGGCTGGTTCTCCGAGTCGCCGGAAATGGCGCCGAAGAGCCCGTCCACCACGGACTGGCCGTCAAGGCCGAGGATTTGGGCTATCTTGAAGACCCTGTGGCGCAGGACGCCGCGCACCGAGGAGCCGGGCACCGTGTAGGCGATGGACACGGCATTTGCGCTCTCTCCCAGAATGGGCGTGAGCAGGAAGGTGATGTCCGCGTCGTCCCGGTCGTTGGCGCCGCCCACAAGCAGGGGGCCGCACGTTTCCAGGGGAATGACGAGATCCAGATCGATGCCCCGGTGCTTGACGGGCGGGAATTTCGCCATGTACGCGATGTCCACGGCCTCGCCCGACCGGGCCGGGAAGGAGGTGTCGAAGGGGAGGTTGAGCCAGTCCTCGAGGCCTGCCGAGCCGGTCAAATCGTACCTGCGGCAGTCGCAGGAGATGGCCTGCACCCGGCCGTAGCCGCTTGCGTGCTTGCCGCCGAAGCGGATGTCGTTCTTAAGGGCGGCCACAAGGCTCAAGAAATCGGCCTCCTGCTCTTCGCCAACCGCGTTCTGCCAGCCGTCGAGCACAATCTCGAAGGAGAAGCGGGCGCCCGGGGGCACGATTTCCTCGTCGAACTTGGCGCCGGTCTCGGCCGTGCCCGAGCGAAGGCCAAGCCGCACGTGGTCGCGCACAATGGCGTCGGTGCGTATCTCCACGCGTTCGCCGGCAAGAACCTTGTCCGCGCAGCGCTTGCCGTCGTAGTCGAGCAGCTGGGCGTCCGAGCACCAGACAAGGGAGGGCGTGGTTTCCCTGCTCTGCTCGCCGAAAAGCTTGTCCACGCGCTCCTTGCCGATGTATTTGAGGGCCGCGCTGCGCAATATGCCGGCCACGTTGGTGCCGGGAATGCGCCAGAAGCCGAAGGCGTCGCGGGTGACGGGCTGATCCTGCAGGGAGTCGCTGCCGCCCCCGCAATGCAGCGGGGTGCGGGTTTTCCAGACAAAACGTGCTGCTATCATCTGTTTTCTCCCCCTTGCTCCTTGATGCGCCGTCCCTTGCTCCACGCGTTCACGAGGGCGAGCAGGGCCAGCCGTGCGGCCTGCTCGTCATAGGCCTCGCGTTCGGCCTTCGAGCAGGCGCCGCCAGGCAGAGAAGGCGACGCCGTCATCAGCTTCTTGAGTTCTTCCATTTTCAGAAGTCGGCTCATGATGACGGAAATGTGGTCATGGCGTTTTTTCAATCTGTCGTGATCGACCACGGTCGAGGCAAAGGGGCACACGCTCTCGGCATTGCGCCACTGCTCCCCAGGCGTTTTTTCGAGCATTTTGTCAAAAAGCCGTGCCCAGTCTGCCGGGGGCCTCGTGGCCACGAGCTGGCGCAAGTTGCCAAGCTGGCTGAAGCTGGG
>CAZWOT010000312.1:0-2401 GCA_964635595.1 uncultured Desulfovibrio sp.
ACGCAGTCGAACATGTCCACGCCGTTGGCGATGCCGGTCACGATGTCGAGCGGGGTGCCGACACCCATGAGGTAGCGGGGCTTGTCGACAGGCAGCTGCGGAGCCGTGTGCTCGAGCAGATCGTACATCTCGCGCTTGCTCTCGCCCACGGACAATCCGCCGATGGCGAAGCCGTCGAAGGGCAGGGAGCAGATTTCCTCAACCGAACGCGTGCGCAGGTCCTCGAAAAAGCCGCCTTGCGTGATGCCAAAGAGCAGATTGGGGGCCGATCCCGGCGGATAGGCCTCGATGGCGCGCCTGGCCCATCTGGTGGTAAGCCCGAGGCTTTTCTCCGTGTACTCGCGGCTCGCGCCAAAGGGCACGCACTCGTCGAGCATCATCATGATGTCGGAGTTCAGGGCCAGCTGGATCTCGAGCACCTTCTCGGGCGTGAACAGATGCTTCGAGCCGTCGAGGTGCGAGCGGAACTCCACCCCCTCCTCGCGGATCTTGCGCAGGCTGCTCAGGCTGAAGACCTGGAAGCCGCCGCTGTCGGTGAGGCTGGAGCCGTGCCAGGAGGCAAAGCCGTGCAGGCCGCCGTGACGGGCCACGAGCTCGTGTCCCGGGCGAAGGTAGAGATGATAGGTGTTCCCGAGGATGATGGGCGCGCCGATGGCGGCCAGATCGTCCGGGGCCACGGCCTTGACCGAGCCCACCGTGCCGACCGGCATGAAGATGGGCGTGGGTATTGCGCCGTGGGCGGTTGAAAGCACCCCTGCCCTTGCCTTGCCGTCCGTTGCCTCGAGGCTGAACACTCCAGCCATTGCCCCTCCCAGGGAAAAACCGATTTGCCTTCTGCCAGCGCCAGGGCATTGGTGCGCCTGGCGGGCGCGGGCTGCCGTCTCTTGTGTCCCAAAAGGCCGCCGATCGCAAGACCTGGAAAGGGGCTGGAAGCCAGGGCCATGGAGGGTGTGCGGCAATGCATGCGCTCCCACTCTTCGGCCTTGTCCCAATCGGTGCGGGCCTTGCGTGAACGCATGCATGAGGGTACATAATGGGACAAAGTTTACCGCCTTCACTGCGGGAGGCGGCCGTTTCGGCCCTCCCGCCAGGCCTGCGCCCAAGGTCCCCCCAACGCACGGGCGCTTCGAGGGATCTTTCCATGTCGTCCTGCTCGTTCACCCAGGCCCGCTGCCACGTCGATCTTTCCGCCCTCAAGCGCAACTTCGCCCGCTGCGGCAGGCCAGAGGACCTCATGCCGGTGCTCAAGTCCGACGCCTACGGGCACGGACTTGTCCAGTGCGCACGAGCCCTTGGCGAGGCCGGCGCCCAGCGCTTTGCCGTGGGCTGCCCGGACGAGGGGCGGCATTTGCGCGAAAACGGCCTCTCCCAGCGGATCATGCCGCTCATGCCGCCAACATCCGCGGACGAGTGGGACATGGTCCATGCGAAGGATCTCACCCCCCTGCTCTGCACCATGGACCAGGTGGAGGCCGCAGCGGCAAGGTCGACGTCCGATCACCCCATGCGCGTGGCCCTCAAGGTGGAGACGGGCATGCACCGCCAGGGCTTTCGCGAGGAAGAGTTTCCGGCCCTTGTCGCGAGGCTCAAGCGCGCCCCTGCCCTCGAGCCGGTTCTTCTGGTCAGCCACTGCGCCTCGGCCGACATGCCCGAAAAGGCAAGCTTAACGGCAGAGCAGATAGGCGTCTTCTCGCGCTACGCGGCGACGCTGGGCGAAGCCTTCCCGAAGATGAAGAGCAGCATCTTCAACTCGGCCGGCATCATCGACACCGAGAGCCGCTGCAATCTCGTGGACATCTCGAGGCCCGGCATCATTCTCTACGGCGGCAATCCCTTTGCCAACACAAGCCGCGAGCATCTGGGCGATCAGTTCGAGTGGACGATGAGCCTCTCGACGACCATCCTGCAGGTGACGGAGCTAAGGGCCGGCGAGTCGGTCTCCTACGGCGGCCTCTTTGTCGCCGACCGCTCCATGAAGCTCGCCGTTGCCGGCAGCGGCTACGCCAACGCCGTGCCGCGCTGCCTCACCTGGCGCCTGGACGCCCTCGTGCACGGAAAGCGCGTGCGCTCGGTGGGCCGCGTGTGCATGAACATGATCATGTTCGACGTGACGGACATTCCCGACGTGAAGGCAGGCGACGAGCTCTGGCTTCTGGGCGGCGAGGCCGCTCCCGGCAATGCCCCGGTCACGCCCAGGGAATGGGCCGACAATCTGGGCACCATTTCCTACGAAATCCTCTGCCTTGTGGGCGGCATGAACCCGCGCGACTACACCGGGTAGCCGGCTCTCTCCTTCCCGCACAAAGGATCGGATCGCAAAGGGCCTCCCGTTTGGGAGGCCCTTGTTTTCCTAAATTTTCGTGAAACGGGTGCACTGACCCTCTGATATACCACTTTTACC
>CAZWOT010000313.1:0-2397 GCA_964635595.1 uncultured Desulfovibrio sp.
GAGCACGACGGCACCAAAAGAGCAGGACAAGCAAGCACGACAACAGAGCACGACAGCATTGCAAGGCCTCTTGCCCCGAACGGGCAGGGGGCTTTTTGCCTGTCTCGCAAATCCTCGTCGGCCTGACAGTCCGGCTACCTGCCTGCGTGTCCGCTTGTCCTTTTGCCTACGGATTCACGAGCTCGCCCTGGAGGCTGTGCTTGAAGGCCTTTGTCACCCGCACAAGGCGCGTCTGCCCCACGGGGTTTGCGCCCTTCTCGAAGGGCACATGCACGAGCACGCCGTAGGGATCGCGCCCCTGGAAGCTCGTTGTTCTTGGTTCTTCTCCCCCGACTCCCTCTTCCTGCTGGCGGGGGCTCTCGCCCTCGAAGAGAACGTCTGCAGTCCTTCCCGGTCTCTCGTCGAGAAAGGCCTGGGCCATCTCTTCCTGCAGGGCCTGCAGGCGTTGCAGGCGGTCAAGCTGGATGTCCGGGGCAATCTTGTCGAGGAAGGTGGTCGCCCTGGCACCTGGCCTGTCGGAATAGCAGAAGGAGAAGCTGCTCATGAAGCCGCAGGCCTTCACCATGTCCATGGTCTTCCGGAAGTCCTCTTCTGTCTCGCCGGGAAAACCCACGATGATGTCCGTGGAGAGCGCAAGATCGGGTCTGGCCTTTTTCAGGCGTTCGACAAGATCGAGGAAGGTGGCGCTGTCGTAGCGCCGCTTCATGCGCTTCAATACCGTGTCCGACCCCGCCTGCATGGGCAGGTGCAGCCGTGGGCAGAGGTTTGGTATCTCGGCAAAGGCCGCCACGTCCTCCTCGGTCATGTCCTTGGGGTGCGGAGTCACGTAGCGGATGCGAACGTCTGCATCGAGGGCGGCCACGCTTTTGACAAGGGAGGAGAAGCTTGTGCCGTCGCCGGTCCTGTCCTTGCCGTAGGCGTTGACGTTTTGACCAAGCAGGGTGATTTCCCTTGCCCCGCCCTCGATGGCCCTGGCGCATTCCTCGAGCACGGCCTTCGACGAGCGCGACTTCTGCCTGCCGCGCGTGAAGGGCACGATGCAGTAGGAGCAGAAGTTGTCGCAGCCCTGCATGATGTTCACGTAGGCCAGAAGCCCCATGTAGGGGCCTTCGGGAATGGCGCGCTCCTCGTACTTGTCGCTGAAGGCGGTAAGGCACAGGGTGCTGCCGGGCTTCTTTTCAAGCATCTCGACGGCGTCCGGCACGCTGCCGGTGGCGTCCGTGCCGGCCACAAGGCGCACCTGGGGCGAGAAGGAAAAGAGGTTTTCGCCAAGCTGCTGGGCCACGCAGCCGAGCACGCCCACGAGGACCTTCGGGTTTCCGTCCGTCTCCCGCAGGATTCGGCCAAGGGTGCTGCGCACCTTGTGCTCGGGCTTTTCGCGCACCGAGCAGGTGTTCACGAGCACCAGATCCGCGTCGGCCACCGCGGACTCGGTGTAGCCGCGGTTTTCCAGCGTTTTGGTGATCCATTGGGAATCGGCCACGTTCATCTGGCAGCCGAAGGTGATGATGGAGTAGTTCATGGCCCTTGTGGCGGGAAAATCCCTGGGGAGCCCGCCCAGGAAAGGCAGGGGTCCAGGACAAGGCAAGGTCTTGAGGCGTCGGTTTTGCGTCCCCGGTTCGCGTCCGGGTTGCGGATCTATCTGTTGTCCGCGGCCAGGGTTGCGTCGAGGGCGTCTATCTGGTTCATGAGCCAGGCGCACAGGGTCTTGGCCTGTTCCTGCGTGAGCACGGTGCGGCAGTTGATGGTGCGCAGGATGTGCCTTGGCTCGTTTTCGTAGCGCTCGGTGTCCTCGCTCATGATCTCGCCGCTTTCCGTGACCATGAGGTCTCTTGGCTCGGGCAGGGCGTCGCACTCGGTGAAGAAGTTCATCTCGATCTCGCCGGCCTGGTTCACGCCGCCCATGACCCCGTGAAAGGGCAGGATGGGCAGGTCCTTGTCCATTTCCACCGTGAATATCTGCTTGTGCCTTTGTGCCATGGGAAAAGACGCTCCAGAAAAAGACGATCGCAAAGGAGGGGGAGGAAGCTTTGGGAAAGGCGGGCTTCAGGAAAAAGGCCTGTCAAGGAAGACGAAAGCCGGAAGCGTCGGCGCCAGGCCCCTCCTTTGGGGAAGGGAAGCGTGCATCCTCCCCTGTTCGCGGGCGCGATCCTTGCAAAGAATGCCCGAAGTTGCAATTTGAAAATGCCGCGCTGCTTGTTGTCCAATGTTTTCAATGAGTTGATGGGCAGAAAAGCGGACGCTACAAGCGGGACAGGGCGACGCGTGTGCGCCCCCTGTGAGGAGGGCGATTGACCCTACTTCCCGGTAATATATATACAATACCAGGGTTGAGAAAAAAGTTTTCTGGATAAGTATGTGAAATTAATGACTATTTGATGCACAGTTGTTGGTCTC
>CAZWOT010000314.1:0-2386 GCA_964635595.1 uncultured Desulfovibrio sp.
CGAGGATTTCGTCCAGGGTGGGGTGGGCGAACATGATCTCGTGGACGTTGTGGGGATCGCGCTCCTCGCGCACAAGCATCTGGGCCTGGGTCACAAGGTGGGAGACGTCGTGGCCCACGGCGGCCATGCCCACAAGCTTCCCCTGTTCCCACACGGCCTTCACGAAGCCCCAGGTCAGCCCATGGGACTGGGCGATGGGGTTTTGCACAAGCTGCGCTTTCGAGACCTCCACGCCGCCCCTGCCGGCATTCAGAAGCTCCTGGGCCGTTTTTCCCACGCGCATGATCTCGAGGCCGTAGTAGCAGGAGGGGACGGGACCGGAATCATAGGGCCGATCCAGCCCGCCAAGGATGCGTCCCACCACGTAGGCCGCCTGGTGTTCGGCCGCGTGGGCGAGCAGCACCTGGCCGTTGATGTCGCCGATGGCGTAGACATGGGGGGCCGCCTCGAGATGCTCGTTCACTTCGACGTAGCCGCGCTTGTTCAACGAGCAGCCGGCCTTCTCGCAGTCGAGCCCGTCGGTGTTGGGCCTGCGGCCTACGGCCAGAAGGGCCTTTGCGGCTGTGTGTACGGTGCCGTCGGCCATGGTGAGCACGGCCTGGTCGTTCTCGGTGACGAGGCTCTTGGCAAAGACGCCTTCCACGCAGGTCTGGCCGCGTTTCTTGAGCATCTTGCGAAGCTCGTCGGCGATGTCCTTGTCCTCCAGGGGCGCTATGTGGGCGGCCGCCTCGACGATGGTCACTTTCGAGCCCATGGCCGCGAAGAAATTGCCCATCTCGAGGCCGATGGCGCCCGCACCAACGACGATGAGGCTTTCGGGCACGGACTCGGAAAGCAGAAGATCCGTGGAGTCAAGCACGCACTTTCCGTCCGGCTCCATGCCGGGAAAGCTCGCGTTGCGTGAGCCAGCGGCAAGGATGATGTCGGTCGCCTCAAGCTCCACGGTGCCCCCGGCTCCCTCGCAGACGACCTTGCCGGCGCCCAGGACGCGTCCCCTGCCGTTCAGATACTCGACGCCCATGGCCTTCACGGCCTTCTCGACGCCCTGCGAGGTGCCGTTGACGAAGCGGTCCACCCGGGCGCGCAGGGCGGAAAAATCGACCTCGAGCTCGCCTTTCAGGACCTTCTGCTTTTTCATGGCCTCCACGGTCTCGAGGGGCGCCACGCCGCCAAGCAGCATCTTGGTGGGGATGCAGCCGCGGTTGAGGCAGGTGCCGCCCGCCTTCATGTCCTCGACGAGAGCGACCTTCTTGCCTTTTCTGGCAAGGGCCATGGCGGCTGCCATGCCGCCGGGACCGGAACCGATGATGGCGACGTCGAATTTCATGTTTCCTCCTTGGGCCATGAGGCTTTGTTCGTGGTTGGAAGGCGGGTCGCGTCCGGGGGGATTGCCAAAGGGGCTGCCAAAGGAGGACCCAAAAAGGAGCACCCAAAGGGGTGCTTCCTCGGGCGAAGGCCCATACGGAAAACCTTTGACGTCCCCTGCACCTGGCCCTGTCGGGCAAGCCAGGAAGAGCTCCTGGGCGCAAGGCGGGGCGGGGTTGCCCTGACAAGGCCTATTCTTAGTCCTTCATGGGGATTTTTTCAACGTGAGGGCGCGTAATTGCCAGACTTTGGCGATGCTTTTGCCGTTTTTCTGCGTGAATGACGAGCGATTTCGCGGCAGGGAGGCGGCCTTTTCCTTTCTGTCGCTTCACTGGCCCGACGAATGTCCAGCCCCTTTTCCTGCTTTTTGGGCGTTTGTCTGGCCTCGGAGGCAATTTGCGTTCGACTGGCCGGCCTGCCTTTGGTACTGTCGCTGTTTGAGGCGCCGTCCAGGTAGCGCACAAAAGTCCCGTCCGGGCATGAGATCGGGATGTGGTTGGGATTCTTCGGCTGGTCGCTGGTCTCGAACATCTTGTTGTTGCCGGTGGACGGGCGCGAGCTTGAAATCGGTGGTGCGCACTCTCTCCAAATAGTCGCGGGTACCCGCGTTTTGTCCTCCATGGGCGTTGGGGAAACTCGAACATGGCGGAGTCGTGCCGGGCGTTGCAGATGAGCGTCAAGTTGGGAATCCCGGCCAGTTGTGGGACCTCCTCTCTGGGATATCAGCTGTCGCGGAGCAGGAAGACCCGCCTTTCGCCGAGCCCGGAGAGCGTCAGCAGTACCGGCTGTCTGGCATGGCCAGCTTCTCGGGAGACAATTTGGACATGACCTGGAGAAAGCACCCGCGAACGGAAAGAACCGGCGACGACAATACCCAACACGGGCAGGGGCAGGCTGGTTCCGGCGGGCCGGGTCGATCCGGCAAAGATGCCCTGGATGAAGGCAGAAGCATGTTGAGAAGGGGCGAGGTACCTACTCAGCTTCAGTCATTTGCTCTTGTTGTTCAGCCTGCCCCTTGGGG
>CAZWOT010000315.1:0-2385 GCA_964635595.1 uncultured Desulfovibrio sp.
CTAGGGGGCCGCCCATGGACGAAACGGCGAAAGACAGCCGGCAGGCGACGCTGCCAGCCATGGCCGCAGGCGTGGGCAAGAATGCCGTTCAGGACGCCGTTCACGGAGAGGTCGTGGACGACGGCATGGCCGAGCGGGCCATGCAGATCATGCGCCGCGTCCGCGCGCGCCTTGTGACCGATCACCCCTTCTTCGGGGATCTGGCCCTGCGCCTGACTCTGAAGGTCGACAGCCGATGCGCCGACCTGTGGACCGACGGGCGCACCATGGCCTTCAACCCGCTCTTTTGCACGACCCTCAACGAGGACAAGCTTCTCGGCGCCCAGGCCCACGAGGTTCTGCACCTTGTCTTCGGGCATCATCTGCGAAGACACGGCCGCGAGAAGAAGCTCTGGAACAGGGCCTGCGACATGGCCATCAACGGCATCCTCGTGGACGCGGGCTTCAGCCTGCCGGACGGCTTCTACTACGACGCAGGGCTCGTGGGCATGTCCGCGGACGAAATCTACGACGAGCTCGTGGCCCGCATGGCCAGATCCAGGGAAAAATCTCTTCTTCACCAGGGACGCCCCGACCCGGAAGGGGCCAGCGACGCGCACCCCGAGCACATGTCCGGAAAGCGCGAGGACATGCTTGGCCGCAGAAGCCCCAACGAGGGCACGGGCGCGACCGAGCAGGGCGAGCAGGAGGAGCGCTCCCGCCAGCGTGGGCGCGGGGTGGTCCCCATTCCCGGCATGCGCAACCAGGGGCGTCCCGGCCAGGACGAGGCGCCGCGCTTTGACGGCGAGGTGCGCGATCTGCCGGAGCTCGAGGCAAAGGACGGCCAGGAGGATGCCAGATCCGAGGCCGAGCGCGACGCCGAGGTCTCGCTCACCCAGGCCGTGAGCCGTGCCAGGCGCATGGGCACCCTGCCGGCAGGCCTCGAGCGCGAGGTGGCCAGGGTGGACGCCGGCACCCTCGACTGGCAGGAAATATTGCAGCGCTTTCTCGCCGCCTGCGCCGACAACGACTACACCTGGACCACGCCCAACCGCCGCTACATCTTCCAGGAAATCTACATGCCCTCGCGCTGGGAGCAGCGCCTCAACCACGTGGTTATCGCCGTGGACACCTCGGGCTCCGTCGACATGGCGACCCTCTCGCTCTTCATGAGCGAGCTTGCCCGCGTGCTCGACTCCTTCGACACGAAGCTCACCGTGCTCTTCCACGACACCAGGGTCCAGAAGATGGAAATGGTGACGCGCGCGGAGCTTCCCGACGCGCTCATGCCCGTGGGCGGGGGCGGCACGGACTTTCGGCCCATACCCAAGGAAATCGAGGATTACGGCATCTCGCCAGTTTGCCTCATCTGGTTCACGGACCTCGAGTGCACGCGCTTTCCCGAGGAGCCGGACTATCCAGTTCTGTGGATAGCGCCCCACAAGGGAGGGGAGGAGCCTCCCTTCGGCGAGGTCGTCTACATGAATCCGTAGGAGCCGACGGGCACGTTTCGGGAAACGGGGCATGGGTCACCAAGTCGTGCAGGGACGATAAGCACCCGGGGCAGGATACAAGGACACGGGACCGGAGAACGGAAAACAAGGTTCAAGGAGCGTTTGGGATGCACATCGAATGGACCATCAACAAGGATCGCGGAAACCTCCGCCCCACACTGAGCTACCGCGTGCGCCTCGAGGAGCACGAGAAGGCCCTGGCGCTCCCCCAGGTGCGCGTGACCTCGTCCATCCCCAAGCCCGACGAGCACAACACCAAGTACTGCTACCCCGGCATCATGGAACGGGCCGAGGGCTGGAAGCCGAGCGAGTTCTACACCCTCGAGACGCCTTCGCACATCGGCCATCCGCTTCTGCACACGCTGACGCTTCCCTGGCGCGAGGACAACAGGTATCCGGAAGTGGAGGAGTCCTTCTGCGTCCTGCGCGACGCGCTGGAGGCCGAGATGGAGCGGGCCTGCCGGAGCGCGCCCATGGACGAGAAGGGGAGTGTCAGGGCCAGTTCCGAGGGCAAGCGCCTCGTGGCCCCGGACGTCGCTGCCGTGCGCTTTTTGCGCTACGCGAGAGGCCAGAACTGACACTTGCGCAACCTGTGGGCTTGCCTGTAGGGAGCTCTGATTAAAGTCAAAAATGTCTGCACTGAGGAACTGTCAGGAAACAACATAATGCATTGCCGGAGTAAAATTGGCCATAGAAGCCAGTTTAAGCAAGAAATGGTATCATGTTAATTCCTCGCAGTTCCTGAGTGCTGGTCAAAGGGGGCCAGCAGGATGCTTGCCTCCACGAGTTCCTGCCTGGTCATTTGTGCGGAGAAAGCCTGGAGTAGCCGCACGGGTGCTCATGCCGAGAGGGGCTGTCGGAGCTGGAGTCGATGGTGGTGTTCTGGTAGTGA
>CAZWOT010000316.1:0-2377 GCA_964635595.1 uncultured Desulfovibrio sp.
TTTTGCGTTTTGCCGCGTATTGCCTTGTTTGCCGCCTTTTTGCTAGAAAGTCCGGTCGCGGGGAGGCCCGGCTGCTTTCGGGCAGTTCACGGCAGTCCTGCCCGATCGTCCGCCAGTTTCGGCACGGATCTGGGTCGCAGGCTTCTTGCCCGCCAAAATCCGGCCGACAGAGGACGCGCGGCTTCATAAGGACAGGCTTTTCGACAACCACCAACGCCGCCGGGCCCCAGGCTTCAGGCGGCTGCCACATACGGGGGAAGACATGGGCAAGAGCAAGATTATCCTCACGGGAGACCGTCCCACCGGCAAGCTGCACGTGGGGCACTACGTGGGCTCCCTCAAGGAGCGCGTCGAGCTGCAGAACAGCGGCGAGTTCGACAGGATCTTCATCATGATCGCCGATGCCCAGGCGCTGACCGACAATGCCGACAACCCCGAGAAGGTGAAGAACAACATCCTCGAGGTCGCCCTCGACTACCTGGCCGTGGGCCTCGACCCCGAGAAGACCACCATCTTCATCCAGTCCTGCATTCCGCAGCTGCACGAGCTCACCATCTACTACATGAACCTCGTCACGGTCTCGCGCGTCCAGCGCAATCCCACCGTGAAGGCGGAGATTGCCCTGCGCGGCTTCGAGAGCAGCATTCCCGTGGGCTTTTTCTGCTATCCCATAAGCCAGGCGGCCGACATCACGGCCTTCAAGGCCACGGCCGTGCCCACCGGCGAGGATCAGGCCCCCATGCTCGAGCAGTGCCGCGAGATCGTCCAGAAGTTCAACGCGACCTACGGCGAGACCCTCGTCATGCCGGAAATCGTCCTGCCGAAGAACAGCGCCTGCCTGCGCCTGCCCGGCACCGACGGCAAGGCCAAGATGAGCAAGTCTCTCGGCAACTGCATCTATCTCTCCGAGGAGCCCAGGGACATCCAGACCAAGGTCATGTCCATGTTCACGGACCCCAACCATCTGCGCGTCGAGGACCCGGGCTCCATCGAGGGAAACACCGTCTTCCTCTATCTCGACGCCTTCTCGCGTCCCGAGCACTTCGAGGAGTTCTTGCCCGAGTACAAAAGCCTGGACGAGCTCAAGGCCCACTATCGCCGCGGCGGACTCGGCGACGTGAAAGTCAAGAAGTTCCTGAACAGCGTGATCCAGGCCGAGCTCGAACCCATCCGCGAGCGCCGCAAGCAGTGGCAGTCCCGCATGCCCGACGTGCTCGAGATCCTTCGCGTCGGCACGGCCACGGCCGAGGCGGCAGCGGCCGAGACCCTGGCCGACGTGCGCAGGGCCATGCAGATCGACTACTTTGACAGCCTGCTGAAATAGGTTCGAGACTCCCGACGCTCTCCTTGGTCTGCATGGGACAGGACCGGAACATGCGCGAAGCTGTGCCCGGGACGGAAAAGGTGCCGCATGGCCCGAATTCTTGCGGCGAAAGCGCCCGTCTTATTCAGGACGTCCTGCTCGAGCTTGGCATTGCCTTTCGGGAGCTGGAGCATCAGCCTGTTTCCACGGCGGCCGAGGCTGCCTTCATCAAGGACCGCCTGCCGGGGCTTGGCTGCAAGAGCCTCTTTCTGCGCCAAGGAAAGGAGTACAGCAGGGAGTACAGCAGGGAGTACATCCTTGTCTGCGTGCCCGACCACAGGCGGTGCGACCTGCGGGCTCTTGCCGCGCTGCTTGGCACGGGCAGGCTTTCCTTTGCCGCCAGGGACGAGCTCGAGGAGCATCTTGGCGTTCATCCTGGCGCCGTGAGCCCGCTTGCTCTTCTCAACGACAAGAATGGCGGCGTCGCGGTCTGTTTCGACAGGGCTTTCGAGGGGCACAATGTTCTCGTGCATCCGCTCGTGAATACGAAAACACTCTGCTTGCCCTTTGCGGACCTGCTCCGTCTGCTTGAGGAAACCGGGCGCAGGCCGGTTCTTATAGACATGCCCTGAGAGAGAAGGGCGGGCGCTCAATCGTTCCGGGATTTGGCAGCTCTTTCCTTGAGGGGACGCAGCTTCTCGAGAATGCGGTCGAGGTAGGCGTCGTCCGCCGCGTGCAGGGCGAGATTCCTGCCCGCCCGGTTTCGGGCCCTGAAGACGAGAGCCTCAAGCCTGCGCATGTCCGCGACCTTCTTTCTCTCGTCGCTTTCCTTTTCGAGCATGTCGCACAAGGTGGCGATTTCCTTGCGTTCCGCCACTTCCGGCGGGACCATGTTGGCGTTTTTCAAAACGTGCCAGGCCATGCGCAGGTCTTCCGGAATGGAGCTTGTGTCCTCGAGTTGTATCCGTTCAGGGGGGAGCTGGAGCCAGCCACAATTGGGCACGTACTTCAATGGCCTTACGCTTCAGTTCTGAATAACGCGAGAGGTCCTGGGGCTTGCGGGAAAGGAAGCTT
>CAZWOT010000317.1:0-2352 GCA_964635595.1 uncultured Desulfovibrio sp.
AAATTGCGGCGTTGGCCGGCGTCTGCTATCCTCCTTCCGACCCGGAAAGTGCCCGGTCCGAATATCGGTGCTGCCATGGAGGAAGGGCGCTGCTTGAGCTTGGCGAGGAAGGGAGGGACCGGGCACAAGTTCACGATCAGACTGTGCAGGCAAGTCTCGGTCCATTGTCAATTGTTCGAATTTTCGAATTCTCGAATTGTCGATTGGCACAAGGAGAACATGGTCCTCAAATCAGGCGTGGGAATGGAGAAGAGTCATGGCCATCAAAATTTGCAACACCGAGCACTTTGAAAAGCTGCGCAGCGAAGGAGGGTATTACGTTGACAAAACGGGTATTCTCGAAAAACTTCTGGCAGAAGTGCCCGAGGCTGCTCTTTTTACGCGGCCAAGACGCTTTGGCAAGTCATTGTTCATGTCCATGCTGAACAATTTTTTCGACATGAGAAAAAACAGCCGTTCAATATTTTCCGGGCTCAAGATTTCTGAAAGTAGAGATTTATGCAATAAATGGATGAACAAATATCCAGTAATTTTTATGACTTTAAAGAGAGTTGGTGGCGACAGATATTTGTCGGCAATGAAAAATACAAGAGATCTGATTGAGGATGTAGCATCGCTTCATGATTATGTTCTTAAAAGCAGGAGAGTTAAACTTCAAGACAAGAGAGATTTCAAGAAGCTCATGAACAACGAGTCAAATGACGAGAACGAGTTGCGTGATGAATTGTATGATGCTCTTTTGGTTATTACCAGAGGTGTTTACCGAGCTACTGGTAAACAATGTATAGTATTGATTGACGAGTATGACCATCCGCTTTCTATTGCACATGAAAATGGATACTATGATAAAATGGTCATGTTCATGAGAGAGTTCCTGGGTAATGGACTAAAAACAAACCCATATATAAAACTTGGAATTGTGACAGGTATAATGCGCGTTGCAAAAGAAAGTCTTTTCACTGATGTCAACAATATAGATTGCTATGATATGGAAAATTCAAAATATGCCGATTTGTTTGGATTTACGCAGGCTGAAGTAGATGAGATGCTTGTTGGTGCGGGATTTGAAGAAAAACGTGATATAATCAAGCAATGGTATGACGGATATCAATTCGGAAATCATTCTGGAATATACAACCCATGGAGCATTCTGAAATATCTGGATTCTTTGAACGAGGATCCATCGAGCAGGCCTAAAGCCTGGTGGGTAGATACAGGCAGAAATTCTCTGCCCAGAGATTATGCAGCAAAGCTTCCGGAAGAAGCAGCAATCGCGGCAAATCTCGCGGCGCTCTCTGCGGGTTATGGAGTACCTGCGAAGATCAACGGCTCGATGAACTACGACAATGTGTATCAGGACATCGACAACTTTTGGTCTCTCCTGTACATGTCGGGCTATCTCGGCAAGACCGACGACAGATCAAGGTGTCCCGAAAACGTCAATGGCGATGAATGCGTGCTTGTGATTCCAAACCAGGAGGTCCACGAAGTTTTTGAAAACGAGGTGGAAGGCTGGTTCAAAAGACATGTGCCGGCTGGCGGAAGACTGGAGGTCTACGAGCATGTCTGGGCGCAGGACAGCCAGGGCGTCGAGAGATGTCTGAACGAACTGCTGGTGGGAAGCAGTTTCAGAACTTCCCTGGAATTGCATTATCACGGCATGATGTACGCGCTGTTCAGGCTCGGATACAGGTCGACCGTTGCGGAGGGCGAGTCCGGCAAGGGGTACTTCGACCTTCTCGTGCCGGACAGGGACAACTCTCGCGTTGCGCTTATGGAGTTGAAGCGTGCGACCTCCAGGGAAACGATGGAGGAGCTGGCAGTCGAGGCGCTCAAGCAGATCGAGGAGCGTGGATATGACGCCCGCGTGCGGGCGGAGGGCTGCTACAGGACCATCCTCCACGTCGGCGTCGTCTTTTTCGAGAAATCGGCCAGGGTTGTTTTCCGGGACGCCAGTACGTCGTAAACGTGCGCAGGGCCCCATCGAGACGGCCATCGAGACGGCCATCGAGACGGCCATCGAGGATGCCAGGGAGAATCCCTGCCGCTCCAGCTGCCTGACCCTGGTGCATGATCTTCCGCAGATCTTCCTGCGCGAGCTCATCAGTGAGCCAGGCCGCAAGACAGAGTTCGACCGCTGTCCGCGCTCACACTGGATTTTCCCGGGGCTCGAGCGACGTGAAAACAGGGCAGGGGTGCTGTTCCGAACAATCGGGGCGGCACCCTTCCATGTTTTGAGGAACGGCAATCGGGCCCATGATTTTCCTGCCGGCTTCAAGCCTCCCGAAGGGACATGACAGCGGGATTGCGGAAGAAGCGTTCGCAGCACAACAAATTGCGGTCATGGCCTGC
>CAZWOT010000318.1:0-2315 GCA_964635595.1 uncultured Desulfovibrio sp.
AATCACTGTTGTAGTGTTTTTTCAAGAAATCTCTGAACAGCAGTTTGTCCAGTTTGTCGATGCCCGCCTTTGTGGGCAATTCGTCAGCATGAAACTGGCTGGTATATTGGAAAAGGCGGCGCAGTTCTTCCTTGGAATTGATGCGCCGTTTGTCTGCCCCGGCTTTCAGCCAGATGACGCCTTTCCTGTCAAAATAGGGTTTGTCTATGCCTGCAGGAACATTGAGGGCAATAACCACATTGCCATTTTCAAGAAGAATATTCTGCGTCTCCACTGCAAGTGGGCTGCGAACATGCTGACTTGCTGCATTGCTGATCAGCTGGTTCACATTGTGCACTTCACTGGATGTTATGCCGGAAATGGTGCCATCGTCCTGTACACCGATAAAGATGATCCCGCCGTTGGCATTGGCAAAAGCTGCCATTTCCGCGGCCAGAGCATCCACATTGTCAATTCGGGACTTGAACTGACGTGTGCTGTCCTCGCCTGCGGCGACTTCTTCCCGGAGTGTCCGAAGCGTGAATGCCATTTCAGTTCCCTGCAAAAACAAGCCTGCCCTGTGCCATGCGTAGAGGTAATGGCCACAGGCTATCCAGTTGACCAGCAATTGCTTGTCGGATCATCTCCAGAAGGAGTCAATCTGATTGATGGTGCGCATCGATGCCGCCAGCTTTCGGTGCGCGCCAGGCAGATTTGAAAGACATCAGGAACTGATGGGCCGTGTCATCCAGGGAGCGCCAATGTCCTGGATCTGCTGGTCATGCATGAGATCGTCGGAAACGACCACGCCGTTGCAGCCAAGGACGATTTCCCTGCTTTCGAGTCCCGTGCCCATGGCGGCCCGAAGCGTGAGCGAGGCAAGGCCCCTGCAGCAGGGAACTTCCATGCGCATCACCGTGACCGAGGCGGGCCTGGCCACCGTGAAGATGTTTCTCAGGCGCTCGAGAACCTCGCCGTTGTCCTCGAACTTGGGGCAGGCGATGATGGGCAGCTTTGCGCCCAGAAGCTCGTGGTAGTGCGGCGATGCCGTGGGGGCGCAGTCGGCCGTAAGCAAAAGGTCGGCGCCCTGGAGGAAGGGGGCCGTGGGCGGCAGAAGGCGTAGCTTCACCGGCCAGGTCTTCCTGATGAAGGCGGTGGGGGCAGGAGGAGCGCACATGGGAGCTTCCGAAGGCTTCATGCCGGGTGCTCTGGCCGCGGGTGCAGAGAGCTCGCGCACGGCGCTTCCCGGGCAGCCGCAGGGAAGCGTGGGGGCCTTGGGAGGTGACGCCGTCCGGAATTCCCTGAGGGCAGCGCCAGGGCATCCGCCGTGATGGGGCTTGTGCGCCCGAGCATCGTGGGCGTGGTCCTGAAGGGCATGCTGGTGGGGCATGCCGAGCTTTTCGGGCATGTTGGCGGCCACGTGGGCCATGGCAGCTTTCTCGTCGAAGGGCACGGCTTCGCGCACCTCGATGGTGAGGGCGCCCGTGGGGCAGCCGGCCAGGCAGGCGCCAAGGCCGTCGCAGTAGCTTTCCGAGATCACCTTGGCCTTGCCATCCACGATGGCAATGGCGCCCTCGGCGCAGTCGAGGACGCATTGGCCGCAGCCGGTGCACAGATCCGTGTCTATGCAGATGATGTTGCGGACTATGGTCTTGGTCATGGGATTGTATCCTGTTCGGCCCCGCCGGGATCGGGTTTGAGAAAGGCTGGAAACGTTCGTTTCGGGGGCCGGCAAGATTGCCCGCGGGACTTTCGTCTGGATTTCGAGTGAAAGCGGTGCGTTCCTGTGGTTCAATCAACCTATGCCGTAAACCCCAAGTTTTTGGCATCTCTGAAGCCCAGTCAGAAGACCCGTCCATGAGGAAGCTTTGGCCAGTGTCCCTGCTTGTCACCTGAAATTTGTGGATGGTATCCGTTCAGGGGATAGTTGGAGTCAGCCCCAATTGGGCACGTACTTCAATGGCCTGACGCTTCGGTTCTGAATAACGCGAGAGGTCCTGGGCTTGCGGGAAAGGAAGCTTGTCACCGCTCCTTTGACACTCCTTGCAACAGATTGACAACGGACCATGAGTTAGGAACCACCAGGAATTAACATAATGCCTTTTCTTGCTTAAACTGGCCTCAATAGCCAATTTTGCCCTGGCAAAGCATAATGTTGTTTCATAGCAAGTCCTTAGACCTGCAGGTCATCAGGACCGAGTGTATCCTTTCCGCCCAGCGCAGTCCGCATTCGTCCGTGCTCCAGTATAAGATCTTGCGGCGCACGACTGGTGTACGCAAGTCGCGTTCGCCGTTGTTGTACGAGGAAGGCACGCCAGGGACGCGGAGGAATGTGT
>CAZWOT010000319.1:0-2315 GCA_964635595.1 uncultured Desulfovibrio sp.
CTTGCCAAACAACAACACCGACATTTTCCCAAAAGGAGCACCTCATGATTCTCGCCCCCATGCCTGACCTTGACCACGAACCCATCACCAATCTTCTCGGCACGCTCTTCTCCTGACCATCCATTGCCACTCTTCGACCACTCTTCAATCAACCTTCAAAGGAGGTAAACGGACAACAACAATCGACACAACCATCCATCAGGCAATTCAACATTTCGCAAATCAACTGCCAACTTCACTCATAAAGCACATCTGCAAGGAGTACACATGCTTCCTCTCATCATCCTGGGCACCCTTGGCCTCCTCAAATAATCCACACCATCCCTCCTTTGTGCCCCTTGCGGGCACGCAACCGCATACATTCAACTGTGGCCGACACCTCCCGACAAATTGTCTAAAAACAGATTCCGCTCAAACAACATCACCGTCATTTTCAACCAGGAGTTTCACATGAGCCTTTATCCCAGACTTCTCCAAAATCTTGACCTGACCCAACACCTTTTTCTTGCCCTCTTCATTTCGCTCATCCCTCTTCCCTAGCCACGCTTCAAAATCCCAATCCGACTGCCAGGGAGGACATGCAGACAGCATTGCTTCACTTCTCAAGACACTCTCGGCAAATTTGCAATCCGCCCCCGTCCGTTGCCCTTCCAGAAGCCCAAACAGGCCTTTTCAGGGAGTGCCCATGCTTCCTCTCGTCCCCCTTGGCTCAAGGGGCCTCTTACAGCCCGCATCACCATGTGCCCCATGCGGGCACGCTGCCGGAGTCGACCTTCAAAAATCCGTTTTTCAAATCCCCGGCATGCCGAATTGCCTGCGGGACAGAGGGACGCCCAAAACCGCATGCCTGGCACATGCTTCCCTCCAGGGCCGGCCGTCACATGTTCCGAACGCGCAGGATCGTGGAAGCGCCAAAACCTCGGGAGCAGCATCAATTGCAGTCCCCACACCGTTTTCCCTGCCTTCGTGGCCGAGCGGGAACCTGCTCCAGGCAAAACCCAAGCTCGACACATTTTCCAGTTTTTCAACCCTCCTCAAATTTTCCGACTGCCTGACATTTTGAAAAATTTGAAAATTTGTTGAGCATTTAAATTCCAGGAGTCCCCAGTGCACAATCCTCATGCCCCTGCGCACGGCGCATGCCCTTCCTCCACCAGCAAGTCGTCTGTCCATGCTGTTTTCCGCAAGCCCGATCCCGACACCTTGTTTGCAGCTTCTCTTCTGCAGGACAACTCCAATCCCGTGATTCTCGCCGTGCGCGGTCTGGTTCCCTCGCCCGGCGGCAGGGCCAGACCCAGCCCCCAGGCCTGCCTCTGCAGCCCGAGCGCAAGGGCTGAGGCATCCGGCCGGATCGGGCCGTTTCCCTGCCGACCCCACCGGGCTCTCCTCCCTTTCGTCTGTCCTCTTTTGCTCGCCTTTTGTCCGGTTTTGTCCCCAGATTTTGTCCCCAAAGGAGCCGATTCATGAGCGTCACGATCAACAAGCTCTCCGAACGCCTGCAGGAACGCCGCACCCTCTACATCAGCTCCTCGGCAGACAGCATCTTGCTGAGAGGAAGCAAGCTTGTCGTGGTGCAGGGCGAAACCGAAAGGGTCTTTCCCTTCGCCTCCCTGCGGCGCGTCGTGCTTCTCGGCAAGCCCTCCTTCGATTGCTCCATCTTGTACGCGCTCCTTCGCGCCAGCATTCCCGTGGACTGGCTCGACAGGTTTGGCAGGCCCATGGGCGAAATCACGTCCCTCGACATGGGAGACGGCGGCATCCGTTTGAAGCAGGCGCAGTTTTGCGCGTCCGGGCGGGCATTGGAGCTTGCCCGCGACATCATCGTGGCCAAGATCGAGAACACCAGCGGCCTCGCCCGCAGAAGGGCCAAGCTTCCCCCTATGTTCTGGGCGGCGCGCACCCGCGCTCTCAACGCGGACTCGAACGACGGCCTGCGCGGAGCCGAGGGAACCGCCGCCAGGGCCTACTTCAGCCTGTGGGGGGAATGGACGACCCCATTCTCCTGGTCTGGCAGAAAACCCTATCCCGCGCCAGATCCCGTCAACATGCTCCTGTCCCTTGGCTACGGTCTTCTGCACAACAGACTGTCCTCCGCCCTTCGCTCGTACGGTCTCGATCCGCGCCAGGGATTCTTCCACGTGGGCAGGGGCACCCACTGCGCCCTTGCTTCCGATCTCATGGAAGACATGCGCTTTGCTGTGGATGCGACCGTGCTCAAGCTCGTGAAGTCGGGAAGGCTCTCCCAGTCCGATTTTCGCATGAACGGGAACAGGTGCGTGACCGCCAACAACGAGGCCTTCTCGCTGGTCTTCGAC
>CAZWOT010000320.1:0-2298 GCA_964635595.1 uncultured Desulfovibrio sp.
CTCCTTGGGCGCTACGGAAACATCTTTGGCCATGATGCTTTCTCCTGCGGACCGCCGGGAGCGATCCAGATTGGTAGGGTGACCTGGCCGTCGATCATGCGGGAAAAGCCCGCAGCCGAAGTTGAAGGGAGGGAGACGAATGTCGCCCTCTTAGGGGCAAGCGGGTGCTGCCGACGGCAATCATGCACAAAATCCTGCAAGGTCATGCAAGGTCATGCACGTCAAGCAGATTTGCACAAGGGCACGGCCGCGTCAAAGGGGGCAAAAACCCGTGTTCTGTACGGGGCCGAAGTTGGGAAGATCTTTGGGGGAAGAAGGCCCGGGGACGCGCGTCCCGAAGGCTAGAGAAGCCTGCGCGAGCCCAGGCGGGGCTTGAAGGAAATCTTGTGGCCGGAGGCTGCGTCCGTCACCTCGAGGCGGGTGTAGGTGTTGATGGTGGCGAACTGGGAGAGCACCTCGTCGAGCACGAGGCCGATGAGGTAGCGCTGGCCGGCGCCCGCATAGCACTCGCCGCCGAGGGTCAGGGAAAGGAGCTGGCCGCGCAGGGGGCGCCCCTTCACGAGCATCTCCTCCGGGGAGGAGGAAAAGTCCTTTATGCCCTCGATGCGCTGGTTGTTGACGGTCACGTGGGTGGGGTCCGGGTCGCGCACCGGCAGCCACAGGGCGAGAAACTCCTTGAGGGAGCCTGTGCTGGCCAGCGGCAGAAGGTTGGCGTGCAGGCTCGAGAAGAGCTGCCAGAGAAGATCGGTGTTGTCCGGCGCGGGAAGCGAGGGCGAGGGCGGCAGGATGTTGCGGAAGGCGGCCATGGCCGGCGAGGAGTCCGTGGCGGTGGCGATGTCGCCCTCGCGCAGCTGTCCGGGCAGGCTGTGGTGGAAGCAGAGTATCTCGGAGGTCAGGGTTTCCCCGTCCTGCGGCCCCTGGTCGCCCGCGTAGAGCAGGGTGACGTAGTGCTCCATGCGCCCGTTGACCTGGGAGCGTGCCCGCCGCACCGTGTAGGTGCCGCTGTTCTTGTCCGAGGAAAAGCCCGAGTAGGGCTTGTAGACGTGATGGGCAAGGCCCCTGCGCACGCCCGTGACGCGGCTGATGGTGTGTATCTCCATCTGCCGTCCCGAGTCCTTCTGGGGCACGAGCCGGTATTCCTGGCGCTCCTGCTCCAGCACGAAGGGCTCCGAGTTGTGCCGGAAGATGTTGATGGCGTGGGTGACGTTGAGGCGGAAGAGGTCTTGCGGAATCTCTCTTGGCAGGTTCTCGCAGCCGCGCAGCCTGAAGGAAAGGGTCAGCTCGTGGGCCGCGTGGCTTTCGGACAGCTTCCCGAGTCCGGAGAGGCTCAGGAAGAGGAACTGTTCCGGAAGGATGAAGAAGTTGCGCAGCCACGAGGTGTCCATGAGGCCTGTCTCGCCGCCCTGGTCGAAGGCCTCGAGCGGATTGCCCGGGCGCACGTCCGGATGCAGGGCCGATGGCGGAAGGCTCACAAGCACGTCGTTCGTTCTGGCCTCGATGCCCGCGCAGCGGTTCAGGAGCAGATAGAACCACTGGCAGGCCTCGGGAAAGGACGTCTGCAGGAAAAGGCGCAGGCGTTCCGGGCACCAGGCGCCCACGTCCGCGGACGACTGCAGGACAAGCTCCACCGTGGCGCTGTCGTGGCCCACGTCCTTGAGAGACGTCTGTGCCCTGGTGACGGGATAGATGTCCATGTTTCGCGGGGGCGTGTAGACGCAGCGCGTGCCGCCCACCTCGACGCTTTCCAGATGGCATCCCTTCTTCAGGCGCTGCACGCCCTTGGCCTGGGGCGAGGGGAAGAACTGGACAAGGGTCTGCGAGGGAGAAGGCTTGAGGAGCGCGGGTGCCGTTATCTCGAGAAGCCCCTGGACCACCTCGGGGAAATTCTGGTCGAGACGCTCGTTGATGAGGCCGCACAGAAAGGCCGTGCCCTCCATGATGCGCTCGACGTCCGGGTCCGTGCTGCGCGAAGCAAGCAACGGAGCGACGGCGGGGTGTTCCTTCGCGTACTCCGCTCCCAGTTCGCGCAGATAGGAGAGTTCTTCGAGATAGTAGTTCTTCATCGATTTATCGTCGATTCTTGTCGCAGCTTGAGCGGGGCATGGGCAGAAATTCGAATGAAATCCGGCGTTCGTCAGGTGTTCTCGAATGTTCGGCATGTCGGCGCAATGCGCCCCTGCTGCCCGGGGAAGGCGGGAACGCCCGAAAAGAGTCCTCAAGGGGAAGGCATCCTGGAAGGCCGGACAGAACCCGAAGGGCAAAAAAGCAGGAATGCCACGTCGATTTTCTTATGTCGCG
>CAZWOT010000321.1:0-2267 GCA_964635595.1 uncultured Desulfovibrio sp.
TTCTTGCGCGCCATCGGGGGCCCTTCTCGTCTGTCCCGCAAGGCCCTTATCCGGGCCCTGCAGGGCATCGTTTCAATCGGAAAAAGCTACTTCGGAAGCACGGAGCCCTTGTAGGTCTTCGTCATGAACTCCTTCACCTGGTCGCTCTTGAGAGCGACGGCGAGAGCCTTCAGCTCGGGACGGTTCTCGTCGCCCTCGCGCACGGCGAGGATGTTGGCGTAGGTGTTGGCGGCAGCCGAGTCGGAGGCCTCCACGGCCAGGGCCTTGGTGGCGTCGAGCCCGCCAAGCAGGGCGTAGTTGCCGTTGATGGTGGAGATGTCCACGTCGGGGAGCGAGCGCACGAGCTGGGCGGCCTCGATTTCCTCGATCTTGAGCTTCAGGGGATTCTCCACGATGTCGAGGCGGGTGACGTTCAGATCGTTGCTCTTCAGCTTGATGAGGCCTTCCTGCTGGAGCAGGAGAAGGGCGCGGGCCTCGTTGGAGGTGTCGTTGGGCACGGAGACGATGGCGCCTTCCTTCAGGGCCTTGAGGTCGTTGGAGCGGCCGGGATAGATGCCGAAGGGCTCGTAGTGCACGAACTCCATGGCCAGGAGCTTGGTGCCCTTCTGGGCGTTGAAGTCGTCGAGATAGGGCTTGTGCTGGAAGTAGTTGGCATCCAGCTCGCCCGCGTCGAGGGCCATGTTGGGCTGCACGTAGTCGGCGTACTCGACGAGCTTGAGGGTGATGCCCTTCTCCTTCAGGATGGGCTCGCAGGCACGCAGGATTTCCGCGTGCGGCGTCGGGGAGGCGCCCACCTTGATGGTGGAGGCCGCCTGGGCGTTGGCTGCCCCGAAGACCAGGAAGGCCGAGAGGCAGAGGAAGAGTAGTTTGCGCATTGCAATCCCCCAAGTATGGTTTTTCGAGGGCCCGTCGGGCCCCGTCTGTGACAGGGTTGGGCCCCGGATGCATCCGGGTCCGCATCATGTGCCTGATCGGTGTCCGCCCTCGGACGGGGGCAGGAAAGTTGTTCTAGCCCGCGCGCTTGTCGGATCGTCTGGTCGCCCAGTCGCCGAAGCTTTGCAGAAGCTGCACGATGACGATGAGCAGGACCACGGTCGCGAACATGATTTCCGTCTGGTAGCGGTTGTAGCCGTACATGATGGCGAGCTTGCCGAGACCGCCGCCGCCCACGGCGCCGGACATGGCCGAGTAGCCGAGGATGGTGGTGGCCGCGATGGCCGAGCCGTTGATGAGGCTGGGCCTGGCCTCGGGAATGTAGACCTTCCAGAGGATCTGCCAGGTGCTGGCGCCCATGGACTGGGCGGCCTCGATGACGCCCCGGTCCACCTCGAGGAAGGACTGCTCCACAAGCCTCGCCACGAAGGGGGCCGCGGCTATGACAAGCGGCACCACGGTGGCGTTGTTGCCGATGGTTGTGCCCACGAGAAAGCGCGTGAAGGGCAGGACCGCGATCATCAGGATCAGGAAGGGGAAGGAGCGGGTGAGGTTCACGAGCACGTCCAGCACGCGGAAGACCACGGGCATGGGCCGGATGCCGTCCGCGCGGGTCATGACCAGGATCATGGCCATGATCATGCCGAAGACGTAGGCAAAGAAGGTGGACGCGAGCGTCATGTAGAGCGTGTCCAGGGTGCCTTCCCAGAGAAGGTCGAACAGGGCCTCGTAGTTCATGGCATTACGCTCCTTTTCCCGGCCCGTTTTCAGACGGCCCGGCCGCGGGGGCCGCAGCGCCATCGACAGCGGAGGACGACGGGACGCCCTCGCGGCAGAACTCCTCGATGTAGATGAGGTTCTCGGCCGCGTAGGACAGTATCTTGCGCCTGGCCTCCTCGTCCTCGGGCAGCTGCAGCACCATCTGGCCGAAGGCCTGGCCGCCGATGTCGCGGGTGGAGGCGTACATGACGTTCACCGGCTGGCCGCAGGCAAGGACGAGGTTGGCGAGCACGGGCTCGTAGCTCGACTGGCCGTCGAAGATGAGCCTGTAGAGGCGCTCGCAGGTCATCTTGTCGGGATGCAGGGCCTCCGGGACCACCAGGCGCCTGGCGATGTCGGACTTCGGGTGGAAGAAGACCTCGTTCACCCGGCCCGTCTCGGCGATGACGCCCTTGCTGATGATCGCGACCTTGTGGCAGATTTTTTCGATGACATCCATCTCGTGGGTGATGACCACGGCCGTGATGCCCATTTCGCGGTTGATGGAGCGGATGAGCGAGAGAATGGAGTCCGTGGTCTCGGGGTCGAGGGCGCTTGTGGCCTCGTCGCACAAA
>CAZWOT010000322.1:0-2263 GCA_964635595.1 uncultured Desulfovibrio sp.
CCGCCACGCACGACTCGAGCGTCAAGAAAAAGAGCATGATCTAAGGAGGCGTCACGATATGAAAGTCATACTTCGCGCCGACGTGGAAAATCTCGGGACGCTTGGGGACGTGGTGACGGTCAAGCCCGGCTACGGCCGCAACTACCTTCTGCCCCAGGGCCTTGCCATGGTGGCCACCGAGGCCAACATGCATGCCTTCGAGCTCGAGCGCAAGAAGCTGCAGGCCCGCATGGACGCCCTGCGCGCCGAGGCCCGCAGCCTGGCCGAGAAGATCGAGGCCCTCGAGATTGTCATCCCCATGCATGTGGGCGACAACGACAAGCTCTACGGCTCCGTGACCACGACCATGATTGGCGACGCCATTGCCGCCCAGGGTCTCGAGGTGGATCGCCGCCGCATCCTTCTGGACGGCCCCATCCGCACCCTTGGCGAGTTCGAGGTGCGCGTGCGCCTGCATGCCGACGTCTACGCCGCCCTCAAGGTCCAGGTCATTTCCGACCACGTGCCGGAAGTGACCGAGGAGCAGCCCGAGGCCGAGGCTGCAGAGGCCGCCGAGGCTGCAGAGGCCGCCGAGGCCGCTGTCGAGACCGCCGAGACCGTGGAGGAGACCGCCGCGGAATAGTCCCGGATTGTCCCTCTTCCCGCTTTTTGATTTGTGATTCATGGCCAAGGAATCAACAAATGCTGGCGCTCCCGTCGGTCGTTCCGGCGGGAGCGCTTTGTCTGGACCGGCCAGGGCCAGCCAGGATCTTGTCCGGCGCCTGCCGCCGTACAACGAGGACGCCGAGCAGATAGTGCTGGCGGCCCTCATGCTGTACGAGGATCAGCGGGACGACATCTTCGCCACCCTGAAGGCGGACGACTTCTACGTGCCGAGGCACGGCATCATCTACCAGGCCTGCCTTGACCTCTATCAGGCCCACGCCCCCGTGGAGCCCAACTCGTTGTCGGAAAAGCTGCAGATGTCGAAGCAGCTCGAGGTCGCGGGCGGCAACGAGTACCTCTTCAACCTCTCCATGCGCGAGACCGAGGCGGTGCACGGCGCCCGCTTCTACGCGCCGCTTGTGCGCAGCAAGGCGATGCAGCGAGAGCTCATCTACGCCTGCGCGCACATCATGACCGACGCCTACGATCTGCCCCACACGGAAGTGGGCGGACTGCTCGACGAGGCGGAACACCGAATTTTCCAGATAGCCGAGAGCACGGCCAACACCAACGACCTGCGCAAGGTGGGCGACCTGCGCGACGCCTTCTTCGATGCGCTGACCTCCAACGCCAGGAGCAAGAGCTCGCTCACGGGCGTGACCACCGGCTTCATCGACCTCGACCGCCAGACCGGCGGCCTGCAGGCTTCCGATCTCATCATCGTGGCCGCCCGCCCCTCCATGGGCAAGACGGCCTTTTCCCTGAACCTGGCCCTCAATGCCGCCCACGCCGGCTACAAGGTTGCCTTCTTCTCCCTCGAGATGAGCGCCTCCCAGCTCGAGGCGCGCCTCATCTCCATGACCTCGAAAGTGTCCCTGCAGAGGATCCGCCAGCCGCGCTTCTTGTCGGACGAGGACTGGAAGAGACTTTTCGAGGGCGCGGACCAGCTGACCTGCGATCTCTACATCGACGACACGCCGGCCCTGCGCACCATGGACCTGCGCGCCAAGGCCCGCCGCATGAAGTCGCGCATGGGGCTCGATCTCATCATCGTGGACTATCTGCAGCTCATGCGCCCCTCGCGCCCGCAGCAGTCCCGCGAGCTCGAGATCTCGGACATCTCCCGCACCCTCAAGGCGCTCGCAAAGGAGCTCGACATCCCCGTCATTGCCTTGAGCCAGCTCAACCGCAAGCTGGAAGAGCGCACCGACAAGCGCCCCATGCTTTCGGATCTGCGCGAGTCCGGCGCCATCGAGCAGGACGCGGACGTCATCATGTTCCTCTACCGCGACGACGTCTACGCCCGCAAGAAGCGCGGCGACCAGGAGGAGACCGGCGGATCCATGGCGGGACGGCTTCTGAACAGCCCCACGGAAGTCATCGTGGGCAAGCAGAGAAACGGCCCAGTGGGCACCGTCCATCTCCTCTACCAGTGCGAGTACACGAGCTTCGAGGACATGACCACGGACTACGTGCCCTCTCCCTCGGAAAACGGCACCCTGACGTAGAAAATCGTCGAAAAATCGTCAAAAAGACGCTCAAAATCGAGAAATCATGCAAAACCCTAAATTTTCGCCAAACGGGTGCACCTGTCACTCAAAAGCGTCGTCCGAGGGGC
>CAZWOT010000323.1:0-2235 GCA_964635595.1 uncultured Desulfovibrio sp.
GGCAGAAGATGGGTCAGCTCCAGGTAGTCCGCGAGCAGGGTGTGGTCGCCCTTTTGATGATCAAGCCGGAAGAAGCTCTTCTGGGGGAAGATTTCCTCGAACCGATTTTTGGACATGAGGTTCTTTCCCGAGTTCTTTCGCCCGCCAAGTCCGCGCGTCACGTTCCAGGCAAGCTGGTCGAAGGCGGCCCTGGCATGCTTCATGCCCCTGCGGCACTCGTTGAGGGCCGGGCGTGTGGCCGAGCGCGGCAGCCTGTTCAAGACGTCGCTGCCGTCCACAAGGAAATTGAGAAGCTCGCAGTCCTTCAGCGTGAAGGGCTTGCCGGTGAGCATCTTGCCGTCCAGCGTGGTCTGCACGTGCTTACGCAGGTCCGAGAGCCTGTTTTCCGCGTCGTTGGTGAGCACCACGTAGTCGAGGGAGCTCGGGCGGTTTTCCGGCTCCTCGTTTTCGGTGAGCTTCTTGGCGCTCTTGCACAGCTCCTCGCACAGCTCGTAGGCGCGCAGGAAGGGATAGGAGGACGAGCAGACCACCATGCCGGCACCGGCGGAGAGGGGCTCCTTCTCGGCCCTTGAAAGCTGCTCGAAGGTGCGGATGAAGGTGTGGATGAAGAGCAGGGCCAGATCCGCCTTGACCACCGCGGTCACGTCGTCGCCGCCAAGGACCAGGGGACGGGCGGGAATGGGGATCCGCTTAGTGGGCGCCACCCGCCAGAGCTCGAAATGCAGGATGTTCAGAAGGGCCGTGTCGAAGGCCTTTTTCGTGACGCTCGACACGAGGTTCGAGAGCTTGCCCATTTCCCCGGTGCGGCGGGACATGTCGCGTTCGTCCTTCAGCTCGTCGAGCTTTTCGGTGAAGCGCTTGCCGAGGTCGTTGCCGTCGATGTGGATGAAGGCGACCTTGCCGTTGGAGGAGGCGATGGAATCGATGTTGTCGTCCCACTTGCCCCAGTCGATGGGGCTGTCTATGCCGAGCAGATCCCGCGTTTCCTTGCTGTCGACGGCCCG
Source organism: uncultured Desulfovibrio sp. (assembly GCA_964635595.1). Lineage (GTDB taxonomy): Bacteria > Desulfobacterota > Desulfovibrionia > Desulfovibrionales > Desulfovibrionaceae > Desulfovibrio. The sequence goes on from CAZWOT010000323.1 coordinate 1,005, forward strand.
CAGGCGGTCGCGGGCGGCCTCCAGCAGCTCCTTCTTGCGCTTGGTGGCGGAGGCCAGCGAGACGGCCGTCCTGTCCTCGTCGAAGGCAATGGCCGGCAGCCCGTCCAGACGCGCCGTGTGGCAGAGCGGATGGGTGTGCATGCCCGTGGACGTCGCCTGGGTGCTGCGCTTCATGTTGATGCGTTTGCCAGCCTCAAGCTTGGCCTTGTCGATCGAGTCCTTTTCCCAGACGCAGGGCTCGATGGCGGCATACAGGGGAAGGCCCGGGTAGCTTTCCAGAGCCTCCAGGCAGTAGGTCGAGACAAAGTTTCTGGCCTCGTCCATCGAGGCGAAGAGCAGGTGCATGGCGCCCGCGTTGGCCTGCAGGACGAGCATGTCCTTCCCGTTCGGCGCGCGCACGCTGCCGGCCTCGACGAGCTCGAGACCGAGCCGTTTGCGGATTTTCTCGAGGAAGCCCTTGGAGAGTGACTCCACAAGTTCTGACCCGCCCAGCATTTCCTTCAGTTTGCCGGTTCTGAGGATGAAGTTCTGGATGCCTCCAACCTCGAGAACGGCATAGCCAAGTTCTTGTGTCATGTGCTTTTCCTGAAAGTGTCCCCCTGTACAGGGGATTGGGGATTTGGGGACAAGCGATCGATCATGATGTCGGGCAGTCGGGCAGTCTTTTCTGCCGCAGGACTACGCGGGATTTTCGGGTTTTTCGGGTTTGGGGTTGTCCGTGCCCTGGGAGCCGGGAGCCGGAGCCCCGGATGGTTCTCCTGATGGTTCCCTGGTGCTTCTTTTGAATCTGCAGGCCTTGTCCAGGACGTCCGCGAGCCTTTCCGGGTCGCAGAGCTCGCGCCAGCCGATGAAGTTTCCCTCCCTTTCGACACGAAATTCTTCCACCTTCAACGAGCAGACAATCGGGATGGTGAAACGGGCAAGGCTGGCGGCCATGGCCTGCGCTTCAAGAACCGCCTTCGAGAGGGTGCCGCCTTTGCCGGCCTTGCAGGAAACGAGCACGGGCCTGGTCTTCCAGGTGCAAAGGACGTCCATCTCGATGCGGTGCTGCTTCTCCTGGTACTTCATCTCGAGCTTCGTCTGCCGTTCGTAGGGCCACAGGACGCTCACGCTCGTATGGACATGCTCCGCGCCCGCACGCGCAAGGGCGCGGGCGGCAAGTTTCTCGAACCAGGACCCCTTCAGGATGTTGAAATGGAAGTTGCCAGCGTTCGGGGAGGATATGGACCAG
>CAZWOT010000324.1:0-2227 GCA_964635595.1 uncultured Desulfovibrio sp.
AGTCGCGCCTTGGCAAGGATTTTTTACAAATTAATTTACGGACAGCGCCTTATGCCTGTTCCTTCACGCGCAGGATGTAGAAGTGCTCGCCGCTGCGGTCTTCCTTGCCGAGCCTGCCCTTGGCATGCAGGGCTTCAAGGAGTTCCAGCGCCCTGGCCTCGCTGATGTTGAGGCCGTCGCTCGTGCTCTTGACCGTGGAGGGATGGCAGCGCACGAGATCGAGCACGTCCTCCTCGCCCGTTTCCTCGTCGCGGTTCTGGGCCTGGGCCTTCTTCTTGAAGGAGGCGATGATCTCGTAGGGAAAGCCGAGACGCCTGCCGGCCCTGTCCAGTTCCTCCTCGGTGAGGGGAAGAACGGTGCGGTCCGCCGGCGGGCGGGTGGCGGTGTTGAGCTGGATGCGGTCGAACCTGGGCAGGCTTTCAAGCACCGCTTTAAGCTTGTCGAGCTCCTCGTCGGAGTCGTTGATGCCCTTGCAAAGAAGTATCTCGATCCAGATCTGCCCCTTGTATTCGGCGCAGAAGGCGCGAAGGCCATCAAGTATGAGTTGAATGTTCAGGCCCCGGGCGAGGGTGTTCACGGCCTCGGCCGAGGCCACGTCCGCGGCGTCGAGGGAGGGGCTGACCATGCTCGCGTCCATGAGCTCGGCGCGCACTTCGGGCATCCACAGAAGCGAGGAGTTGGTGAAGACCGCCACCGGCACGTCGGTCATTTCGCGTATGCCGTGGATGATGCGCCCAAGCCCGCTGTTGAGGGTGGGCTCGCCCGAACCCGCGAAGCTGATGATGTCGGGCGTGTCTTCCTTCAGCTTCGCCGCGATCTCCTCCAGAACCTCGTACGGGTCCACGTACTCCCTGCGCTCGATGGTGTGGCAGGTGGTGTGCCCGAGCTGGCAGTAGGTGCAGTCGTAGGTGCAGGTCTTGAAGGGTATGACGTCCACGCCGAGCGAGCGGCCAAGCCTGCGTGAGGGCACGGGACCATAGACATGACGCTTTGCCATCTTGAACTTCTACCTCGCGAATGGGAGGATGATCGGGGCGAGGGCGGATGCCGTCCCCCGGACCTTGGAAACCGACTTTTTTCACCCTTCAAGCAAATCCGTCAAGAGGGGCGTCCGATTTCCCTCGATTTCCCGACTCCTTTGCGAGCGGCTTTGCGAACCGCATTGCGGGCGGCAGAGCGGAGCACCGGATGAGCTCGCGGGCCACGGCAGAACACGTGCAAGCTTTTGAAAAGGCGAAAGAAGAGGGTGCCCCTTGAAGAGGCACCCTGGAGAAGGAAGGATTTTGTGTCGCTTGCTGGCTGGAGTTTTGCGGCTGGGGTTTTTGCGGTTGGTTTGGGGCTGGAGGTTTTGCGTCTGGACTGGCTGCAATTGGGGTGTTTGGCCTGGTTGGAAGTTTGGACTGCTTGCGTCTGGAATGCTTGTGTTTGGAATTCTTGTCTGGCCCGGTTGCCATGGGGGCCCTGGCCTTGTGCGGGTTTTGCTAGATGAACATGTCGGCCTCCATCAAAGTCTTTCGGGTTTCGGGGATTGGTTCTTTTGGGGCTTCGGGTTCTGGCTCTCTCGAGCCTGATTTCCTCTTCCTTGCCCAAAAGACGGTCGGGATGTCCGAAAGGTTACGGTCCCCTGCAAAAAAATTCCTGCCGACTGTCAAAGGCAGGCTCGGGGCAGGCTCATGGCCGGACAATCTGCCGGATGGGCAGTGCCCTCGGCAGAGCCCGGGCCCGTGTCCGAATCTCTTTGACCCGGGATGCGTGTCCCTGCATTCGGACAATGGTCACGCCCCTCGAAAAGCGGCTCTGGAAGCCGACCTGGCCATTTTGCCATTTGCCGGCTCCCTTTGCCCCTAAATTTTCACGAAAAGGACACACCGGGTAGCTAGTGTCAAATTTCGTAAGTTGATAATGGTATCGCGGATTTGGGACCCCTTGACATCGCGCTTGCGCCAAGTGAAGGGATGTGCGTTGTTTTCATTGTACGAACTGATATATGTCTTTATAGCGTTTGTAAGTTGCTCTGTAGAATTGAATGACGCACCACGTATTGCTTTCCGAGTAAAAATGCCAAACCATATTTCAACCTGATTAAGCCAGCTTGCTGATGTTGGTGTGTAGTGGAATTTGACGTTAGGATGTTCAGCAAGCCATTCATCGCATCGTTTATGAACACAATAATTGTAATTACTCAGCACCCTGGTAGCTAGGTAACTTGGCAGCCACCATGTCAGAC
>CAZWOT010000325.1:0-2219 GCA_964635595.1 uncultured Desulfovibrio sp.
CTTTTCAGCTCAAGATTGAGAAAAACTTCGCGTAGGAGAGCACGAGGAGAATGAACAGGGGCATCATGCCCATGACGGTCTGCGCCCAGGTGATGCGAAGCGCGGCCCGGCATCCGATCAGGGTGCACACAAGGCACCAGATCATGCCCACGAGGGTGCCCACGCCGGGGATGATGCAGAGAATGAGAGGTCCCTGCGAGTAGCAGAGCACCTGCAAGACCACCGAGAAGTCCGCCCTGCCACGCAGGATGATCCGCCAGCAGAAATGGAGGATGAAGGCGAAGACGTAGAGCTGGACCGTGAGCATGACGCAGCGGAGCAGAAGGAAGGAGAGGTTGTACTGCCCGGCAATGAGCTTCCCGAGCTCCTTTATCTGCGGATCCGTGGTCTCCGTGAGCGGCATGACCCAGTTGAAGAAGACAACGCCCCATATATGCTCCACCACGGTCTGGAAAAAGCAGACCGCAAGAAAGAAGCTCAGGGCCAGAAGGCCCGATCGCGGCGCGATCCCCGCGAAAAAGCGCCCCGGCGCAAACATGACCCGCAAACACGTCTGGAAGAAGGCCGAGACGTATTCCGGAAGGTTGCCGGCGCACTCCCAGGGATTGAAGCTCAGTCCGCTCTCGTCGTGCACGTCGTCGTAGGCATCGCCGTATGGCCTGTCGTACGTGCCGTCGTCCGGTCCGCTCCGCCGCCCGTCCTGCTGCCCTTCGTACCCTCGCCCCCCCTGGGGCATGTCCTCGCCGCGGGCGTGCCGCCCGTCCTTGGCTTCGTCCCCTTGGGCCTGCCAGGATGCGCCTGCGGCGTCCTGCCCGTTCTCGAAGCCGCGATGGTCCCTGGGACCGTCGCTGCCTTCCCAGGGGGCCCCGGGCTGTTCGGCCCTGCCAGCGTCCCGAGCCGCGGGCTTTTCCAGGTCGATGCCTTTCGCCGCGTCCTCCCGGCCGCCCAGGCGCACCGCGCGGCTGCCCTCGTCAATCCCCTCCCGCAGGGCTTCCTTGGAGAACTGGAAGCGCTCGCCGCACTGGGGGCAGCGGGCGGTGAGAGTGCCGTCCGGGATGCGCTCCTCGGCCATTTCGCGGGTATAGGAACAATGGGGGCACGTGATTTTCATGAAGTCTCCAAGAATGGCGGCCTGTTCGGGGGGAAGGAAGGATGCCCGTCCGGCACCGTGCAAACGGGCGGGATCGCGCAAAGTCTAGGGATTGCGGACGTTCCCTGCAAGCATGGGCAGCGGGCGCTTCCCGCAGTCGCCCAGGCCTGCTCCCCTACGCGTCCTTCTGGCAGGCCCTGCGCACGGCTTGTGCCGTGCGGAAGATGGTCTCGAAGTCCGGGCTTTTGACAAAATGCGACCTTTGCCTGTGGGCCTCGAGGCCGGAAAGGCCCTGCGAGATGAGGTCCTCGACCTGCGAGAAGGAGAGCTCGCCGCGCTTGATGCGCAGAAGCTCCTCGCGGCAGGTCAGGGGATAGTGGAGCGCCCCGGTCTCGAGAAGCTCCTCCTGCTGGCGGATGGCGCGCACGGCGTGGGAAAGGGCCTTCCAGTCGACGCCGACGTTCTTGCGTGCGTCCTCGATGCGGTCGATGTGCCCCTGCAGGGTCCTTGCGACGCGCTGGGCGACCTCGCCCACGCGCGCGGAGCCCATGTGCCACTGCTCGGCCAGAACGAGCCCGTCGTCCTCGGCCACCTTGCAGTACTGGGGTGTTGCCACCTCGTCGGCAATCTGCCGTGCCACGTCCTTCACGCGTGCCTTTTCATCCATCCCCTCGAGCTTTTTCAAAACCCGGTAGAGCACGCCCATGCGGGTGCCGGCCATGCCGTAGGTCTTGCCCTGCCCCTGGCAGTAGGCAAGGCAGCCGGTGCCGTTCTCGAGATTGAGGAAGGAGAGGGGATTCTCGAAGACGGGATCGAGGGCCGGATTGCGGTAGAGGGTGCACCCGGGACTTGTGGGCGCGTAGAGAAGGTCCAGGGCCCCCGTGTTGCCGAGCGGCAGCATCTGGCAGAGCCAGCGCTCCAGGGGATAGAGGTCGAAGTCCTCGTCCTCGGGTGCGTTGCGGGTGTTGTCGCCGGCCGTCGAGAGATGCACGCTCTTTTGCATGCAGGCCTCCTCGAGAGAGGCTGGCTGCGTCATGGGCAGATACACCCCGCGCACGTCCGTGTCCGACACGCCCTCAAGACGGGTGCCGTAGAGATCCGACCCGAAGCGGGTCAGGAAGAGCAGCGT
>CAZWOT010000326.1:0-2212 GCA_964635595.1 uncultured Desulfovibrio sp.
GCCTGGCGGATGCTCTTGCGCAAAAGATCGATTTCCGAGCTCACCCCGATGATGCCGTCGTCTGTGCGCGGCTGGACGGGCATTTCCGGAACGGCCTCGAGCTCCATTCTGGCCGTGGCGAGGCTGTCTTCCATGTCGCGCTCGTCCTCGAGGTCGCGCAGCTCCGAGAGAATGCCGTTCACGGCCTCGCGCAGGCGCGCGATTTCCTTGGGCTCCGGGCGCTCGGGCAGGGGCGTTGCCAGGGCGGCCTCGGAGGAGGCCGCGATGTCCTCGCGCAGGGTGGAGAGGTAGCGCCGGAGCGTCCTGCCCGAGACGTAGAGGGAGAGGAGCAGGGCCAGGAAGGTCGCGCCAAGGGCCGTCAGATAGGCCTTGTAGAGGAATCCGACGGTGGAGGCTGCCTCGAGATCGACGTTGAGGACCACCAGGCCGCCAATGACATCCTCATGCCCCTCCAGCCACGAGGCATAGGTCACGGGCGCGTAGCTCACGATCTCGACGGGCAGTCCGTCCCTTGTCCAGGGGATGCGGGAAGTGAAGAATTGTCCTGCCTCGCGGGCCCGGATGTGGTTCATCATGGTCCAGTAGGAATAGTAGTTGGAGCCGGGACGGAAGGCCTGCGAGTATCCGATGCGGCCAAAGTCGCCGGAAAAGCCGGAGCGCACCGTGTCGATGGAGCCCATGGTCGGGGCGTCCGTGCCCTGGGACTCCTGGACAGGCTTCCCGGTTCCGGTCTCGAATATCATCCAGCCGTCGCGATCCACGAAAAAGGTGAGTGTCTCGCGGCCATCGCCCATCCCTCTTGTCCAATCGTTCACAAGATTGCGCATCCAGGACAGGTCGAGGGAGACCGCGAGATTGCCCACAAGGGACTTGTCCGCAAGGTACACGGGCGTCGTGAAGCGCATGACCTGCATGGTGGTCTGCACCTGCTCCCCAGTCTTGGGATCCGTGAAGGCATAGACGACCTCCAGGGGGCCCGAGAGCACGGTCTCGCTGCGCTCGGGGCGCCGCAGGAGCTGCATGGGCGAGCCGTTCGTGTACTCGACCATCTCCGGGTCGACATCGACAAGCTGCCCGTTGTGGCAGAGCCAGACAAAGCGTTTGTCGGCCTGCCTGCCATGGCCCGTGAAGACCGCCTCGCAAAAATGCGCATCCCCCGTCTCGTTCATGTAGGAGAGCCTGCGCCATACCCGCTCCTTGAACTCCTCGAAATCCGCCGAGCCCGCTGCGAGGGCCGAGAGCTGGTTGCGCGTTTCGCGCAACGACTGCGAGGTGGCGAAACTCATGCCCTGGGCCAGCGTGGAGGAATTGCGCGCAATGGCGTCCTCCAGGGTCCGGCGCATCCTGTCGTGGGCGACAAAGAGCGCAATGGCCATGATGAGCAGGGGCACGGGCAGGCCGAACATGAGAAGTCCGCGCACGAGTCCTGCCTTTCGCGCAAAATGGGGCATGGAAACGCGAAACGTTCGGGGTGAAAAGTGCAATTGCGACATGGCGGCGCTCCGGGGGTGACCTGGTTTCGGGATAGCACCGTAACATGACTTTTGCAACTTTTTTCACAAGCGAGGCCGACTTCCTTGCCGGGAGATTTGTCGCAAAAATCTAGCAACTGTTCGCAATGGCACACTTTGTGCTTTTCTGGGAGCTGGAAATGCGAAATTTGGCGCGTGCTGTAGCGCGGCAAATTCGGAAACGCTCAAGAAGGAGAATGTCATGAGGAAACTGACCCTGAAGATGGCGGCGTGGTTCGCCGGCTGTCTCGGCACGTTGCTCCTGTTCGCCCCTGGCATCGTCCAGGCGGCGCAGAAAGTGGGAGGCAACGTCGTGATCGTGGCCGACACCAGACGCCTTGACGGCATCCTGCTCTGGTGGGCACAGATGTACAACGACAGCCACCTGTACTTCATGATCCTGACGATCATCATTATCCCTGTGACGGGCTGCTTTTTCGGCCTGCTCGCAGATTTCGTGATGGGCCACATCGGGATCGACCTCAAGCACCGCAAAGCTGCCGAGTAGGAGGGAAGCATGGACTGGTTGTATGTTTTGATGCCCATTTCGGGCTGCACCATCTTCTGGCCCGGTCTCATCATTCTGGGTCTCGGTGTCGGCATCATCGGCGGCTTCTTCGGCATGGGCGGCGCCTGGATGGTGACTCCCGGCCTGAACATCCTGGGCTTCCCCATGGCCTTCGCCATCGGTACCGACGTGG
>CAZWOT010000327.1:0-2195 GCA_964635595.1 uncultured Desulfovibrio sp.
CATCGTGCTCTTCGCGACCAGCGGGGGCAGCGGCTTCGGCAAGACCGTGGAAGGCGTGCGGGGAAGCGTGGCCCCCTCGACCAGAATCATCCAGGGAAAGCTCCTGAACGGTCCCCTCGACTCGAGCTCCCTGCGCGAATGGGCAGACAGCCTTGGCCTCTAGCAGCTTTTTCCAGAAGGCGGCCCTCGGGCTTGCCGTCTTCCTCCTGACGGGCATCTGCATGGCAGGGACAGTCGCAGCTTCCGAAATCCGCATCTCCTTCGGCGAGCACGCCTTCGCAGCCGACCTCGTGGACAACGCAGCCACGAGAAAGCTCGTCGAGCGTCTCGAATCGGGGGCAATCGAAGTCCAGATGCGCGAGTTCGGCGGCTTCGAGAAGACAGGCCCCCTGGGATTTTCCCTTCCGCGCGTCGAGATGCGCATGACGGCCAAACCCGGGGACGTCCTGCTCTACAACGGCAATACCATCCTCGTCTTCTTTGGCGAGAATGCCTGGAGCTACACGCCCATCGGCAAGGTCCGGGACGTGGAGGGCCTCCTGAAGGCCCTGCCCGAGGGACGCCTGGTCATGACCTTCTCGCTTGAGCGGCAGGACTAGCCCGTCCGGGGTGCTTTTCCCCAAACGCAAGGAACACGTTCCAACCCCCAAGATGGCCCGCTTTCGCTTCCGAGTCCTTCGGAGGTGAAAGCGGGCATTTTCCGTTTCCGGCACCAGCCGCGCCCAGGGCGGCGCTCGCTTCGAGCACCTTCAGGGCTGACGCATGAAGCTCAAACAACCCAGTGAAAACTGGTCATTTTTTCGTCCAAAGCCAATTTTTGCTTGACAAAATTACAGCAAACGCAAAAATTAATTGTGCTTTGACGAAGCATTTCCTATAATCACGGCACCATCCCGCGACTAGGAGGTAAGTGCCATGAATTGCAGGAAATTTAATAGACCGAAAAGTGAACTCGTTGAAGAAGGCAAAGCAATTATTAAATCGTCAAATGATTTTATCTACATTTATCGGGTTACGCTGGTTACGGCTATGATAGAGTATGGTATTTCACCTTCGAAATTTAGCGAAATATTTAAGGAGTCAAAAAATACTCTTACATTGTGGATAAAGAAAGTAAATGAAATTGGGTTTGAGAGTTTACGACCAAAAGCACATCCTGGAAGACCATCTCGACTAAGTCCTAGTCAAATTGATGAAATTAAAATAGCTGTAAATTCAGATCCCCTAAATTATGGATATAATGTTTGGGAAGGAAAAACACTGAGCCATTTGATTAAGTCTAAATTTGATATTGATCTTAAAGTTAGGCAATGTCAAAATTTACTTCATAAAATGGGTTTTAGTTTGATAAGGCCACGCCAAAAACCAGAACCAGATGACCCAGAGAAGAAGAATAAACGAGCAATTGCTCGTGATGAGTCAAAAAAAAACTGATTTCGCTAAACTCAGATCCAAACGTAGTGGTTGTCTTCCAAGACGAAGTTCACTTTTATCAATCCACAACAGTATGTAGATCTTGGGCTATAAAGGGGACAAAACCCAAAAACTCATGCGTTGACGCGTTGGCTCTGAAGCGCCTTCTCCTCTTCGTTGACACGCTCTTTTGCGCAAGGCTATTTTTCCCCGAACCCGGCGGCCCAAGCCTCGAGCCTGTCCGCCAGTTCTCCCGTTCAGACGAGACATTTCGGGCTTTCCATGGCATTCAAGGACTTTTTCAAGATTCAGAAGCAGGGCCTCGAGGGCATGGCCTCCGTGGGCGTCATCGGAATGCACATGGTGAGCGGGCCGCTGGTGGGCGTTGCCATCGGCTACGGCATCGACAAGTTCTTCGACGTCCACCCCTGGGGGAAGATAGTCTTCCTCTTCATCGGCATCGGCGCCGGCTTTCTCAACGTCTACATGGACACCAGGCGCCTCATAGGCCAGATGAACAGAAACCAGGGGCAGACGCCTCCCGCTGGTGGGCAGGAACAGGCGCCTCAAGCGAAAGATGCACCCGAGGGCAGTGCGGCGGCCCCAAACCGCGCGGCGTCGACGCAGGCCGGGAAGAACGGGGCAGACGAGGGAGCGGAACATGGCAAGATTTAGCCTGCAGGGCGGCCTCGACGAGTGGATTCGCAGGCGCGGCATCACCCATCCCCCCGAGTTTGACAGTTTGCGGCTAAAAAATCCAACTTAAGTCATTGAGGTTACTG
>CAZWOT010000328.1:0-2195 GCA_964635595.1 uncultured Desulfovibrio sp.
GCCTTCCACGGTCTTGCCGAAGCCGCTGCCCCCGCTGGTCGCGAAGAGCACGATGGTCTTGCCGGCAAAGTCGTAGGCCTCGAGGAAGGTGTTGATGATGGTGGGCGCGATGTACCACCAGATGGGGAAGCCGAGGAAGATGACGTCGTGGCTCGCGATGTCGGCATCGGTGTCCGCGAGCGGCGGCCTGAAGGCGGTGTCGCGCATCTCCACGGACGTCCTCGAGGACTTGTCGTTCCAGTTCAGATCCGCGTCGCTGTACGGGGTGGCCGGACGAATTTCGTAGAGGTCGGCGTCTATGGCCTCGGCCAGCTTTTTCGCGGCTCTTGCCGTGGTCCCCTGGGCGCTGAAAAAGGCAACAAGCGTTTTCGACATGGGTATCCTCCATCAAGGACGCCGCGAAAGGGCCCCGACGTTGGCGGCAGGACCCTCATGTCCTTCGCGGCGACAATTGTGCGGTTGCCCGCTTCCCGATTTCGAGTACACGCCAATCGGAAGCGTCTGGCAAATTCTTTGTCGCTATATGGATTCATGCATCAAAGGCATGGATATCTTTTATTCATGCTCAATGCTTTTGGTGAACGCTTTTCGCATGGAGGCGGCACAGTGCATCCAGGACCCTCATGACCTCTGCAAAAGGACGAGGGTCTCCACGTGCGGCGTCTGGGGGAAGTAGTCCACGGGCCGCAAGGCCACTATCTTGTAGTCCGGGGAAAGAAGGCCCACGTCGCGGGCGAGGGTGGCCGGGTTGCAGGAGACATAGAGGACGCGCGCGGGCCTCTTCTCCTTTATGAAGGATATGGCGGCCGGGTCCATGCCGGCCCTCGGCGGGTCTGCCACAAGCTGGTCGAAGACGGCCCTTTGCACGGACTCGTGGGCAAGCGTCCTTTTCACGTCGCCGGCAAGGTACTCGGCCTTTTTGTAGAAGCGGCCCGCGTTGCGGGAGGCAAAGTCCGTTGCCCTCGGAGAGAATTCGAGGCCAAGAACGGAGGAGGCGAAGGTGCTCAAGGAGGGCGCGCCGCTTCCGCAGTAGAGGTCCATCAGCGTGTCCTCGCGCACCCAGGCCATGATTTCCTCCACGATGATGTCGGAGGCGAGCGTGTTCACCTGGAAGAAGTCGCACGGATCCAGAAGGTAGCTCTTGCCAAGCACGGGGAGGGCCATGACCTCGGCTCCGGCCTCGGAGCCCCCTCTGGCAAGGGCAAGCACGCGCCGCTCTCCCTGAACGAGCAGGTCGTCGCGCGTCCTCTCCTCGTGGATCACAGCGTGCACGTCGTGGCAGGCCTCGAGAATCTCCCTGGCCATGGAGGCGATTTTTGCGCGATCGTCCTTCGAGGCGGGCGAGGTCAGAAGGACGACCCAGAATGCCTTCACGTTGGGCGTGAACATGCTGTCCCCGAGGCAGGCCGCATTCGGCGGCACCCCCTCGCGGATCTGGCAAAAGCGCAGAAGCCCCGAGCCTTTGGGATGCCTGGGGTCCCCGTCGAGGCGATAGGCGGAGAGCCCCGACTCCTTGGCGAGCCGTCCCACGACCTCCATGACCGGAAGGGCCTTTGGCGGCATGACCCGGCATTCGGGCACGGGCGTGACAAGATGGCTTTGGCGCTTGCGCATGCCAAGACAGGCCTCTCCCGTCTCGTCCAGCCCGAAGGCGAGCACCACCCGGTTGCGGTAGCCAAGCTCCTTCGGCGAGGCGACCACGCGCACCTGGGCCGGCTGCTCCTCGAGATGCCCCACCCGCGAAAAGGCATCGGCCACGAAGCGCCGCTTCCAGCCAAGCTGCCAGGCGTAGTCGAGGCGGATGAGGGGACAGCCGCCGCATGCTTCGGCGTGGGGACAGGGCGAGGCTATGGTCGCCTCGGAACTCTCGAGGATGCGGACGGCCCTGGCCTCCACAAAGTTCTTCTTCTCGGCCGCAATCTCGGCCTCCACGGTCTCGCCGGGCAGCGCCCCGCTCACGAAGACGACCTTTTCGCCGGCCGCGCGTTTGGCTATGCCGCGCCCGTCACTTGAAAGGGCGTCTATCTCGAGGGTTTTCAGGCTCATGTTCCCGCTCCCGTGGGCGTGGGGCCGATGTGGCATGGGTTTATGCCTCTCGGGCCGCACGTGCATATGGGGTTTGTCACGCCTTCTTTTCGGAAGAGGGTCCCGGTCTGTCAAGCCCGCAAAACGCGCGTTTGAAGGCATCCAATGGC
>CAZWOT010000329.1:0-2192 GCA_964635595.1 uncultured Desulfovibrio sp.
GCCGCGGCCTCGCGGTACTTGTCCATGTTCCAGTTGGGGGCGCGCCGGCCCATGGCGATGGAGGTCTTGAGGGCCTGGGCAAAGAAGGTGGACAGGCCGGCCGAAAGCGCCATGAACCACAGGGGCAGGTGGAACATGCAGGCCCTTCGGCCCATGGCGAGCGCCGCGGCCATGTAGAAGTCGGCCATGGCCCACACGTCGCCGTCGCTCAGATGGTAGATGCCCCGTGCCTTCTCCTGGCAGGCCAGAAAGACGGCCTGGGCCATGTCGTCCACGTGCAGGATGGAGACCGGGAAGGTGCGCCCGATGCCGGGCACGACGCCGATGCCTTTTTTCAGGCCGCGGTAGACCGGCAGAAGCCCCGTGTCGCCCGAGCCGTAGATGATGGGCGGGCGCAGGACGACAAGACGATCGCCGGCTGCCGCGCGGAAGATGTTTTCCGCGAGGAGCTTCGACCAGCCGTAGGCCGAGACCGGGGTCGCCGTCTCGTCCTCGATCCTCCCCTCGGGGCTTTTGCAGGGACCCGCGGCAGCCAGGGAGGAGACGAGGATGACCCTTTTGGGGCCGTCGTCGCCCGCCTTGACGATCTGGTTTGCCAGATGCTGGGCCGCCTCGCAGTTGGCGGAGAGGTAGTCGCGCCAGGAAAGCCCGAAGAGGAGTGCCGCCATGTGGATGAAGATGTCGCAGCCGCGCATCTCGGGGAGTATCTCCTCCCCATGGGCCAGATCCGTGCGCACCACCCGCACGGTGTCGGGATAGTTCTCGGCATGGGAGCTCGGGCGGCAAAGAAGGGTGACCTTCGCGCCCGCGCGCAGGAGCATGGGCACGACCCTGCTCCCCACAAAGCCAGTGCCGCCGGTGACGAGCACCCTTTTGTCCCGCAGAAGGTCGAAGTCGAGGCCCGGTTCCCGGCCCTTTTCGTTGTCCATGCCCATGTCCTTTTTCACGAGGCCCTGTTCAGCCTGAGCCCCTCGTCCTTGACGTCTGCACCGGATGCCGTCTGCCCTCTACACCAGATCCCTGCGCAGGAGGCGGTAGCGCTTGCGCAGGACCCCGCCGAAGTCCTCGATGAGGTCGTCCACGGCCGCGTTGTCCTCGAGGACCCAGGAGCCCTCGACCCATTCGAGCTCGGGGCGCGCCTTTGCCTGCTCGAGCATGTAGTCGAAAAGCAGGAGCGGGAGCCCCAGAAGGCGGTACTTCTCGCGGATGCCGAAGAGCATGATGCGGCAGCTCTTCCTCGTATCCCTGCGCGAGGCCAGGTAGTGCCAGGGGGCCAGAAGCCCCAGGCGGCCGTTGAGGCGCTTCAGAAGCGAGGTGTAGTCCGGCAGGGCCACCATGCCGCCGGCAGGTTCGCCGCGGTGGAAGAAGAGCACGAAGTAGGCCGGGTCAAGGTAGGCGACAAGCTCCTTGACTTGCGCCCTGGCCTCGCTTTCGGAAAGCGGCGAGAAGGCGAAGTTTCTGGCCCAGGACTCGGCGTAGAGGTCGAGCATGACCCGCACGTCCTCGGCAAGCGTCCTTTTGCCCGACCTTCGCACCTCGAACTCGCCCTTTTTCTTGAGGCGCTCGAGCTCCTCGGCAAGCCGTGGCGGGAGGGAGGAGCTTTCGCGCCCGATGTGGTAGGCGAAAAGGTCCTGCTCCTTGCGCATGTGGAACGCGTTCAGAAGATCGAGGTAGTACGGCGGGTTCCACGGCATCATGATGGCCGGGGGGACGTCGTAGCCGCCCACAAGCAGGCCGCAGGTGTAGTTGGTGGAGGGATTCAGGGGTCCCCGCATGAACTCCATGCCCTCGCTCTTGAGCCAGCCGGCCGCCGTGCGCAGCATGGCGACCGCCGCCTCGGGATCGTTTTCGCACTCGAAAAAGCCGAAGCTTCCGCACTTCTCGTTCCAGTAGGCGTTGCTCTTCTCGTCCACGATGGCCGCCACGCGCCCCACCGGGCGACCGTCGCGGAAGACGAGGAAGAGCTCGCGCCTGGCCGTCTCCCAGAAGGGGTGCTTGCCGGGAGTGAGGAGCGCAAGATCGTCCTTCACGAGCGGCGGGACCCAGAGCGGGTGCTGCCCGTGAATGGCGAAGGGCAGACGGACGAAGGTCTCGAGCTCCTTCTTTGTCCGGACGGAAACGACGTAGAAGGACAAGGCCTACCCCAGGGAAAGCATGCTGCGGATGTCGTCGAGATGCCTGATGCCGTACTT
>CAZWOT010000330.1:0-2185 GCA_964635595.1 uncultured Desulfovibrio sp.
GCCCGTCTTTTCGTCCGTCATGTCGTCTGTCCTTGCGTCCTCGTCGCCTGCTCAGTCATCGACAAAGGCCTCGAAGGTTTTCCAGAAATCGGGGAAGGACTTGGAGACGACGCCGGGATCGTCCATGAGGCGGTACATCTCGGGCGCGCGGGTATCCGACGAGCGCAGGGCGAAGAGCGCCTGGCTCATGGCCATGCGGTGATCGTTGGAGGTGGCAAAGCGCATGCCGGCAAGAGCCGGGTGCACCTCGCTTCCGAGGCCGTGAATCTTCAGTCCGTCGTCGAACTCCTCCACCTGCACGCCGATGGAGCGCAGGGCCTGGGCAGGCGCCTTGATGCGGTCGGTCTCCTTGATGCGCAGATGGGCCACGTTGGAGATGGTGGTGACCCCTTCGGCAAAGGCCGCCACCGCCGCCACCGTGGGCACGAGATCCGGGCACTGGGACATGTCCACGTTGATGCCGTGCAGGGGGATGGGCGTGATCACGAGCCCTCCCTTCTGGTCGTTGTTCACGCGCGCGCCCATTTCCCGCAGGATGTCGACAAGAGCGCGGTCGCCCTGCAGGCTTTCGAGGGACACGCCGCGCACGCGGCACAGGCGCCTGCCGAGGGCCGCAGCGGCCACGAGGTAGGAGGCACCGGACCAGTCGCCCTCCACGTTGAAGACGCCCGCGCGGTAATGCCCCGGCTGGACCTTGACCCTGAGGCACAAAGGCTCCACGTGGGTCAGGCTTCGCCAGTCTGCCGCGTACCAGTCTTCGTTCACGTTTTCGCGCGTCTCCACGAGGAACTTCACGCCAAAGTCGTGCATGCACTGGAGGGTGAGGCCTATATAGGGCCAGGAAACCACCTTCTCGCCGTCGAGGACGAGGGTGATGAGCTCGTCCGCCTGCGGGGCCGCCAGAAGAAGGCCGGAAAAATACTGACTCGATTCGGCCATGCTCACGGGCAGGGCGTGGCGCCCCACGTGCTCCTGCGGGGGCAGCCCTTCGGCCGAGATGCCGCGGGTGCGCAGAAGAAGCGGCGGATAGCCCTCCTTGCCCTCGTAGGTGATTTCGCAGCCAAGGGAGCGCAGGGCCGCCACCAGCGAGGCGATGGGTCTCTCGTGCATGCGTGCGGCGCCGTGGATGCGAAAGGCCCCCTTGCCGGAGGCGAGCACGGCCGTGAGCAGGCGACAGGACGTGCCGGACTCGTGCACGTAGCAGGACAGGGGATCGACGGTGCCGCCGAGGAGCTTCCCGTTGGTGCCGACCACCCGCCAGCCGCCGTTCTCGATGGGCGTGAAGGACGCGCCCGCGAGGGAAAGGATCTCGCGGGTATGCATGATGTCGTCGCTTTCGAGCACGTTGTGGATGTCGCTCGTTCCCCCGGCCAGGGCCGCGGCGATGAGATAGCGGTGGGAAAAGGACTTGGAGGCCGGGGCCGTCACGTCGATCATGTCTTTTGGCCGTCCTGGTTTGGGTGCAGAAAAGGCAAAAACGAGCCCCTAAAGACCCTCAAGGGCATGGGGCTGCGGGAGTCTCAGGACTGGTCGTCCACGTTGTCCTCGGGCTCCCAGACGCGGTCGAGCTGGGGGCCGGTGAGATAGGAGCCCAGGATGCGGAAGGTGTTGCAAAGGCCCGAGAGCTCGCGCACCACGCTTGCGAACTCTTCCCTGGCCAGATCCTCCTCCACGTCCACGAAGAAGACGTACTTCCAGCTCTCGCCCAGAAGCGGGCGGGACTCGAGCTTGCGCATGTTGATGCCGTTCGAGGCAAAGAGGTTCAGCACTTCCGAGAGCGAGCCCGGCCTGTCCGGCAGGGTGAAGAGCATGGAGGTCTTGGTGTTCTTGCCCGTGGCGCGGGTGGGCAGGCGGCCCAGCCTGTGCTGGTCGCCCTCGCGGGAGATGATGACAAAGCGCGTCCAGTTGCCGGGGGCGTCCTCGATGCGCTTGGCGAGCACGTTGAGGCCCAGCATGTGGGCAAGGCTCCCGTTGCCGATGGATGCCGCCTGGGGCTTTTCCATGGCCAGGCGCGCGGCAGCCGCCGTGCTCTCCGAGGGCACGAGCCTGGCTCCGGGCAGGTGCGCGCGAAGCCACAGGGCGCATTGGGCAAGGGGCTGGGGATGGGAGTAGACCGTGGTGATGTCCGAGAAGCTTTCCTCGCGCGAGAGCAGGCAGTGCGAGATGCGCGAGAAGAGCTCGGCCT
>CAZWOT010000331.1:0-2097 GCA_964635595.1 uncultured Desulfovibrio sp.
AAATTTTTTGTTTGTCGCAACTAAAATGCATTGGCCTCCTGGCTAGCCTCGAGTGCGAAACAATGCAATTTCTGCAAAACTGCTGGTAGAAATGTCAAGCGGCAATTATGCAATTTGATTAATATACTGAAATTATTGACTTAATTTTCTGCCCATCCCAAAATATGCAAGGACGCGGTCTGTTCCTGATTCCCCGTCGAAGGCCCTTTACCCCGTTTGCCGACCCTCTGGCCTCCTGCAATGGCCCCTTTTTTCGCGGCATGCTCCAATGCCACCTGGCAAAGATGGTCGCGATTCTTTTGGCGAGCCTTGCCAGACCGGGCGTCAGTGCTTGACTTTCCCGGTTTTGAACACACTTTTCAGGAAGTCGGGCAATGCCTTTCGGACAGGCCTTTTTACGGGTTCTGGCCGGCAATCCCGGCAAGTCCCCGGCTCCCGGCCCGCGTCAAGGATGATCGCGCGGCCAGGACCGAACGGAAATAGCCAAAAATTTCAAGTACTTATCCTTCGACTTCGTTGACACTTTCCCAAGCTCGAGGCTATAATTTCAAATTCCCGGCACAAGCCTCGCTCGGGGCTCGGGCTCAGCTTTTTCCTACCCGTCATCCCCCAAAATTCCCCGGCGCTTCGCGCCTCAAGCAACAGCCAGGATCACGGAGCTCGCGTCCAGACGGGCCGGACGTTTCCGTGGAGGATATACCGAATTGAACCAGTTCTCCCGCAACATACTGGTATGGGGCATCATCATTGTGGGCATGATGATGCTGTTCAACATGTTCCAGCAGCCCCAGCGGGGCCGCCAGGACATGGCCTACAGCGAATTTCTCGAACGAGTGGACTCGGGCCACATCGCCAGGGTCACCATCCAGGGCCAGGATCTGACCGCCTACACCTCCGACGGTGCCAGCGTGCACGTCTTCGTCCCGAGGGACGACGACCTTGTGCCGCGCCTTCTGGAAAAGAAGGTGGACGTGACCGCGGAGCCGGCAGAAAGCCAGCCCTGGTACATCACCATGCTCGTCTCCTGGCTGCCCATCCTGCTCTTCGTGGGCATCTGGTTCTTCGTCTTCCGGCAGATGCAGGGTGGATCCTCCGGCAACAGGGCCATGTCCTTCGGGCGCTCGAGGGCCAGGCTTCTCAACCAGAACGAGAAGCAGCGCGTCACCTTCGACGACGTGGCGGGCGTTGACGAGGCCAAGGAAGACCTGGTGGAAGTGGTGGAGTTCCTCTCCAACCCGAAGAAGTTCACCCGCCTTGGCGGACGCATCCCCAAGGGCGTCCTCCTGGTCGGCCCTCCCGGCACCGGCAAGACGCTGCTGGCCCGCGCGGTGGCGGGCGAGGCAGACGTGCCCTTCTTCTCCATCTCGGGCTCCGACTTCGTGGAAATGTTCGTGGGCGTCGGCGCCTCGCGCGTGCGCGACCTCTTCGAGCAGGGCAAGAAGAACGCTCCCTGCATCATCTTCATCGACGAAATCGACGCCGTGGGCCGCCATCGCGGAGCAGGCCTCGGCGGCGGCAACGACGAGCGCGAGCAGACCCTGAACCAGCTTCTGGTGGAAATGGACGGCTTCGAGTCCAACGAGGGCGTCATCCTCATCGCCGCCACCAACCGGCCCGACGTGCTCGACCCGGCGCTTCTGCGCCCGGGCCGCTTCGACCGCCAGGTCGTGGTGGCGACGCCCGACCGCCCCGGCAGAAAGCGCATCCTGGTCATCCACTCCAAGAAAACCCCGCTGGCCCGCGACGTAGATCTCGACGTCATTGCCGCAGGCACCCCGGGCTTTTCCGGCGCGGATCTGGAGAACCTCGTCAACGAGGCGGCCCTGCAGGCCGCGCGCACCGGTCGCGACCTCGTGGACATGAAGGACTTCGAGTACGCCAAGGACAAGATCATCATGGGCCGCGAGCGCAGAAGCCTCATCCTCTCGGAGCAGGAAAAGCGCATCACGGCCTACCACGAGGCGGGACACGCCCTTGTCGCCAGGCTCCTTCCCGGCACCGATCCCGTCCACAAGGTGAGCATCATCCCCCGCGGCCAGGCCCTCGGCGTCACCATGCAGCTGCCCGAGGAGGACCGCCACGGCTACAGCAAGGACT
>CAZWOT010000332.1:0-2097 GCA_964635595.1 uncultured Desulfovibrio sp.
GCGCAACCTCGTCACACTTGCAGAGACCTTCGAGCTCGGGGGTGTTACGACAGGGCTGTGGCACCCATGGTGCTCATAATAATTCTTGCAGAGCCCTCCGAGCTCGGGGGTGTTACAACTAGCACCTGCCAGCCTCTCCGAAATACTTCTCCTTGCAGAGACCTCTGAGCTCGGGGGTGTTACGACCGGGCAACGACTCCACTCGGGGGGAAGACCGCTTGCAGAGACCTCCGAACTCGGGGGCGTTACGACCTTGTCATGGGCTCGCACACGATGCTGACGTGCGGCTTGCAGAGACCTTTGAGCTCTGGGGCGTTACGACGACCCGTACCAGTTTTCGGCGACGAGCTCGGCTTGCAGGACCTCAGAGCTCGGAAAGCAGGCACCAAAGGCCACCTCCCTCCTCAGCGCCCATCAACTTCGCCAAGGGACTGCTGCATCGC
The DNA here is from genome assembly GCA_964635595.1 of uncultured Desulfovibrio sp. Taxonomy (GTDB): domain Bacteria; phylum Desulfobacterota; class Desulfovibrionia; order Desulfovibrionales; family Desulfovibrionaceae; genus Desulfovibrio. Next base: position 444 of record CAZWOT010000332.1, read on the forward strand.
GCAGCAAATCGGCACGAATTGTCCCCTCCCTTCACCCTGGCAACCCGGGCGAAGGGGAAGGATTTGCGTTTTTGTCCGCAGGCACGATTCGCCTCCTGTCTCGCGGCAGAGCCAGGTCTCCTCGAATCTTGCCGTCGCCGGTCCTGACCGTCATGACCTTGCAGGCCCGTTCATCAACGCTTCGTCCTGGAGAACACTCTGCAAGGTCTCTCTCTTGTCGCACGCCGCAGACGTCATGCCCCGCTTTCCCAATATCCCTGTCGACCTTGTGGCGCCCTTCTCACGGCCGCCTTCTGCCGACTTGCCGTGAAGGGTCTTTGCGTTCTCTCTCCCCTTGGGGTCGGCATGTTCTCGGTTCTGCAAAACTAACGCCCAGATCCTCGAGGCGACCCTCCCGAGCTCTTTGTCCGCGATCCCGTGAGAGCCCTTCTGCCCAGGGACCGGGCGTGCCCAGCATGCTCGCCGCCCTTGCGTCCTTCCTTTCCGGCGCCAGCATGGCCCAGGTCCCTGATCGCGGCCCGCGGCACGGCCATCTTCTGCCAGATCTGCGGCTGACACATCTTCGGCCGCCTCGCCATCGGCTCCCCTGCTCTTTCCGCCCTTCTCGCCGTCGTGGGCTCCACGCTCTTCTGCCGGGCTTTTGGCACCTGTCGGTGGGCCTGCCACGGCGGTGCCGCGCATCTTCTACGCCCTACGGCCCTTTGTCCTGCTTGTCGTTGAGCACCCCGGTCTCGCCGACGTCACTCTGCATCCGACAGCCAGGGGCTATCAGGCGTCTCGAAGCGGCCCGTCTTCTACTGACGGGCTTTCCGCCATTCCCGGCGAAAAGTCGACGCAGAATCTCTGCAGGTTTCGAAGGCTCGGAAGCGTCGGGCCTATGATGGCTTCCAGGCAGCCCATCATCGCCGAGCAGTTGCCCTTGCAGGAAAGGAACAGCTGGCGGATCTCCTCCCTGTGCGCCTCCAATGCTTTCCAGGCGTCCTTGAAGCTTCGCCTGCGCTGCGTTTCCCGGTGGATGCGACGTACCGTGTTGCGGGCCACCCCCGCCATGCGGGCCGTGGTCCGCAGGCTGCAGCCTGCCTCAAGGAGCGCCTTGTCCTGCTGCTCCTTGAATGGGTCCAACAACATGGGATTGCCTCCTTGTGTTGAGATGGTCCTGCGACCGATTTGTTGCCATGAGTTGCCCCCCTGGGCGGACTCGACCACCGGCAGGCGGATCAGCCTCTTCGCCTGATGGGTCAGGCAGCATGTCGCGCAACGCGAGGCTCGCGCCCGTTCCGGAAATCCGGCCCCACTGAAGCCCCTGCCGGCAAAAGGCGACGCTCCTTGCCCATGCCGGCACCATTGCTCGAAACCAAGTCGGCGCCCCTCCAGTCGGAAAAAACTCTCGATCCTGGAGGGGCGCCTTGTTTCAGCCGGGCGGTCCGTCATTCCGCTCCGGGTTCTTCCTTTGGTTTCTGATCCTGCCGACTCCGGGCCTTCCGCCCTTTTTGCTCCTGGGCCTTTTCTTCCTTCTTGTTGTCGCGGTTCAGGCGATAGTACAGATTGTTGTAGTCCATTCCGAGCAGTTCTGCGGCCTTGGCAATGTTGTCGTCAGCCTGGCGCATGGCCTTCTCGATGATCTCCTTTTCCCTGTCGTTCAGCCAGGCGTTCA
>CAZWOT010000333.1:0-2091 GCA_964635595.1 uncultured Desulfovibrio sp.
CGTGCACAGCTGAAAATCAGGCGGTTTTCTGATGAGTTGTTTCCTGATGGTTCCTAAATATATGCACTGCCCGAGAATGTGGGGAAATGCGATCGCGGTCGGCATGGGCCGACACAAGACATGCAGGACATGGCGGACTGGAAACGGACTCCGGCGAGGATTGTTCAACAGGACCCGCACCCGTCTGTGCTCGTGCAGATGCTTCAGGTGAAAGTTTCAGGTGAAACGGTCACAATCGATTTCGACAATCGATTCCGACAATCGATGTCTCACGTGAAACATTGCCGTCGGCACATCGGCCGCACAGGCGTGCCTGAAGCGTTTTGAAGGCAGGGGCCAGTGCCCGCGAATCAGGAGCGGTAGTCGGAGTTGAGCTTCACGTAGCCGACACTCAAGTCCGAGGCCTCGAGGGTGTAGGAGCCTGGGCCCTTGCCGATCTCGATGTCCATGGGGATGTTCTCTTCCTGCAAGGGGCCCTCGAGGGCGGCGTCGAAGTTTCCGCCAAGGGGCTGGCCGGCGCGAAAGAGCTCCACGCCGCACAGGGACACGGAGACGTCCTCGGGATCCATGGCGACGCCGGAGCGCCCAACCGCGGCCACGATGCGGCCCCAGTTGGCGTCGCGGCCGTAGATCGCCGTCTTCACGAGCTGGGAGTGCCCCACCGTGCGGGCCACCTGCTCGGCTTCCAGGTCGTTTCTCGCGCCGTGGACATGGATGATCATGACCTTGGTGGCGCCCTCGCCGTCCTTCACGAGCATGTGGGCGGTAGCGCGCAGGATCTCGACAAGGGCTTCCTCGAAGAGCCTTTTGTCTTCCTCGGTCGCGAGCATGACGCCGGAGGCCCCGTTGGCGAGGGCCAGGATGGTGTCGTTGGTGGAGGTGTCGCCGTCCACGCTCACGCGGTTGAAGGTGAGGTCCGCGCATTTCGCGAAGAGCCTTTGCCAGCTCTCGCGCTCGACGATGGCGTCGGTCAGGACCACGCAGAGCATGGTGGCCATGTTGGGGCAGATCATGCCGGCGCCCTTGGCCATGGTGGCAAGGCGCACCGTGCCGCCCGAGAGGGCGAGATCCCTCGTGGCGAACTTGGGGAAGGCGTCCGTGGTCATGAAGGCGCGGGTGAAGGCCTCTGCGTCGCGCTTGCCAAGGCTTTCCTTGAGCTGGGGAACGCCGGCCTCCCACTTCTCCATCTTCAGCTGGTCGCCGATGACGCCGGTGGAAAGCGGAAGCACGCTCTCGGGCTCAAGCCCGAAGGCCTCTCCCACGAGCTCCAGGGTCTTTCGGCAGTTGGCGAGCCCCTCGTCGCCGGTGCAGGCATTGGCCTGGCCTGAGTTGGCCACGATGGCGCGCACATGTTCGCGCTTTTTCAATATGTCCTGGCAGACGAGCACCGGGGCCGCCTTGAAGACGTTGGTGGTGAAGACGCCGGCGCACACGGCGTCGCGATCCGAGACGATGAGCCCGAGATCGTCGCGGCCCTGGGTCTTGAAGCCGCACGAGGCCGTGGCCGCGGCAAAGCCCTGCGGCAGGTCGAAATTGGGCAGGCTGGAATTGTGCATGCTCTTCTCCCGAAAAAGCTCTCTTGCATGTCCGTTCGGCAGGATGTCCCGCCTTCGGGCGATCCCGGATGCTGGATGCCGGGAATGCCAAGTGAGCGGCCGGATATGAAAGGAGGCGGGGCTTGTCCGATGTCTCGGGGCCCCGCCTTCCTCTGCTGTGTCTGATCGATTTCAGGCCAGGGCCGTCATCAGGCCTTGGCGCTCTTGATCTGGTCCGCCATGCTGGCAGGCACGCGCTCGTAGTGGTCGGGCTGCATGGTGAAGGACGCGCGGCCCTGGGTCTTGGAGCGCAGGTCCGTGGCGTAGCCGAACATGCTCGCGAGCGGCACCTGGGCGCGCACGGACTGGGCGCCGCCGGCGCGGGCCTCCATGGCGGAAACGCGGCCGCGGCGACCGGTGAGGTCGCCCATCACGTCGCCGAGGTATTCCTCGGGAGTGACCACTTCCACGTCCATGATGGGCTCGAGAAGCTCGGGAGCCGCCTTCTGCATGGCGTCCTTGATGGCCATGGAGCCGGCCACGTAGAAGGCCTGCT
>CAZWOT010000334.1:0-2061 GCA_964635595.1 uncultured Desulfovibrio sp.
TTTATGCTACGAATGGCCAACTTGCAGAGACCCCAGAGCTCGGGGGTGTTACGACATGCGGCCCTCGGCGTCGCGCACGGTATGCGCCTTGCAGAGACCCCAGAGCTCGGGGGTGTTACGACTTGTCGGCCTCGATCTTGGCTTCCAGTGCTTCCCTTGCAGAGACCCCAGAGCTCGGGGGGGGGTACGACGTGCTGCCAGGCAGTTGTGTCTGATATGTCGTCCTTGCAGAGACCCCAGAGCTCGGGGGTGTTACGACTTGTCCGAACTGTATCCGAGCTCGGCCGCCGTTTCCTTGCAGAGACCTCTGAGCTCGGGGTGTTACGACCCAACAAAAGCCGCGTGCTTCTCGATGAGTTCCGCTTACAGAGCCCTCTAAGCTCGCGAGGGTCAAAAGCTGCACAAATGGCACAAATTGTCCTCTCCCTTCATCCGGGCCTGCCCGGGAGAAGGGAGAGGATTTGCGTTTTTGTCCGCAGGCACGATTCACCTCCTGTCTCGCGGCAGAGCCAAATCTCCCCCAATCCTGCCATCTCCGGTCCTGACCGCCATAGCCTTGCGGACCCGTTCAACATGGACAGCCCATCCAAGAACACCCTGCAAGACCTCTTCCTTGCCGCACGACGCAGGCACCACGCCCGCTTCCCCAATCTCGCCGTCGACCTTGTGGCCGCACTGCTCACGGCCGCCTTCTGCCGGCTTGCCGTGAGGGGATTGCTCGCTCTCTCCCCTTGGCGTGGTCATGTCCTCGGATCTGCAAATCTGTGCCCAGATTCCCGAGGCGACCCTTCAACCCGAGCTCTTCGTCCACGATCCCGTGGGCGCGCTTCTGCCCAAGGACCCAGGCGTGCCCAACATGCTCGCCGACCTTGCGCCCTTCTTTTCCGGCGCCAACATGGCCCAAGTCCCTGATCGTGGCCGGCGGCGCGGCCATCTTGTGCCAAATTTTCGGCCAGTACGTCTTCGGCCGCCTCGTCTTCGGCTCCCCTGCCCTTTCCGCCTTTCTCACCGTCGTGGGCTCCACCACCTTCTGCCGGGCCTTCGGCACCTGTTGGGGGCCGTCACGAGGATGCGGTGCCGGGCATCTTCTTCAACGCCCAGTGACCCTTCTTCCTGCGAGCCGGCACCTGGGCCATGCGCTCCCTGAAAACCTGACTCGCCCTCTCGCTGGCCCTGGGACTTTCCATCTGAAATGCACTCGAAGAACGCTCTCATGCCGGGACCTGAAAAAAGCATGAGATCCGACTCGGTGCGCCTGGCTGCTGAGCGACATGCCATTTGACCCATTAGGCGAAGAAGCTGACCCGCCTGCCGGTGGTCGAGTCCGCCTGAGTGCACAGCTCATGGCGACATGTCAGGCACAACAAGGGGGGGCCATCTCGACACAAGGAGGCAGTCCCCGAGGCTGATTCCGTCCTCCAGGCTGGGGGACGTCTGCTTGCGCCTGCCGGGGTTTTATACGCATTCGCGCATCAGTTCTCCATGGCCAATCCTGGTTCTCGCCATGCGGCAAATGCCCAAGCGACGCTGAAATTCGCGGGCAAGACGGCATTTGGCACGCATCCTGCAAATATACACGTGAAGCCGAACACTTTGGCAGGCAGTACGCGCTGCTCAAAACGGTTGCAGCGGCCAACAGCCATATGGCCAAAGTTCGGGCTTCAATACCTACATCAAAACAACTTGGCACACACTTTGCAACTCACTTTCATCATCACGACCAACACGGAGGACTTCCATGACCCGTTCGACTCTCGCCATCTTCGCCCCCACCGCCACCAGCGCACACCAGTGGTGGCCCCGCTAATCCCAACGTCTGTCCCATCATCGTCCCATTCTTTCTGCAAATTTCAAGACAGTCTTCAAAAATCAAATAGCCAAACCCCGGCCCGCGGCCCCGTCCTTTCAGTCAACGTTCAGCCCAACCCTTTTCCCAGCCAGGCGCACGCATCTACATCGAAACCTGGCACGCATCTTGCAAATCACTTTCATCATCACGACCAACACGGAGGACTTCCATGACCCGTTCGACTCTCGCCATCTTCGCCCCCACCGCCACCA
>CAZWOT010000335.1:0-2053 GCA_964635595.1 uncultured Desulfovibrio sp.
GATCTTCATTGGCAAAACAATCCTTGAAAACAAGACAGCTTTCGCGGGGAAACCGAACGGTGGGGGATGATCGAAAGACTGGCTGGACAGGTGGGAAACGAGGCCGGTGGGGGGAGAAAAAGAATGAAAGACGGAATGATGGACTGAATGGTGGACTGAAGGACGGGCGAACGGAATGGTGGATTGGCCAAACGGCTGCATGGGCCGCAGGCAAGCTTTCCGCACACGCTTTTGGGCGAAGCGCTGCCCCCCTGGGGCCAGGGCTACGCAAGCGCAAGACGGCCCTCCTGAAGGCCCCGAAGGCACGATGCGTCAAAAGAGGACGGATCAGCCTTGCCGAGAAGCCCGGAATCATGGCCCGGAATCATGGTCCGTTCATCTTTGTCGCAGAAAGGGCGGCAAAAAGACAACGGGAAATCGGGCCCTTGCGAGCCAGGAACTTGCATACAAAAAAAGCCTGCACTTGGAAAGTACAGGCCGGATGTGAGAAATGGTGGGCCATCGGAGACTCGAACTCCAAACCAATTGATTAAGAGTCAACTGCTCTACCAATTGAGCTAATGGCCCGAAGCGAGTTGTCTTCTACGCTCCCGGCCCCCGGCTGTCAACACATGATTTCGCCTTTTTTCGATTTTTTCACCATGTCGGCCCCGCTGGCCGCTTTGAAGACAGGGTTCGAGGTCTGACCCCCTGCCATTTCAGGGCTCGCGAGGTGCCTCCTGCCGCCTTTCAAAGGCCGTTTCCTCGAAAACAAAACGGGCTGCCCTGGCGAGAACCTCCTCGAGGCGCGCGAGATCGTGCGCACTGTCCGTGTCCGAAGTGCCGCCTTCCCTTGCCCAGGCGGCGTCTTCCACGAAGACGGCAAGAAACAGGCGCTCGCCCTTTTCGTTCACGACAAGGCCCGCGTCGTTGGCCTGGCGCTCTCCCGTGCCGGTCTTGTGGAAAAGGCGATAGCCTTCGGGCAGAGCGGCCAGAATGCGCTTGTCTCCCGTCAAAACCTCGCCGAGCATGTCCATGAGCCTGTCCCTCGATTCTTGCCCGAGGGCATCCCCCTCAAGAACACTTTCGAGGAAGGCAAGAAGGCTTTCGGGCGTGGTGGTGTTGAAGGGCTGGGCGCCGGGCCTTGCGTCCTTTGGCAGGCGGGCCTGGTTGAGCGCGGGCTCGATGTCTGCCAGACAAAAGCGCTTGTCCCCGAGCGCACGGGCAGCCTCGGTGAGCCTGGACGGTCCTCCCGCAAGGCGCAAAAGCACGTTTGCCGCCGTGTTGTCGCTCGAACGGATGGCCGCGCGGCAAAGCTCCAGCACGCTCATGCCGGCTTCGCCCCTGCCCCCTGTCTCGGGCGACCAGCCGAGCTCCTCCTCGGCCGTCCAGCGAAGGCGCCTGGCAAGCAGATCCTCGCCCTTGCCCTGGCCCTCGCCCCGGTCTTCGGCCATCTGCAGGATTCGGGCAACCAGATGCACCTTGAAGACGCTGCAAAAGGCAAAGGGCTCGTCCTCGCGATGCGCAAGCCTCTCCCCGGTGGCGAGATTGCGGGCGGCAAGGCCTATCCGCACGCCGTGCACCTGCTCGAGCCTGGCCAAAACGGCCCGAAATTGCCCGCCTTGGACAGCCTGCGGAGCAGCGTGCGGGGCTCCTTGGGAGTTTTGCGGGCTTTCGGCCGCCTGGCAGATGCCTGTGGCAAAAAGCGTCAGGACGGCAAGGAAGGCAATGACGGGCAGGACAGAGGACAGGACGCGAAACATGGGACTCTCTCGTTATTTTGGAAGCGCAATTTTGGGAGCGCCAAAAAGGGCCGCCCGAAAACCTCATGGGAAAACGGACGGCCCCAAACGCGGGTCCCTCATGAGGCCCTGGCCCCATGAGGAAAAAAACAGGAGTGACTAGCCCTTGAAGGCGGCCTCGAAGTTGGGAACCACCTGCTTCTTGCGGCTCATGACGCCCTCAAGCCACACGCTCTTGCCGTTGGGTGCCTTGCCGAAGGCCTTCTCGACCACGGAGGGATCGTCGGAGGCGATGAGCATTTCCGAGCCTTCCTTCATGATGTCCGTGAGAA
>CAZWOT010000336.1:0-2053 GCA_964635595.1 uncultured Desulfovibrio sp.
CAACGTCATGAACCAGCAGCGCGAGGTCATCTACGCCCTGCGCCGCGAGGCCATGCAGAGCGAGGATCTCGTGGGCCTCCTGCACGAGTTCCGCGACGATCTGCTCGCCAGCATCTACGACGAGCTGGACGCCGCCTCCGGCGACAACCTGGAGGAGGCCCGCAAGGCCGTGGGCTCCCAGCTCGAGGCCAACTTCCACCTCTCGCGCGTGATGGAAAAGGACAGGGCGCTGCCCGACATCGAGGAGGCGAAGGAGCTCTTCGACCACATCCTCGACCAGCTGCGCGAGGAGGCGCGGATCGCCTGCCTTGTGTCCTACGAGAACCAGACCGGCAGTCCGGCCATGAGCGAGGAGGCGCTGGCCCTGGTGAACGAACACGCGGGCAGGACCTTCCTCGATCTTGTGCGCTACGTGGTCCTCGAGGAGCTCGACCGCTGCTGGAAGGAACATCTGCGCAACATGGACGCCCTGCGCGACGGCATAGGCCTGCGCGGCTACGGCCAGCGCGACCCGAGGCTCGAGTACAAGCGCGAGGGCTTCCAGATGTTCGAGAATCATTTGATGCTCATTCGCCAGAGCATCATGCGCACCCTGACCGCGGTGCACATCGTGCAGCGCCCGCGCGAGCCGCAGCCCGAAGAAGCCCAGGCTCCCCAGGCCCGCGATGCCGAGGGCCAGGCCGCACACAAGGAAGCCGGGGGCGCAGCGCTCAATCCCTCCGAGCTCAAGCACACGGACAATCTGCGCAACACCCGCATGTCCTCGGGCTCCAGGACCGTGGAGGAGAAGAAGGGGCCCGTGCGCAACCAGGGCGAGCGCATCGGCCGCAACGATCCCTGCCCCTGCGGCAGCGGCAAGAAGTACAAGAAGTGCTGCGGCAGGGGGAAATAGCTCCCTGAAGCCGCTTTGCCGAATGCCTGCCCCCGGGGAATCACGGGGGCCAGGCTTTCCGAAACGAAAACGGACGCGAGAGGCAGATGCGCCTTCTCGTGTCCGTTCTTCGTTTCGCCCGGATGCGCCTGAAGGCGAAACCGAATATCCTGTCGAAAATTCCCTTCCGCTAGCAGGGAAGGCCCTGTTTCTCCCGCCAGGCCTTCAGAAGCCCGAAGGCCTCCCAGGTCACCATGAGGCTGCCGTAGCCGAGGCCAAGGCTTATGCGGGGCTTGTTCTGGCCGTGGTAGTCGCTGCCGCCGGAAACGCACAGGTCGTAGCGTCTGGCGATGCTGATGACCTGGCGGGCGTCCGCGTCCGTGTGCTCGCTGTGCCAGGCCTCGATGCCGCACAGTCCGTAGGGGAGGAGGCGTTTCACGAACTCGTCGATCCAGCCGGGCGGATAGGGCTTGAGCATGGGGTGGGCGATGACCACCGAGCAGCCGATGCGGCTCATGATTTCCACGGCCTCCTCGGGCTGCATGACTTCCTTCGGCAGATAGGCCTTGCCGGTGGCGCCCAGGTACTTGTCGAAGGCGTCGTTGATGGACTCGACATAGCCCTTGTCGCGCAGGGCCATGGCGATGTGCGGGCGTCCCACGCTCGCGCCGCCAGCGTGCACGAGCACGTCCTCCATGTCGATGTTCAGCCCGAGGGAGCGCAGCTTGTCCAGGATGCGCACGTTGCGATCCCTGCGCTTGGCGCGCATGACCGAGAGGGCCGTTTCCAGCGGCTCCGCGTCTTCGGGCACCCACAGGCCCAGGATGTGCATCTCTCCCTGGTCCGTTCCGGTGGAGACCTCCACCCCACGCACGAATTCGATGTCCCCGTATTCGGCGGCTCTTGCCCTTGCCGCCGGCAGGCCCTCCAGCGTGTCGTGATCGGTGAGGGCCAGGGCCTTGAGGCCCGCCTTGCGGGCATTGTCCACGAGTTCGGTCGGCGTGTCCGTGCCGTCCGAGGCGGTTGAGTGCGTGTGCAGGTCGACGCGCTGCGGCATGTGAGAGGCTCCCTGTAAGGCTTTTCGGCAGAAAAATTGGGGCAGTATTCTCCGGCAGGATCCCTTGACGGAATCCCTGGACAGAATCCCTGGACAGAATCCCTGGACAGAATCCCTGGACAGAA
>CAZWOT010000337.1:0-2036 GCA_964635595.1 uncultured Desulfovibrio sp.
TAAGCATCACTCTTCAAGATTGCCAACGACATTGCCGCCCGCATTCTGGAGCGCATGGCGCCGTAGAGGGGCGGCGTCGAGGGCGCAAGCGAAGAGTCCCCGTGCAGGTTTACGGCCCGCGCGGGTGACTGTTCCGGCCGGCAACGGCCGGGCTTGTCTCTCCTGCTCCCTGTCAGCTCAAAAGAAAGACCTGGGTGGTTGCGAGGTGCTCCAGCTGCTCGCAGATGCCAAGGGCCTCGAGGGCGGTGGCGCCCACGCTGCACAGGCCGTGCTCGCGCAAAAAGACGGCCTTGATGTTCTCGTCCCTGAAGCCCTCGGCCACGGCCGCAGCCAGGTTCTCTGTTCCGGGATTGGCCGCGCGCACGCACACCATCTTGTTGCGCCACTGGGCGGCCTCGAAAAGCGGCAGGCGAAGAAGCTCGTCCTCGGGCACGCGCAGGGAAAGGGCCAAAAGCGCCGGCGGGTGCACGTGGAGCACGCAGCGCACGTCCTTTCTGGCCTTGTAGGTGGCCACGTGCATGGCCGTCTCGGAGGAGAGCTTCTGGCCGTGGAGGAGCTTTCCCTCGCTGTTGGCAAGGGCGATGTTCTTGAGTTTCAAATGCCCCTTGGCAACACCCGTGGCCGTGACCAGCATGGCGTAGTGCTTCTTGGCGTCCAGACGCACGCTCATGTTGCCGTTGAAGCCGCGCAGAAAGCCGCACTCCCAGGCGTCGCGGCAGGTGGCCTGCAGGGCCTTCACCCCGCGCGAGCAGTCCTTGCGGTCGATGCCGAGCTCCTGCAGGTCCTCGAGCGTCATGTCCACGCATTTGAGCCAGTCGCTGAAGCGGTGTTTCATGCTTGTCCTCGCTTGCTTGCCTGCCCGGCCTTCGAGCGCCGGGGTCAGGGGCGGTGGGCAATGGCGTCCTTGCGGGCCCCTGGCAAAAGAGGGTCCGAAAGGGGGCTGTCGCTTCAGCCCGCGAAGTGGTCGAAGCCCCGCAGATTGGACAGGGGCTCGTTGTTGCAGATGAGGGGCGCGTCCTCGGTGACCACGCCGATTTCCTGAAAGCCGGGGATGGCCGCGTGCAGGGAGGCCAGCATGTCGGGCGCGCAGCTGCCCAGAAGCGCGTAGTCGTCCCCGCCCAAAATGGCCTCGTGCACCGGGTTCCTGCCGTTTTCCCGACACCAGGCGACAAGCTCGCGGCTCAAGAGTCCCGCCGGGATGATCAGCTCCGCGCCCAGCTTGTGGTTCGACTCGCTCCACACGCCGGTCTCGCCGGAGAGGCCAAGGAGCCTTGGCAAGTCCGTGGCAAGCCCGTCGGAAAGGTCCATGAGCGCCGGGGGACGGGCGTTGAGGCCCGCTCTCGCAAGCATGAGGCCCGCGTCCACCCTGGGTTTGGGCTTGAGGAGCGCCTCGCAGGCCTTGGGCCAGGACTCCATGGCCTTGCGGCCGTTTTTCTCGAGCTCGTGAAGGCCCACGCGGGCAAGGCCCAGGTCGCCCACGATGAAGAGCACATCGCCCGGCATGGAGCCGCCGCGCGCAAGAAAGCCCCCTTCGGCCGCAGCCTCGCCAAAGACCGTTATGCTGACGGCGAGCTTGTCCGAGGCCGAGAGATCGCCCCCTATGAGGGCCATGTTGCAGGAGGCTGCCAGAGCCCCCATGCCGGAGAAAAAGGCGTTGAGCCAAGCGGGCTCCGTGTCCACGGGAAGCCCCAGGCCCATGACAAAGGCAAGGGGCCTTGCCCCGCAGGCCGCAAGATCGCTCACGTTGCAGGCAAGGGCCTTGTGGCCGAGCTCGTCCGGCATGGACCAGGAGCGGCGAAAATGCCGGTCCTCCAGGAAAAGGTCCGTGCTGATGGCAAGCTCCTTGCCCCTGGGCAAGAGGGCGCAGTCGTCGCCGCGCCCCACGAGAACGCCTGGCTTGCGCAAGGGGAAATAGCGCCCAAGCGTGTCGAGGATGTCCTTTTCCGATTTGAATGGGGCCGCCATGATTTTCTTTCCCCGCGTGTTCCCCGGTATTCCCGGGCATTCCCTTGTGTCCGCTCGCCTGTTCCGCTGTC
>CAZWOT010000338.1:0-2029 GCA_964635595.1 uncultured Desulfovibrio sp.
CAAGGGGTCCCAAATCCGCGATACCATCATCAATTTACGAAATTAGACACTAGCCCAAAAATGCAGAAGAAATTGCTCTGGCCGGCCCTCAAGGCCGCCTTCCCCCACACCGTGCCCATCTTCGCGGCCTTCTGCTTTCTGGGCATGACCTACGGCATCTACATGCGCGCCTCGGGATTCAGCTTCTGGTACCCCATGCTGATCAGCGCCACGGTCTTCGCCGGCTCCATGGAGTTCGTGACCGTCAACCTCCTGCTTGGCGCCTTCAATCCCCTGCAGGCCCTGGGCCTCACCCTCATGGTCAACGGCCGCCACCTCTTCTACGGGCTTTCCATGCTGGACAGGTACCGGGACACAGGGCTCAAGAAGGGCTACCTCGTCTTCGGGCTCTGCGACGAGACCTTTTCCGTCAACTGCTCGGCCAGGGTGCCGGAGGGCGTCGACAAGGGCTGGTTCTACTTCTTCGTGACGCTTTTGAACCAGCTCTACTGGGTCTTCGGAGCCACCTGCGGAGGCATCTTCGGCGCCTTCATCCCCTTCGACACGACCGGCATCGGCTTTGTGCTCACGGCCATGTTCATTGTCATCTTCCTCGAGCAGCACCTGCGCGAGGAAAACCACGCCGGCGGCTGGGTGGGCTGGATATCCTGCGTGCCCTGTCTTGCCTTTTTCGGGCCCGAGAACTTCCTCATTCCCTCCATGCTGGCCATGCTCGCCCTTCTGGCTGCCTTGAGACCCATAATCGAGCGCGGGAGGCTCAAGCCATGACCCCGGTCCAGGAAATCCTCACCGTGGCGGCCGTGGTGGCGGGCACCATGGCGACGCGCTTCCTTCCCTTCCTGCTCTTCTCGCGGGGGAAGACGCCGGCCTTCGTGCGCTATCTCGGCACCATGCTCCCCTCGGCGGTCTTTGCCATGCTGGTGGTCTACAGCCTGAAGGACACGACCATCCTCACCGGCACCCACGGCATGCCCGAGCTTCTGGCGAGCCTTGCCACCATCCTCGTGCATCTGTGGCGGCGGCAGATGATGCTCTCCATAGGCCTTGGCACCGTGCTCTACATGGTGCTCGTGCAGATGGTCTTCGTCTGAACATGCCGGCTGCTCGCGCCGGCACCTGATGGGCGACCGTTATCCGTCTTGTCCTTGGCGCCGCGCGCGTGCTAGCATCTGAAACAATCGGCACGATACGGAAGCGAGGACCATATGACACACACGAGCATCGAAGGGGTCAGCGACTTCTGCACGTTGCGGCGGAAAAAGCACCATTACGTGGACAAGACGGACTTCATCGAAAAGTTCTGCGAGTGTCATTCATCCGCCAGTCTTTTCACGCGTCCAGGGCGTTTGGGCAAAAGCCTGCATCTGAGCATGCCTCGCAGCTTTTTCGATATTGTGAAAAAGGATGCTACAGACTGCTTTGCGGGGCTCAAGGTCAGCCGGAACAAAAGCATCTGCAATGAGTGGATGCACCAGCATCCGGTCCTCCATCTCGATTTCAAGGCCCTGCAGGCTGCCGACAGCTTCCCTGCGGCCATAAAACTGGCTGCTTCATCCTGCGCGAAGAAGCATCGGACGAAGACAGCGGCGAGACCATCGTGGTCCAGGGAGACAAGGACCGGGTCGGCAATATCAGGGCAATCACGCTTGCCGCCGTCATCGAGGACAGGAAGGCAGCCGACGGGAGCCGGGCCTCCCTCGAGACAGCCGTCGAGACAGCCTTGAATCAAATGGACGTGCGCGAATGCGACGCCCCTTGAGGCCGTTCAACCCGCCCAATGTCGAGCATTGGGAAATCGCCTTCCATGGGAAACACTGCCTCGCGAGAGCCAGGGTGACTGCCCAGCCTCGCACTTCCTTGAGGCAGGGAGAAGTTGAGGGCATCTCGTCCCGCCTGAGGCTCCTGTTGGCCAGCGCCTGACAGGCAGCTGGCTGCCGGCCAGCTTTTCCTTGGACCGCACGCGCTTTGCATTGGAGCCTGAACTCGAAGAAATTATACTCGTGAAAAGTAGCAATTTTTGAAATTGTGT
>CAZWOT010000339.1:0-2006 GCA_964635595.1 uncultured Desulfovibrio sp.
AGGCCGCGTAGCCGAGCACCAGCTGGCCGGCAAGGCCCACCACGATGTTGAGGCCAAGGGCCAGCATCACGTAGGTGAGCGCGGAAATGAGGATCGAGAGCTGGTAGATGGTGCTCATGTTCGGCAGGAAGGGAATCAGCACCATGAAGGCCAAAAGACAGGCAAGCGCTGCGCGGCGGGGCCAGCCTTCCCTGCAGATGCCGGACAGGGCCGCCACAACGTTCGGCAGGTGGACAAGGCGGGAGGAGTCGCGAAGCTGGATGCGGCGCTTGCTGAAGTACCACTGCCAGAGCAGGGACGCGAAGAAGACGCCGACACCAAGGGCTGCCAGCCGTTCCCACAGGAAGCTGACGGAGGCGTCCGGGTGTATCTGCAGGCCCATGATGGGCGAGCAGAGGAGCATGAACCAGAGGGCGGCGAGAAGGGCGCGGGGCAGAATTTTCATGGGTCTACACCTTCTGCACCTGGCTCTTGCCAAGAATTCCGTTGGGCCTGAAGAGGAGAATCAGGATAAGCAGGCAGAACGAGAGCACGTCTTCGTAGTTGCCGGCCAGGTAGCCCGTTGTGTAGGACTCGGCAAGCCCCAGGATGAGGCCGCCGAACACGGCTCCCGGCATGGAGCCTATGCCGCCCAGAACCGCGGCCGTGAAGGCTTTCATGCCCGCGAGAAAGCCGATGCCGAAGTTTATCTGTCCCATGTGGGAGGCAATGAGCACGCCGCCTGTGGCCGCCAGTGCCGAGCCCACGACAAAGGTCACGGAGATGATCTGGTTCACGTTGATGCCGACCAGCATGGCCATGGTGCGGTTCTGCGCCGTGGCCCGCATGGCCTTGCCCATGTTGGTGTGGCGAATCCACAGCATGAGGACGAACATGGTCACGAAGCTTGTCACCAGAATGATGAGGTCGCTCACGCCGATGATGTAGTCGACCTTCTCCAGGAGTCGATCCATGTTCGGCAAAAGCTTGGGAAAGGGCACGAAGTCCGGCGTCTGGGCCAGAAGAACGTAGTTCTGCAGGAAGGTCGACATGCCGATGGCGGAGATGAGCAACGAGAGCCTGGGCGCGTTGCGCAGCGGCTTGTAGGCAACCTTCTCCATGGTGTACCCGTAGGCGGACGTCCACACGATGGCGGCAAGTCCCGCGACAACGAGGATGCCTCCTTCCGGGAAGCCTGCGTAGCCGAGCAGGCCTGCCACGAGCAGCGCCGTGAAGGCGCCAATCATGTAGATCTCGCCGTGGGCGAAGTTGATGAGGCCAATGATGCCGTAGACCAGGGTGTAGCCAAGTGCGATGAGAGCGTAGATGCTTCCTCTGGTGAGACCGCCGAAGAAAAGTTCGATGAAATATTGGAGATCCATAAGCGAAGGGGCTGTTGGCTTGCCGTCCATGCCGTGGGTGCCCCTGAGGGCGGGCTTGAAGGCAAACTCGGGGGCAAGGCCTGCGGGCCTTGTGAGCCGAATTCCGGTTTGGCGGGGGAACTGGCGTCACCGAAAAACGGGCTGCCCGGCAACAGATATCTTGATTCAAGGATATCTTTGTTCGAGGATATCTCTATTCAAGGATATCTTGATTTGGAGATATCTTGATTTGGAGATATCTTGATTTGGAGATATCTTGGTTCGGAGATGTCCTGGTTCAAGGCTGCCTTGTTTCCTTGTTTCGGGCCTTTGGCCCGTGCAGGGAAGCCGGACAAGGCGAGATTCCTTTGACGTCGTTGGTGCCGTGTTGGTGCCGTCCTTGGGTGCCGTCCTTGGTGCCGTCGTCAGTCGAGGGTCACGCTGAAGTCGGTCTCGACGCACTTGCCGTCCTTGATGACATAGATGGAGTGGGCGAGTCCGGAGGCATCGCCCGTCTCCGAGAAGACGATGTTGCCCACGGGCGTTGCCACGGTGTTCGTGTGCAGGGCCTCGACAAGTTTGTCCGTGTCGGTCGAGTTGGTGACCTTGAGGGCGTTCACGAGGGCCAGCATGGCGCTGTAGGCATTGTAGTAGAAGGAGCCGGGC
>CAZWOT010000340.1:0-2005 GCA_964635595.1 uncultured Desulfovibrio sp.
TGGCTTCACGTCGTCTGCTGCCGAATCTCTTTGTCGTCTTCGTTCTTGGCGTCATTGCCGCCGTGGCCTTCACTTTTCTCAAGGACATGGACGGTCCCGCTGTGGAGGTGAGGCCGGAAAACAGGCGCGTGGGCGCCGAAACCCAGATCGAGGTGGTCGTCACCGACCCCTCCGGCATCCGCGAGCTCAACGTGGGCGTGCGCAAGAACAACAACTTCACCTCCTTCTTCCGCAGGCATTACGACGGCGACCAGACGCGGGTGCATGAAACCCTGAACATCAAGGACGCCAGGCTCACCGAGGGCCTCTTCGAGCTGGAGGTGCGCGCCACCGACGCCTCCCTTGCCGGCTTCGGCGCCGGCAACACCCGCACCGAGCTCGTGGAGATGCGCTACGACCCCAATCCCCCGCGCATTTCTGTGAAGACGCGGCCCGCCAACGTCTGGCGCGGCGGCGCGGGCGCAGTGCGCTTCAGCATCGACGAGGAAGTGACCCGGGCCGGGGTGGACATCGCCGGCTACTTCGTGCCCGCGGCCCTGCAGGCCGACGGCACCTGGGTGTGCATCTATCCCTTCCCCTTCAACATGTCGGCCCCGGACTTCAAGAACGCCATCTCGCTTACGGCCACGGATCTCGCCGGCAACGTCACCAGCACCCGCTTCACGGTGCTCGCCTACGAGCGGCGCTTCCGCACCGACAAGCTCACCCTCACGGACTCCTTCCTCGAGGAGGCCATGACCAAGCTCCACCACCTGGCGCCCCAGTGCACGACCCCGCTCCAGTGCTACCTCACGATCAACAGCGACGTGCGCGGCCAGAACGTGGTGCGCATCCGCGAGCTCGGGCTCACCTCCGCCAAGGGCAAGCTCTGGGACGGCAATTTCGTGACCATGCCGAGGGCCGCGCGCCGCGCGGGCTACGCCGACCACCGCGAGCTCTACTACAACGGCGAGAAGGTGGCCGAGGCCACCCATCTGGGCCTCGATCTGGCCTCCACGCGCGCCGCGGACGTGCCCGCGGCCAACAACGGCGTGGTGCTCCACGCGGGCGAGCTCGGCATCTACGGCAACGTGGTGGTGCTCGACCACGGCCTTGGCGTCATGACCCTCTACTCCCACCTGAGCAGCATCGGGGTGAAGCAGGGCCAGACCGTGAAAAAGGGCGACTTTCTGGGCAACACCGGCACCACGGGACTCGCCTTTGGCGACCACCTGCACTTCGGCGTTGTGGTCGGCGGCTTCGAGGTCACGCCCATCGAGTGGATCGACAGCAAGTGGCTCGAGAACCTGACCCGCCGCATTACCCAGGACGAATAGCGAAAAAGGCGGGCAATCCAGATTTCGTGCGGGACGGGACGGTCGCCAAAACACCGTCTCCCAAACACCGTTCAAAGCACGCCCCATTGCAAGGCTCCTTCGGGAGCCTTTTTTCTCGGCAAGACTCAAAGGCCCATTTCGTACGCGTCCCCGTGGGAAACGGCATTCGGGAAAATGGCACCCCTGCCAACGGCTCCGGGAACCAACCTGCCCCAAAGCCACCGACACGAGGAAACGTTCGGAGCGCCCATTGCGGGATCGTGGCTGGAGGAGCTGAAGAAGTCACGCATGTCCCACCAATCCACGTCAAGCGTTACAGTTCCTGTCCGTCATGCCCGCTTCCCGTTTGGCCTTCTTAAAATCTTGCCGGATTTTTTTAAGTGCGACTTGAATATTTATGCCCGGATATCGGGCAACAAGAAAAGGATCCGAATATCCCATGAAAAAATATTCCCTTGAAATGGGACCACGTGCCTGATTGGACAGAAGGCTGCTCCTGAGCAAGCCGACATGCCCTCAAACGGTAGGAGCCGACAGGCGCAACAGAAGCAACAGTAGGGATGCGGGGCCGGCAAGGCGCTGACCTGCAAGATGCGGCTCTATTCGGCCTCCTTCTCTTCCTTTTCCTGCTTTTTGTTCTCGATGACGCCGCTGCCGTCGGTGAGGCGCTTGATGAACTTGTCGCGGCA
>CAZWOT010000341.1:0-2003 GCA_964635595.1 uncultured Desulfovibrio sp.
TTCGCAAGGACGCGGCCAGGAGCATCCTGGACGAGGTTTGCCCGGACATCATCAAGGGCAACGTCTCGGAAATCATGGCCCTTGCCCTCGGCACGGGCTCGGCCAGGGGCGTCGACGTGCGGCCCGAGGACCAGGCACAAGGCGCCTTCGAGCGCCACGTTTCCCTCGCGCGGGTGCTCGCGGACAGGCAAAAGGCCGTGGTCGTGGTGACGGGCCCGGTCGACATCGTGACCGACGGCAGGAAAACGTACCTTGTCAAAAACGGCACCGCCCTGATGGAGACCGTCTCCGGGCTTGGCTGCGTTGCCGCGGGCGTTTTGGGCGCCTTTGCGGGTGCCGCACCCAAAAGCCTCGTCAAGGCCTGCGCCGCAGCCATGGCCTGCATGGGCGTGGCCGGCGAGATGGCCGAAAAGCATCTGCCGGCAGGAGCGGGAGCGGGGTCGGGCACCTATCGCGTCCTGTTCCTGGATGCCCTCTCGCGCCTGTACGGCGAGAGGCTCGAGAAGATGGCCCTTCTGGAACGGGTGCAGGCCTCGCCGAGGGCCGGCAACGATGTGCCCCCTGGGGGCATTTGAAAGGAATTTCGCAAACAGACCATACGGGAGATCAGTCCATGTCCATTGAGCGGGCCCGCGAGGCCCTTGCGAGTTTCGGGGCCGCGGAGCGCATCCGCGAGTTCGAGGAGTCGAGCGCCACGGTGGCGCTGGCGGCCGAGGCCATAGGCTGCGAGCCCGCGCGCATCGCCAAGACCCTTTCCTACAAGCTCGCGGATGATCGGGTGATCCTGATTGTGACCGCGGGCGACACGCGGGTGGACAACAAGCTCTACCGCGCCCGTTTCGGCTGCAAGGCGAAGATGCTCACGCCCGAGGAGGCGGTGGAACGGGTGGGGCACGCCGTGGGCGGCGTGTGCCCCTTCGGGGTGAACGAGGGCGTCGAGATCTGGCTCGACGTCTCCATGCGGCGCTTTGCGACCGTGTATCCGGCCTGCGGGAGCAGCAACAGCTGCGTGGAGCTCTCCTGCGAGGAGCTCGAGACCTTTTCCGGCGCCGCCGGCTGGGTGGACGTGTGCAGCGGCTGGGAGAAGCCGCAGGCGTAGGAGCGGGCCCTGGCGGCATGTGAGGACGAATGTTTGTCCTCGACACATGACGGACACGAAATCGTGGGCAAAACGGGGCATTGTCTCGCAAATGAATTTGTGGAACGGGCTTTTGTCGCTTGCAGGAAGGTTTGGCCGGATTTAGGATGGGAGGAACTTTCGGGCGGCAGGTCTGGCAACGCGGCCGAAGTTTCGGCCCTTTGGCCTGCCGGCATCTGGCCCCCGTTCCAGGGGGCAGTGGCAAACATGAGGAGAATGCCATGAAAAAACTGCTCTTTCTTCTGGCCGTACTGTGTGCTGTGGGCGTGAGCGCTCCGCAGGCCGAGGCCAAACCGGTTCCCGGCGCCAAGTACGTGTACAAGCTGAAGGACGTCATGCCCGTGGCCGGCCGCCAGGGCGTGGCCTGCGACGGCGAGTACATCTACATCAGCTGCTCCAAGGCCCTCTACAAATACGACATGCAGGGCAATCTGGTGGCCGAGAACCAGGATCCCTTCGCCGGCTACTCCATCCCCTCCAACCACATCGGCGACATCGACGTCTACAACGGCGAGATCTACGTCGGCGCCGAGGTCTTCGTGGACGGCGTGGGCAAGGACATCCAGATTGCGGTGCACGACGCCAACACCCTCAAGTTCAAGAGGACCTTCAAGTTCGAGCCGAACTCCGGTCAGGCAGAGGTGAGCGGCATCACCGTGGATCCGGTGAAGAAGACCGTGTGGATGTGCTCCTGGGTCGGCGAGGAAAGCGGCCGCTATCTCTACGAGTACGACCTCAAGGGCAACTACCTGCGCAAGGTTCATCTGCAGCCCGTGCCGCAGTGGGTGCAGGGCGTCTTCTACTGGGACGGCTCCCTCTTCATGACCGCCGATGACGGCACGGCCGACCTGAACGAGCCCGACCA
>CAZWOT010000342.1:0-1988 GCA_964635595.1 uncultured Desulfovibrio sp.
AACCGCATCCTGCTCTTCGTGAACGGCAGAAGCGTGGCCGACAGGCGCGTGCTTGCCGCCATACGCGAGGCCTACAAGGGACGCATCACGAGCCGCGACTATCCCCAGGTTGTCCTCTTCATGGAGATGGACCCGCGCGACGTGGACGTGAACGTGCACCCGGCCAAGAGCGAGGTGCGCTTCGGCGACGAGCACGCCGTGTTCCGGGCCGTTCTGGGGGCGCTGCGCCAGGCGCTCGACACCATGACCGTGGCCAACGCCCCCGTGACCGACGAGGATCCGGCCGCGGGCAAGGTTCCGGTCTGGGGCGTCCCGGGCACGGACGCAGGCACCATGCAGGATCCGGCAGAGGGGCCGGCCAAGGCCAGACCGGGAACGGTTCCTGCCGATGGCGCCCCCGCGGCCGTCAGGAGCGATGGCGCTGCCGCCGTTCGCCCTGCGGGCTTTTGGGGCAGGGCGGATTCCCCCATGGGCTTTGGCAGGAAGGGGCCGGAGAAGAGGGTGGACACGGTCCAGGTCTTCGTGGAGGCGCCAGATCCGGCGGACGCAGCGTCGCCCCAATCGACGTCGGGCAACCACGACGTCTCCGCATCCGGCGAGCCCCAAACGGGATCGGCCCCCCCCCCCGGGGCGGGCAGTGCCCTGGAGCGGTCTTCCGGACAGGCTTCGGACCTGCCTCCTGGCGAGGACAAGGCGCAGGGCAGGCAGATGCCCGGGCAGACGGACGATCAGACGACCGATCAGGCGTCCAGGGCAGGCGTGCTCGCGACGCCGGAGAAAAAAGGCCAGGACCCCTCGTCCACGCTTCAGGGCGTGGTCTATCTGGGACAGGTGGCCAACACCTATCTCGTGCTGCGCGACGCGGCGGGCGCCCTGCTGCTCCTCGACCAGCACGCGGCCCACGAGCGCATTCTCTATGCGCGCATGCAGGAAAAGGGCTATCGCGGCCGCGGACAGGGGCTGGCCGTTCCCGTCACGCTGGCCCTGCACCCGAGCGAGGCCGAGCGCTGGCAGGAAGTGCGCGAGCGCCTGGGGCACCTGGGCTTTGCCGGAAAGCTTGGGGAGGGCAGGCTCTCCATCCACACCATCCCGGTCCTGCTTTCCCGCACCCAGGCCGAGGAGTTCATGCGCGACGTGTTGTGCGGCCGCAAGGACGACCTCGACGCCCGCTTTGCCTCCATGGCCTGCAAGTCCTCCATCAAGGGAGGCGACAATCTGCGCCACGACGAGGCCATGAGCCTTCTGCGCCAGTGGCTGAACACCGAGAACAAGGAATACTGCCCGCACGGACGCCCGGTGGTGCTGCGCTGGGACAGGGACGAGCTCGACAGGCTCTTCAAGCGCCGCCAGTCCTGAACGGCGGACGGGCAACGGCGTTCGAGGGGGCCTTGGAGCACCCCGTTGTGCGGCCTTTCTGGGCCCCTGCCCGATGAACGATGCTTGCGCGGCCTAGAGGCCCGAGTAGTCGAGCACGTGGTTGAGGGGGACGGTGTGAATTGCGAGTTTGCCGTCCCTGGCCTCGTGGCGCGTCATGAGCCAGTTTTCCATGTCGAGCACGTCCAGCTTTCCCCTGGCGCCGTCGGCAGCGGCCTTCTCGAGAACCGGGACGAGATCGTCCACGGGAAAGTAGATGCCCTCGAAGCTGACCCTCAGGGAGTCCCCCTCGCCGTACACGAAGGGTCCCAGGTCGCCTTCCACGCCAAGGGCGCCCGAGGCTGCCGCCTCGGCTTCGGCAACGAGGGAAGGGGAGACGGGCGCGAACGTCGCGTAGACCTTTACGAGAACGGGCTGGCTCATGGCTTCGGGTAGCTTTGGAACATTTCCTGTTCTGGGCTGTTTGGGGAAAGGGCAGGAGCGGGGCAGGCGGGGACTCGAATCCAGCCTTCCAGAATCCTGCCGTCTTCAAGATTCAAGAAGCGGCGCCGCAAGGGGCGCCGCTTCCAGCGAAAAAAACGTCTTTTCTCGGGCTGTTGGCCCGTGAAGCCTAG
>CAZWOT010000343.1:0-1962 GCA_964635595.1 uncultured Desulfovibrio sp.
AAAAGGGCGACCACACCCTGCTCGCGGACTACCTGGAGCTGACCCATCTTCTGCCCCAGACCTCCCGCGATCTCGACGAATACCTCCACCTTGTCAAGGAGACCCCCAGGAAAGAGGGAGGGCAGAAATGAACAGAGTCGTTGCCATCACCTTCTTGACCGAATACACGGTCAGCAGCGGCCTTGGGGACGGACATTGGGCCGACAACAGGCTGGTGCGCGACCATCGCGGCCTGCCCTGCCTGCCCGGCCGCGCCGTCAAGGGCGCCCTGCGCGAGGGCGCCTGGCGTCTCGGACAGTGCAGGAAGGATCTGGCCCTGGTCGAGACCCTGCTCTGGGGCACCCTCTCGACCAGGACGAGCATCGCCAACCGGCAGGGCATCCTGCGTGTGGGCAACGGGCAGCTCCCCAAACCCCTGGAAGACCTGTTCATGGCCGTGGACGAGGCCGAGCGCGAGGCGCTCGTGCGCGACATGACCGTTCGCCGCACCCAGACGGCCCTCGACAACGGCCAGGTCAGGGACGGGACCCTGCGCACCATCGAGTGCGGCATCCCCGGCACGGTGTTCCATGCCCGCCTGGAAATCCCCGACGGCGTCATTCCCGACTGCCTCGACAAGACCTGGCTCGAGGACTACCTGCGCTGCGTGTGCGCGGCCGTCAAGAGCATCGGCGCCAACCGCTCCCGCGGCCTCGGCCGCTGCCGGGTGGAATTCGTGCCGGATCGGAAAAAGGGCGAGCGGGTGACGCTTCCCCGCGAAATCGACGTCGCGGCCCTGGAGGCCGAGCTGGCAAAAAGACCGGGACGGGAGGAAATCACCATGACCCTCGCGGACAGCAACACGGGCGAAAGCGCCGAGGTGGGCAGCATATGAGCGGACAACTTGCATCAAGGACATTCGGTCTTGTCCTGACCCTGCAGGCCGAAGAGCCTCTCGTCCTCACCGACGGCTCCGCCGAAAGCATGGGCCACCAGACCCTCGAGCACGTGCCCGGAAGCATGCTTCTGGGAGCCTTCGCCACCGCCTGGGCGCGGGGCCACAAGGGCATCGTGCCCGACGACGACCCCGAATTCCGCTCGCTTTTCCTCGACGGCAACGTGAGCTGGGGGCACGGCTGCCCGGTCGTGGCCGGCGATTCTGCCGTGCCCGTGCCGCTTTGCTGGCAGAGGAAGAAAAACGGCGAGGGCCTGCCCGCCCCGGACGAGGACGCCGAAAAGTGCCGGGTCGCCAACCTGCTTGCCCTCGAGGAGGGCGACGACATCGACGGGCTCTTCAAGCAGGCCTTCAACACGCAGGACGAGCCCAAAAGCAAGCTCAAGAAGCTTGGCCAGGGCTTCATGGGAGCCGAGAGCCTGCGCCTCAACGATACAGGCAGGCTCTGGAACATGCACGTCTCCGTGGCCGAGCAGCGCAAGGCCCGCGACGGACAGCTCTTCGGCTTTTCCTCCGTGGCGCCGGGTGCCGTCTTCGCAAGCGACCTTCTCTGCGCGGACGCCGCATCGCGGGACGCCCTCAAGGCCTTTCTGGCCAAGGTCGAGCACATCCATGTGGGCCACGCCCGCTCGGCCGGGTACGGCAGGTTGCGCGTGGTCTCGGTGACCGCCGCCGAAAAAGGCCCGCAGGTCCTCGAGGCCGGGGAAAACGTGCTCTTCCTCGTCTCGGACTACGTGCCGGCACGTTCCTGGGAGTCGCCCCGCGAAAGCCTCGAGCGGGAGCTCAAGGCCCTTGCCGGGGACAAGACGTCCTTTGTGGAGGACAAGTTCTTCTGCGCCTACGAGGAGCTTTCCGGCTTCAACAACATGTGGCGCCTGCCCAAGCGCTCGGTGACCACGTTTGTGCGCGGAAGCGTGCTCGTGGTCGACTGCCCCGGACGCGTGGAGCTCCCCTCCTCGCTTGGCGGCCGCCAGAGCGAGGGCTTTGGCCGCCTTCTCGCCAACCCGGCCTTCTTGAAGGACAAGATA
>CAZWOT010000344.1:0-1961 GCA_964635595.1 uncultured Desulfovibrio sp.
CTACAGCCCCAGGTACAGCAGGCTCAGACCCGCGCAAGGACCGGCCAGCCCCCGTTGCGCCCCGTCCAGCCGGGACATCCGGCGCAACCGGGCCATCCAGCACACCCGGGCGGCACCCTGCGGCCGCAGCCAAGGCCGGCCCAGCCGCAACAGGGCAAGGTGTCCGTCCAGCCACGGGGGAAGTAGCCCATGAAAAACGAACTGGATCTGACCACGGGCGTGGCCAACGACGAAACCCGTGAGGCACGCATCGACGCCCCCGAGGAGACCCGGGAAGACGGCGCCGAGCAACGGACCATAAGGGCGTCCACCTATCAGGGCATACGCGGGGCCAGCGCGGCCGCGCGCCTGAACAACATCTCGCGCGGACGCGGGCATCCGGGCCTTCCGGAAATACACGTGCCCAAAATCGAGATTCCCGAGGTCGGGGGCTCCTCCGAGGACGACGAGGAAGGAAGTCTTGGCAGGTATGCCAGGGTCTCCGCAGGTCCCGCCGCCGTCGCCGGCCTTGGCGACCTTGTGGACGGCTCGGCGCTGCGCACCAGCGGCGAGGCCAGGGCCATGGCCGTGGAGCCCAAGGAAGGCACGCCGGTTGCAAACATCTTCGAGGCCGCCAAGCAGGCCCAGGATGCCGGTCAGGCACCGAAACCGGCCGGCATGCCCAAGGGCATTCCCGGCCAGCCCGGCGCAGGCGCCCCGCAGCCTCCCATGCCCCTCGACCAGGCGCGCGCCCAGGCCTTTTCCATGCGCGTGCCCACCCGCCGTCCCATGAATTCGACTGCCCCCACGGGCCAGGGCTTTGCTCCCCAGGCAGCACCCAGTCCGGGCCAGTCGAACCTCTCCGGCTTCTTCGGCTTCTTCTTCTCCCTGTTCCGCAAGAACCCCAACGAGCAGACGGCGGACCGCAGCTTCTGGGAGATGCTCCTCGACTTCGTCCAGGGCAAATCCCGGGGCGGCGTCGGCGAACGCTCGACCACGATGCAGCAGCAGAGCCTCTTCACGGCTCTGGACGCGCCGCTCTCGGGCCTCACTCCCGACGACATCCAGTACGCGGGCGACGTGGACGCGGCCTACAGCCGCCGTCCCAAGTTCGGGGCGCGCTTTCTGTCCACGGCGACCATCTCGTTCTTCTTCGTCATCATTCTCTGGGCCGCGTTCTCCGAAATCGACGAGGTGACGCACAGCGAGGGCAGCGTCGTGGGCTCGCAGAGCACGCAGACCATCTCAAACCTGGAAGGCGGCATACTGCGCGCCATGCTCGTGCGCGACGGATCCACGGTGCAGAAGGGCGACGTCATCGCCCAGATCGACAACGAGATGGCGGCCTCGAGCTACCGCGACGCCATGCAGCGCAGCATCGACAACGTCTTCGCCCTCATCCGTCTCGAGGCCGAGCTGCACAACCAGGAACCGGTCTTCCCGCAGGACCTCTACGCCTGGGCCGTGGAATACTTCGGGCGCGACATCGACGCCAGCATCATGCAGCAGGCCCAGCAGATTGTCCGCGACCAGACGTCGCTCTGGCGCTCTCGCAAGGAGCGCTTCGAGGTGGACGCCCAGGTCCTGCAGAACCAGGTCATCCAGCGCGAGCGCGAAATCCAGGAACAGACCACCCACCGCGAGCAGCTCACGCAGAGCCTCGATCTCGCGAAACAGCAGCGAGACGCGGCAAGTGATCTGCTCTCCCGCAACAACTTCTCGCGCCTCGAGTACCTGAACATGGAACAGCGCGTGGTCGAGCTGCAGGGCCAGATCGACATGCTGGGCGCCTCCATTTCACGCGCCCAGGCGGCCGAGTCCGAGGCGAGACACCGCATCGAGTCCCACACGGCCGAGTTCCGCAACTCCATCACCGAGGAAATCAACAAGCGCCGCGTGGAGCTGACCACGCTGCAGGAAACGCTGGCCGCCGGCGGCGACCGCGTGACCCGTACCGACGTGCGCTCGCCCGTGCGCGGCAT
>CAZWOT010000345.1:0-1945 GCA_964635595.1 uncultured Desulfovibrio sp.
GCAAGGTGAAGAAGGGCGACGTCATGCGCGCCGTCATCGTGCGCACGGCCAAGGAACTGCGCCGTCCCGACGGCAGCTACATCAAGTTCGACGGCAACGCCGCGGTGCTCCTCAACAACAACGGCGAGCCCGTGGGCACCCGCATCTTCGGACCCGTCGCCCGCGAGCTGCGCGCCGCCAACTTCATGAAGATCATTTCCCTTGCCCCGGAAGTTCTCTAGTCTCCAGGAGTCCCTGTTATGAATACCCGTATCCGCAAGGGCGACAAGGTCATGATCATCTCCGGCAAGTCTGCCGGCAAAATCGGCAAGGTGCTCAAGATCCTGCGCAAGAAGGACCGCGTGCTGGTGGAGAACGCCAACGTGGCCAGGCGCAGCATGCGCCCCAATCCCTACACGAGGACCCCGGGCGGCATCGTGGACAAGCCGATGCCCGTGCACGTGTCCAATGTCATGGTTGTCTGCTCCGCCTGCGCCGCGCCCACCAGGGTGGGCTATCGCTATGTCGAGAAGGCCGAGGGCAAGCTCGCGAAAGTGCGCTTCTGCAAGAAGTGCAACGAAGTCATGGAATAAGGGGTAGCGTATGACCCGCCTTGAACAGATATACAAGGAAAAGGTGGTTCCGGCCATGCAGAAGGAGTTCAACTACAAGTCTCCCATGCAGATGCCCGGCATCACCAAGATTTCCCTCAACATGGGCCTTGGCGCCGCCACCCAGAACAACAAGCTGATGGAAGAGGCCGTGGCCGAGCTCACCGCCATCGCCGGCCAGAAGGCCGTGGTGACCCGCGCCCGCAAGTCCATCGCCAACTTCAAGCTGCGCGAGGGCATGCCCATCGGCGTGCGCGTCACCCTGCGCAAGGACCTCATGTGGGACTTCCTCGACAAGCTCATGAATTTCGCGCTCCCCCGCGTGCGCGACTTCCGCGGCATTGTCGACAGGGGCTTCGACGGACGCGGCAACTTCACCCTGGGCATCAAGGAGCACACGATCTTCCCCGAAATGGAGGCCGATCGCGTGGACAATCCCAAGGGCATGAACATCACCATCGTGACCACGGCCAAAACCGACCGCGAGGGCAAGATGCTCCTCGACCAGCTCGGCATGCCGTTCCGCAAGTAAGGGGCTAGTCATGGCTCGTACCTCTCTCAAAGTGAAAGCCACCCGCAAGGCCAAGTTTTCCACCCGCGCCTACAACCGCTGCCCCCTGTGCGGTCGTCCGCGCGCCTACCTGCGCCAGTTCGGCCTGTGCCGCATCTGCTTCAGGAACATGGCCCTGCGCGGCGAGCTGCCCGGCGTCCGCAAGTCCAGCTGGTAGAAGCTGACCGGCATATCGCGCCAGCAACCATCTTTCACATGCCCTCGACGACCCCACCGGGTCGCCGGGGGTATTGCGGCTCATCGGGTCCTGTGATAAAGACCCGCGTTCCGTCCTTGACGGAATCGAGCCCAAACCGGGGCCAGGCGTGCAGTCCGGCCCCAGGTCTCCCAGGGACCAACCACTCTCTCTATTCAGGAGTCAATCAATGGTCACAGATCCTATTGCGGATATGCTCACGCGTATTCGCAACGCACATTTGGCCCTCCACAAGGAAGTGAATGTGCCGCGCTCGAAGATGAAGGCGTCTCTCGCCGACATCCTCAAGCAGGAAGGCTACGTCGAGGACGTGTCCGAAGACGAGGGCGGCATCAAGATCACTCTCAAGTACAGGAACGGCGTGCCCGCCATCACTGGACTCAAGCGCATCTCCACCCCCGGCCGCCGCGTGTACGTGGGCGCCGGCGAGATTCCCCGCGTCCAGAACGGGCTTGGCATCTGCATCCTCACCACCTCCCATGGCGTCATGGACGGCGACAGCGCCCGTGAGAAGCACATCGGTGGCGAACTTCTGTGTGAAATCTGGTAGGTGTCGTCATGTCTCGTATCGGAAAAATGCCAGTCAAG
>CAZWOT010000346.1:0-1936 GCA_964635595.1 uncultured Desulfovibrio sp.
GCAAACAAACCTTGTCACATAATTTTTGCGGCTTGCGCGCTGGCCGCTATTTGGCTATCTAGTCCCAACATCATTTTCTCCTTGCCCACAACTTTTGCCTCCGCGCCACCCTGCCTTTTCTCTCTGCCTGCGAGCCGGCCCGACCAGACGGCAACTGGCGGACAAGGAAATTCCCGACACCTGGAGTGAGCCCCATGTTCAAGTTCCGTTCCCTTCTTGCCCTCTGCGTTCTTCCCCTCGCCCTCTCCGGCTGCGAAATGGGCGGCAGCGGCGTCGACGCGAGCAAGATCCCGACCATCGTCACCGTGGACGTGCAGAAGGTGCACACCGAGTCCAACGCCGCCAAGAAGGCCGTGAAGCACCTGGAAGAGGTGCAGGCCGTCCTGCAGCAGGGCTTCAAGGATCTCGAGGAGCAGTCCAAGACCTGGGAGGAGGAGACCCGCCAGCAGGAAATCCGCAAGGGCATCGTCCTGCTCGAGCGCCACATGGGCATCGAGCGCAACAAGGCCACCAACGTGGTTGGCCGCCACATGATGGCGCAGATCGAGGCATGGGCGAAGGACAAGCCCAACACCTTCGTGGTTCCCCGCCAGAACCTCTTCGCCGCTCCCGCCACCGCGGACATCACTGCCACCATCATTTCCATGATGGACGGCAAGGACGTGACCTTCGACGAGCTACCCAAGGTCGAAATCCGCTCCCCCGAGGAGCTCGCCAAAATGGCCGAGGAAGCGGAAAAGGCCGAGAAAGAAGCCAAGGAGGCCGAAGAGCCCGCCAAGGTGCCCGCGCCGAAGAAGTAGGCGGTCCGATTTTTTGGGTCTCCAGGGCCCGCAAACGCCGTCAGGGCAAAATTCGAAAAGCCCCGGGAAACTCCCGGGGCTTTTCCTGTATGCGCTGCTGTTGTGTGTCTTACTGTGTGCGTTGCTACTGTGCGCCTTGCTGCCGCTTGCCGGAAGCCGCCCGACGTAAGCGGCCTGCCGTTTTCGCTAGCAGACGACGTTCACGCGCTTTCCGTCCAGAAAGGCGTAGAGATTGTCGAAGACGATTTCGAGGCGCCGCTCCATGGCCTCCACGCTGGCAAAGGCCATGTGGGGCGTGAGGATGCAGTTGGGAGCGTCGATGAGGGGATGGTCTGTCGGCAGCGGCAGCGGCGGCTCCTTCTCGAAGACGTCGAGGGCGGCACCGGCTATCTCGCCTTCCTTGAGGGCGCGTGCCAGGGCCTTCTCGTCCACCACCGGCCCCCTGGCCGTGTTGAGGAGGAAGGCCGTCCTCTTCATGGACTTCAGGGCCTTCTCGTCGATGAGGCCCTTTGTGCCCTCGTTCAGGGGGCAGTGCAGGCTCACGATGTCGGATTCCTGCAGAAGCGTTTCCAGATCCACCTGCATCTCGAACACGGGGTCCGTGACCCGGGAGCGGTTGTAGGCCAGAAGGCGGCAGCCGAAGGCCCTGCACAAGTGCGCCGTCATGCGGCCGATGCGCCCGCAGCCGACGATGCCCACGGTCTTGCCCTTCAGAAGGTTGCCGGAGAGCCTGGTGCCGCCCTCGCGCAGGCTCCTTTCCTGCTCGCGGACCTTGCGCAGAAGGTCGATCATGAAGCCGAGGCAAAGCTCGGCCACGCTCTCGTCCGCATAGCCGGAGGCGTTGGAGACGGCGATGCCGAGCTCTTTTGCCTCGGCCACGGGAATGTGGTCCACGCCCGTGAAGGCCACGTCCACGAACTTCAGGCCCTTCGTTTCGGTCACGACGGCCTTTTGCAGGGGCATGTTGGCAAGCATGAGGACGTCGGCGCCCTGCGCGCGCTCAAGCTAGACCTTTTCGTCCGTGTCCCTGGGGTATTCGACAAATTCATGGCCCATGGCGCGCAGTTTCTCTGCGTGCGAGGCCACGAGCTCGGGGCGCACCCCGAGACTCTCGAGAAGAACGATCTTCATTGGCA
>CAZWOT010000347.1:0-1932 GCA_964635595.1 uncultured Desulfovibrio sp.
TCGGGGACATGGAGTCCTGGGCCAGGGAAAAGATGAAGGACGGCGACAGCCTGCTTGTCCTCCCCTTCTGCGCAAGCTGCCTCGACAAGGCCCGCATCACCGAGGCCAACAGGGACAAGTCCCTCTCCGTCTTCATTTGAGGCGGCGTGCCTTGCGCGGACGCCCTCTCCCGTTTCCTGCCGATTCCTGCCGACGCCAGGGCAAGGGCGGAAGGCTGCCCTGCATGGCCTCCATGAGCCTTCCCGCTTTTTGCAGCTTCTCTCCTGGAGAGTGCACGAAAAAGCGTGTTCCTCCAGTGCCGAACTGCCGGCAGTCCAGACCCTTCTTGAGCCCCGTTCAGCCTGTTGTCCTGTTTTTTTGCCGCCTGCCCCTTTCACGCCAGGGCCAAAAACAGTCCACTTGTCCCCCAAGCGTTGACAAGGCAAGGACGCAAGTTCATAAATTTTTTGTCGACTCCAGAGATCCTTCTTTGGCCGCTCCGCCCGAAAGAGGCTTTTTTCGACAGCTCAAGCGTGTTTTGCGTACCACGGCATGTCGGCTGGAGAAGAGCTGACAACAATGGAGTCGGCAGGCAGGCAGGCAGGCAAGGGCAAGCGTCTCGCAGGCACGCCTCTGCACCGAAAATTTCAAATGTTCCATTTTTTTGAGGAGTGTTGCCCGACACGTTCTGCCGCCCGGCCCCTCCTGTGAGCCGACTTTCTGCTTCCAGCCTCCTCAATCCCTTGCCGGCCTTTCGCAATCTCCCTCTTCAGGTGCCGTACATGAACAACTACGTCTTCCTTTCCCTTGTGGGCGAACAGCCCATGGGCGTTCTCTATCCCCTCCAGACCTGCCTGAACAACCCCGGCATCCTCGCCGTCGACAAGATCCTGCTCGTGCCCACGAAGAGGACCGAAGAGTACGCGAACGTCCTGAAGGCCCATTGCGAGAAAGAAGGCCTCCCTCCCGTGGACATCCTGCCGGCCTGGAACGTTCCAACAACGCCGGCAGGGGAAATCCTCGAGCTTGCGCGGATGGACGGCAGCATCCTCTTCAACGTGGCCGGGGGCATGAACTTCGCCAGTGCCAAGATGGTGCTGGAACTCATGGATATCGACGGTTCCGCCCTGCTCTCCACGTCCCGAAACAACGTCCTCTTCCGGGAACTGGTGGGACAGGAAAACATCCGCCTGACGCCGCCCAAAACCATGAGCATTCGCGACGTGCTTGCCCTGCAGCAGGCAAGGGTCGAACCCTCCCCGAACACGTCGAAGTTTTTCGACCTCGTGCAACGCTTCAACAGGATTCCCGACCTTCAACAACATGTCAAACTGTCGAAGAACAGCCTCAGAAACGTGGTGGTCGACGGCATGTACTTCGATCTGGTCTGGAACGACGAGACCAACACGGTCAACTTGCTGCGTTTCATACCATATGTCGCTGAAGCCGATTTCGATCAAAAAAAACTTCTCGAGCTCTGCCGCGAGATCTGCCGTTGGGCATCAACGCGCGACAAAAGCCTTCTCTACCACAGAATCGTGCACGTTCTCTGTCCGGACCCGATAAGCAAGGGCCACATCGAGAAGGAAAGCGGCGGCAAGGTCGTTTCCTTGCAGTACAGCCCATACACCGTCAAGAAATTCGGCCTGTCCATCTGGGAACACTTCGCGGATCAGGAAGACGAAAAGCTGTACGCCAAGGGCAGACGCACGGTTGTTTCCGACTCCCTTGTGGTCGCCCTTGGCACCGACGCGGCGCCCACCTTTTCGGCCATCGCCTCGCACGGGCTCCCGAACCTCTTCCTTTGCCACACCACCGACGAGGGAATGCGGGCAAGAGCGGAAAAGCTCCGCGACATGATTGCACAGGAAAAGGTCTTCCCCCACGTGAAAAACGTGTGCCTTGTCCCGTCCGATCATGCCGGCGGGGTGCTCATGCGAAATCTGGACGTGG
>CAZWOT010000348.1:0-1927 GCA_964635595.1 uncultured Desulfovibrio sp.
ACATGCTGCGGATGGTGATGCCCATGTCGAGATTCACGCTGTCCTTGTCGAGGCCGAGCCAGCCGATGCAGCCCGCGTAGGGGCCGCGGGGGCGTCCTTCCATCTCGCGGATGATTTCCATGGCCCGCAGCTTCGGGGCGCCCGAGACCGTGCCGGCCGGGAAGGTGGCCGCAAGCACGTCCACGGCGTCCCTGCCCTGCTGAAGCCGTGCCGAGACCTGGCTTGTGAGGTGCATGACGTGGGAGAAGCGCTCGATCTGCATGAGCCTCTCCACATGCACGGTGCCCTTTTCGGCAATGCGGCCAAGGTCGTTGCGTCCAAGGTCCACCAGCATCACGTGCTCGGCGCGCTCCTTGGGGTCGGAGAGGAGATCGAGCTCCAGCTGGTGATCCTCGAAGTCGTCCCTGCCCCGCCTGCGCGTGCCGGCGATGGGCGCCAGCGCCAGATCGTTCTTCGTGCAGCGCACCATGACCTCGGGGGACGAGCCGAAAAGGGTGAGGCTCGGGAAGTGCATGTAGAACATGTAGGGCGAGGCGTTGATGCGGCGCATGCGCCGATAGAGCGAGAAGCCTTCCCCGCGCATGGGCACGGAGAAGCGGGTCGAGGGCACGACCTGGATGGCCTCGCCCTGGGCCAGCATGACGCGGATCTTCTCGACGGCGTCCTTGTAGCCCTCCTCGCCGGGCTCGGCCAGGGGATCGGGAAGCGCGGCATCGCGGCCCTTGGCGAACAGGCTCGCCTCGTGGGCCGAGCGCACGTCCACGAAGTCGCCCACGCCTATCTGGCACAGGCGGTTGTAGACGTGGTCGAGCACGATGACGGTGCCGGGAAGCACGAGCTGGCACTCGGCCTCGTCCTTCGGCATGACCGGGGCAAGCCTGGGGTTGAAGAGGCCGGCCATCTCGAAGCCGAGGTATCCGTAGAGGGCGCGGGTGATGGGCGGAAGATCCAGCCCCTGCGCCTTCGGGGGCACAATCTCGATGGCGTTCATGACGGCGCGCAGGCCCTCGGCAAAGGGCATGCCCTCAAATTCCTCGAGGGGGCTCAAGATGTCCTCGCGGATGTCGAGCTTGAGGCAGCCCTTCTCGCAGGAGAGGGCCAGCATCATGTCACAGGCGAGGATGCTGTAGCGGCCCCAGCGGCCGTCCACGGCGGCACTCTCGAGGAGAATGCCGTCGCCGGCTCCGACCATGCCCATGAAGAGGGAGATGGGCGTGTCCATGTCCGCGGGCAGAAGTCGCGCCTTCTGCTCGAGAACGATGCCTGAGCGCATCTGGCGGGTGTTGTTGGTCATGGGACAATCCTTGAGGTTGGAAGAATCGGGGGAACGGCTTTTGGTGGGAGAAGGCCGACGGGTCCGGCAGGGGCCGTGACCGGGAAAAGGGAAGGAACAAAAGCAGGGCGCAAAAGAAAGGCGCCGTCCTTTCCTTTTCGCGGGAAGGGACGGCGCCGAACAAGTCAAGCCAAAGCGGGAGGCTAGAGAGCCTGCCCTACTCCCCTTCCCGCGATACGCCACCACCAGAAACCGGCAAAGCCGGCTTCGGCATGGTTTACGCTGGAGAAAAGGGAGTACATGGTATTTCCTGTATGCTTGCGCTATCTGGGCGCTGTGTCTTGCGAATCGATGTTCGGACAGGAGAAGGCCGAACAGAGGACAAATTACTTGAAGGTCCGATTGGCGTCAAGCGATTTTTTGCGGCTCGTTGTCGGCAACGCGAAAAACGGCTCTGGACGGACATCTTTCGGAGCTCTGCCCCCATCAAGCCAATCAGTCACACTCTGCGTGCGACACAATGCATACACACGCAAAGACAAGCGTTTTCGCAAGAGAAAAAATCGAAAAAACTTGAGATTCCAGACACATGGGGCTTGTCGCTTCCCGGATTTCCAATAGACAATACACCAAGAATGTGGCAAAGCTTGAATA
>CAZWOT010000349.1:0-1915 GCA_964635595.1 uncultured Desulfovibrio sp.
GCCTGAAGCGCCACGACGGAACGGGGACAGGGATGCACGATTCTTCCTGACCCTCTGTCAGGCGAGCACGGTCTCGGGCTCGGGCTGGGCGGGTGCGAGGCAGGCCGCCATGTCCTCGTCCACGGTGCCGATGGGCTTGATGGCGAAGAGCTCCACAAGGACGTTGAGGATGTCCGGGCTCACGAAGGCCGGCAGCGTGGGTCCGAGGCGGATGTTCTTCACGCCGAGGCTGAGCAGGCTCAAGAGGATGCACACGGCCTTCTGCTCGTACCAGGAGAGGATGAGGCTCAAGGGCAGGTCGTTCACCGAGCAGCCGGCGGCCTTGGAGAGCTCGAGCGCCAGCACCACGGCCGAGTAGGCGTCGTTGCACTGGCCCACGTCCATGAGGCGCGGGAAGGGACCGATCTTGCCCAGATCCCGGTCGAAGAAGCGGAACTTGCCGCAGGCAAGGGTCAGGACGAGGGTGTCCGCGGGGGTCTTGTCCACGAAGTCCGCATAGTAGCTGCGGCCGGGAGCGGCGCCGTCGCAGCCGCCCACGAGGAAGACGTGGCGCAGGGCGCCGGCCTTCACGGCGTCAAGCACGGCGGGAATGGCCGAGACGAGGGTGGCCCTGCCGAAGCCCGTGGTGACGGTCTTGCCCTCCACGTCGTCCTCGTAGCCCTTCATCTCCCTTGCCTTCTCGATCAGGGGGCCGAAGTCGCCGTTTTTCAAGTGCGTGCAGCCAGGCCAGCCCACCACGCCGGTGGTGAAGATCCTGTCCATGTAGGCCGCGGGATTCTGGATGCAGTTGGTGGTGAAGAGCACGGGTCCGGGGAAGTCCGGGAACTCCTTCTTCTGGTTCTGCCAGGCGGTGCCGAAGTGGCCGACGAGGTGCCCGCAGGCCTTGAGCTTCGGATAGCCGTGTGCGGGCAGCATCTCGCCGTGGGTGTAGACGTTGACGCCGGTGCCCTCGGTCTGCTTCAGAAGCTCCTCGAGGTCCTTCAGGTCGTGGCCGGTCACGAGGATGCAGGGGCCCCGCTTGTGGCCGAGGCTCACGGGCGTGGGCTCGGGGTCCCCGAAGGTCTGCGTGTTGCCGCGATCCAGAAGCTCCATGGCGCGGATGTTGGTCTTGCCGCACTCGAGGGCAAGGCCCAGCCAGTCGTTGAGGGAGCGCTCGACGCCGTCCTCGGGACGGGCGGTCATGAGCCTTGCCAGGCTCATCACCATCTCCGGGTCGCGTTCGCCAAGGGCGCTGGCGTGCCAGGCGTAGGCCGCGGTGCCCTTCACGCCGTAGAGGACGATCTGCATGGCCGAAAGGACGTTGGCGTCCATGGCGAAGAGATTGGGGGCCGAGCAGCGCACGAGGAAGGCGATGGCCTCCCTGGGCGCGTCGAAGCCCATGCCGACACGTTCGGCAAGGGGTACGCTTGCGTCCAGCACGTCCTGGAGAATGGCAAGCAGGCTCTCGTCGTCGAAATTCACGTTGGTCACGGTGGCAAAGAGCGCGTCGAGGAAGAGCTGCTCCTCCTTCGCGGTGTCGATGCCCTTCTCGTGGGCCTTCAGCATGAAGACGGAGAACTGGCGCACGGCCTCGACGATGCCGTCCTGGATATGGGCAGTGGAGTCGTTCTTGCCGCACACGCCCTTGACGGTGCAGCCGCTGCCCTTTGCGGTCTGTTCACATTGGTTGCAGAACATGGGGGTACCTCGTTTGGTGTGGCTGCCTCGGGACTTGCGTCGACGCCCAATTCGGCTTTTTGCGCGCTGCTTCAAGGCAGAAAAAATGCTTCGGAAAAATGCTTTGGACCTGAAAGTCCCCTGGACGGAGAGCGTCGCCCGTCCTTGCGCAAGATCGCTTCATGCAGCGGGCCCATGTCGCGCAAACTACAGTCTCTTCCTCAGGGCGTATGTGACAAATATCATAACCCTGCCATTT
>CAZWOT010000350.1:0-1900 GCA_964635595.1 uncultured Desulfovibrio sp.
ACAACGCACATCCATTCACTTGGCGCAAGCGCGATGTCAAGGGGTCCCAAATCCGAGATACCGTCATCAATTTACGAAATTAGACACTAGAAGAAGGTCGACATGCCCCCGGGAAACCGAAGGCATGCCGACCCTGGAAAGAAAGCGCAGTTGGTGGGCGGCTAGCAGACGAAGCGCTTGTCCTTGGCCACTTCCTCGCGCACGTAGCGGAATATGACGGGGCTTAAGAGCAGGATGCCGATGAGGTTCGGCATGGCCATGAGCGCGTTGCAGGTGTCGGCGATGATCCACACGAGATCCAGGGCCACCATGGCGCCGATGGCCATGCAGAGCACGTAGATGATGTGGAAGGGCGTCTGGGCCCTGTCGCCGAAGAGATAGATGACGCAGCGCTCGCCGTACACGCACCAGCCAAGGGCCGTGGTGAAGGCAAAGCAGACAAGGGAGATGCTCACGCCGATTTCGCCCACCTGGCCAAGGGTGGATGAGAAGGCTAGGGCGCTCAGGGTGCCGCCGTTGAGACCGCTGGCCCAGAGGGGATCGCCAGCCTGGGCTCCTTCGTAGGTCACGATGCCCGAGGCCACCATGTCCGGGGTTACGACCGCAACGAGAATGACGAAGCCTGTCATTGAGCAGACAATGATGGTGTTGATGAACACGTCAAGCATGCCGATGGAGGCCTGCACAAGCGGAGATTCGGCAGTGGAGGCCGCATGGGCTATGGGTGCCGTGCCAAGGCCTGCCTCGTTGGTGAACACGCCGCGGGCAACGCCCATGCGTATGGCCAGCATGATGCCGGCACCGGCGAAGCCGCCCGTGGCGGCCGTGGGCGACAGGGCGCAGCCGACCACCCAAACGAAGACCTGGGGCACGCGCTCGATGTTCAGGAAAATGATGATGAGCGAGAGAACGACGTAGAAGATAGCCATGAAGGGCACGAGCTTGCCGGAAAGGGCGCCGATGCGCTTGACGCCGCCTATGAGCACGGCGCCGGCAAGCACGAGCAGGGCCACGGCCACGATCCAGGAACTCACGCCGAACGAGGACTGGAGGTTGCCGGCAATGGCGTTGGACTGCACCATGGCGCCGGTGCCGATGCAGGCACAGGCACCGAAGACGGCAAAGAGAGTGCCGAGCCACTTCCACTTTGGACCGAGACCGTTCTTGATGAAGTACATGGCGCCGCCCACCCAGTTTCCGGCCGGCGTCTTCTCGCGGTACTTCACCGAGAGCATGACCTCGCAGAACTTGGTCATCATGCCCACGAGGGCGGTCATCCACAGCCAGAACAGGGCGCCCGGGCCGCCGATGGCGATGGCGGTCGCGACGCCCACGATGTTGCCGGTGCCGATGTCTGCGGCAACGGCGGTCATCAACGCGTTCCAGGGCGAGATCTCGCCTTCCCCGGACTGGTGCTTGCGTCCTTCCCAAAGGCATCTGTAGGCGCGGATCCAGTTGCGGAAGGGATAGAACTTGAGACCGATGTTCAGATAGAGGCCTGTGCCCACAAGCAGGACCAGCATGACCGGACCCCAGACAAAGTTGTTGACCGGGGTCAGAAGAGCAACAAGCGTTTCACCCATGACTTCTCCTTCTGGTTTTGGCTTTCTCCCCAGTCCTCAAAAGCTTCTACCCTGGGGAGAGCTCGCGTCTTTTCGCCCGTTTTCCGCCTGACGGGCCAAAAGCCGCCGCCCAGAAATCGTCCGGGTTGGCACAAAAGTTCTCGAGTTCGGGGGAATGGCAGGAATTCGCACGGCCATCCGGGCCATGCGACTCTGATGCCGGCGGCATTGTACACCGCGCCCCATTTTGCGGTCCACAAAAAAAGACGTAATATCTGCTACAGACATTGAGCAGAGTGATTTGGAAATTTTTCTAGCCACGAAGGAGTGAGTATGTT
>CAZWOT010000351.1:0-1894 GCA_964635595.1 uncultured Desulfovibrio sp.
GTGGTGAACGCTTCGGGATGCTCCGCGAACACGGCGCACGCTTCGGGCCTTGTGCTGAAGAAGAGCCTGCGGCCGCCCGCGTTGTGGCCTCTCCGGGCGTTGGGGAAGCACGAACATGGCGGAATCGTGCCGGGGTTGCAGATGATCCTCAAGCTGGGAACGCAAATGTCAGCTTGGGCAGCCCCTTCACAATCGCTTGCGTCTTCAGACTGACCGTTGTCACGCTCAACAGCAGGTCGAGGATATAGCGGGGCTTGCCGTGCTCGGCAGACCAGTCATTGGGGTCGTTGACGATGCCGCTGTCCTTGTCCGTTCTCACCTGATAGCGCTCCATGATCCACTCGATGGCAGAGCGGCCGTTCACCACGTAGTCGTAGGCCTCAAGGGGGATGTTGGTCAGGGTTATGTGGTCGTTGTAGCGGATGACCGACTTGTCGGCCTTGTCCGGGAAGCGCATCTTGACGACACGGTAGAGGCTTGCCTCGTCAAGGCTCTCGATCCCGCGCATCTCCACCTTCACGTCCGGATGGGGCGGCTGCTCCTCGTAGTTGAGATGCAGGTCGGCAAGCTCTCGGCCAGCCTTCGAGAAGACCCAGAAGTCGTCCGCCCTGTCGAGGAAGGGAATGCGGGGGAGCGACTTCTTGAGGTCGTTGGCAAAGGTCGTGCGGTAGTCCGGGGAGTGCAAGAAGCCGTAGACGAAGTAGAAGATGTCTTCCTTCGTCACGCCATGACCGTAGCGCTCGCGGCACTGTTCAAGAGCAAAGTCCGTGATGGCGTCCTGGCGTTCGTATTCGGCATCACCCTGCGTCAATCCTGGAAGCTGCGGAGACTTTCCTGTTCTTTGCTCGTAGTAGTAGAGAGGGAAGCACTGTGTCCCTGCATCAAGAATGTTCAAATCAGGTATTGTATTCGTTATTATAGCAGAATTTTGTTTATTTCCTCCAATTCCAGATACGCAGATTACAAAATTTTTATCTGATTGAATTGGAAAGAGTGAAGGAATTTGGTACGTCATCTCATTTAGAGATGGAGAAAAGTAAATTGATTGTTTTACAAATGGTCGATATGTTCCATTTGTAATCAATTTGTTTGAATAACTCTTTTTTCTTCTCTTATGAAAATCATGTTCAAATGCTCTTGACCAGCTTATACATGAAGCATCAACTGACTCGCTTTGTGTGTCAACCTTTTGATTAAAGTAGTCAATTGTTCGCTTAATATTGGTAGCAATAGATTTTTTTGAAAAGTTCCAGCACCATGCATCTCTGCATGTTGCCACTCCCCTTGAATAGCAAGGAGCAAAGAACGTGCGACAGTTCTTCTTGTCGTCCTTGTCTCCAAGGGGAACAAATGTGTCATAGATCTGATTGCGCTGATTGAGCCAGTCTCCATTTTTGTCCGGCGTGAGACGCATCCAGCCGAAGTTCGGCTCAAGGACGCTGTGCTTGCGGGCAATGATTTCCAGCTTCTGCTCGCGGGTCAGATAGTCGCCAATGTCGTGGTACTGGATGAGCGCCTTGCCCTCGTGGGACGGGTTCTTCAAAAGCACCGTGATGGCAATGGGGGTGCGACTGCCCAGCCCAAAGACATTTCCTGCCTCCCTTTTGCGGAGTTCTCCCTGCGTGCGGCAGTTGCCCCGCAGGTTGAACACGTAGATGGCGCTGAATTCGTCTTCAAGGCACTTGCGCATGCCATCCATGGCGTTGCCGTCCAGCCAGCCCGCATTGGTCACGAAAGCAATGATGCCGCCCGCGTCTTTGTCTATGCGATCCGATGCCCAGCGGAAGGCCTTGATGTAGGAGTCGTAGAGCACGTTTTTGTTCGTGACATTCGTGCCTGCTACATACGTGGAGGCCAGTCGTGCCTCCAGATTGGGGTACGACTGGTTCTGGGC
>CAZWOT010000352.1:0-1886 GCA_964635595.1 uncultured Desulfovibrio sp.
CGGTCCACGTAGCAGTTGTCGAGGAAGTCCTCCATGGCCTTGTCGGCCCTGGCGATATAGTCGCGCAGGGGATAGGTCTTCTGGCAGGAGGGGCAGCGCATCCGGGCCGAGCGGCAGGAGCGCTCGATGGCGAGCGGCTTCTTGCAGTGCGGGCAGGGAATGGTGGTCTGGGCCTGACGGGGCGCGAAGCAGGACATGACGGTTTGCCTTCCGGGGGATTCGCCTGTCGTGGACATGCCTTTGGGCCCGGTTGCCCGGTCTTTCGGGAAGATGCCGACAAAACCGGAGCCGGGCCCAAAAAAAGCAGGAGGCCCTCCCCAAAGGACCTCCCGGCGGGCATTTCAGAACCAGAGGAATGGCCCTGAAAAAGTGGTGATGGAAATTTTACCCTAGTCGATGTGGCGGCGCAGGAAGGCCGGGATCTCCAGGATGTCGCTCGAGGCGTCGTCTCCGGCCTGCTCGGATGGAAGCGCACCCTTCTCCTGCTTCCAGCGCTCCTGGGCTTCCCGCTGGAAGGCCCTGCGCGGGGACGGGGAGCTGGCCTTCAAAAACGGCGGCAGGACGTCCTTGCCGGCCTGCTGCTCCGCAGGCTGCTTCTCCGCGGCCTGCGCAGCACCCTGGGCGGCGTTGACCTGAGCCTGGGGTTTTGCCTGGGGCTTCTTCGCGCCGGCGTCGAGCACCCCGTCGGTCTCGATGCCCGTGGCCACCACGGTCACGCGCAGCTGGTCCTCAAGCGTGTCGTCGAAGACCACGCCGAAGACGATGTTGGCGCCTTCCGGCACGGCCTCGTAGATCCTGTCGCCGATGCTCTGCATCTCCTCGGCGGAAATGTCGCTCGGGGCCGTGATGTTGTAGAGCACGGCCTTGGCGGTCTTGAGGGAGACGTCTTCCAGAAGCGGCATGGTGATGGCCTGGTTCACGGCATCCTCGGCGCGGGTGTCGCCGGATCCCATGCCCATGCCCATGAGGGCAAGGCCGGACTCGAACATGCAGGTGCGCACGTCGGCAAAGTCGAGGTTCACGTAGCCGGGGCAGGTGATGATGTCGGAGATGCCCTTGACGCCGAAGAAGAGCACGTCGTTGGCCATGGCGAGGAGCTCGAGCATGGAGGACTTCTTCGGGGCCAGCGACATGATGCGGTTGTTGGGGATGATGATGAGGCTGTCCACGTGCTTGCGCAGCTCGTCGATGCCGTTCTGGGCGTAGCTGGCCCTCCTGGCTCCCTCGAAGGTGAAGGGACGGGTCACGACGCCCACGGTCAGAGCTCCGTTCTTCCTCGCGGTCTCGGCCACGATGGGGGCCGCACCCGTGCCGGTGCCGCCGCCCATGCCGGCGGTGACAAAGACCATGTCGGCGTTGCCCACGGCGGCCTCGATGAGCTGCAGGCTCTCGGTGGCCGCCTCGCGGCCCTTGTTGGGATCCGATCCCGCGCCAAGGCCGCGGGTGAGCTTCTCTCCAAGCTGGATGTGGGTGGGCGCCGGATTCTCGTTGAGGGCCTGGAGGTCGGTGTTGGCGCAAATGAACTCGACCCCCTTGAGGCCGCGCTCGATCATGTTCTTCACGGCGTTTCCGCCGCCGCCTCCGACTCCGACCACGAGAATGCGCGCTCCGGAATGGGGTGCCTGGGCCTTGTCGTCGATGAGATCCATAAAATCAGACATGGACGTTTCCTCTGCAGCAGTTCATACCCGCTTGAAATGAAGGTTGAGAGAGGTGTCGGACCCCATTGGGGAGGGCCCTTTCTTCCGCTTGGGGGCGGAAGCGGCATGCCCTGTCCCATGCCCCTTGACGGGGCATTCGACAAGGACGAGCTTGCATGTGGGAGTATACGTCGGCGGTTTCAGAACGCAAGGCCAGAGGTGCCGACAGCACCGCCGGCGCCCTAG
>CAZWOT010000353.1:0-1853 GCA_964635595.1 uncultured Desulfovibrio sp.
CCACGATGGCGGCCGCGCCGGACTTGTCCATGGCCGCGGACATGGAGAGCATGCCCGCAAAGAGGAAGATGGTCGTCCAGTCAACGCTGCGGAAGGCCTCGCGCATGGTCATGCAGCGGGTAATGACCATGAGGCAGGCGCCCAGCACGGCGGCAGTGGTCAGATGCATGACTTCGGAAGCCATCATGACCACCACGAAGGCGAAAATGCCCACGCTCACCCACATCTTTTCCGTGCGGCGCACGGTTTCGCCGGACACGAGATCTTCGCTCAGTTCGCGCCCTCCCTTGGGCAACAACCGATGCCCGATGAGCGCGAAATAGGCCAGGCCCACTATGAGCAGCGGCATGCCGATGAGACCGAATTCAAAGAAGCCGAAGGGTTTGACGCCCATCTGCTCGAGCATGGAGTTGACGATGCCGTTGGGCGGCGTGCCCACAAGGGTCACCGTGCCGCCCAGCGATGCGGCAAAGGCAACGGGCATGAGAATCTTGCCGGGGGCCAGCTTGGCGACAAGGCACATGCCGAGAACCATGGGCACGGCCACCACCGTGGTGCCGGTATTGGATAGCACCGTGGACAGCAGGCCGACGGCCGCCATGGAATAGAGCAGCAGCTTCACTTCGCTGCCCTTGGACATGGTCATGGCAAACCGGCCGACCTTGTCGGCAAAGCCCGTGATGAACGTGCCTTCGCCCACGATGAACATGGCCATGAACAGCACCACCGTGGGATCGCCGAAATAGCTGAAGGCCGTCTTGGAGGGAATGACGTTGAAGATGGAAAGCGCCACCGGCACCAGCAACGCGGTGATGGGCAGGGGGACAACCTCGGTGAAGAACATGACTGCGGCCACAAAGAGGATGCCGAGCGTGAGATAGGCCTTGGTGGGATCCTCGGGCAGCTGGATGGCCAACGACGATGCCAGCGCAGTTTGAGAGGAAAGCAGCATGACTCCCATCAGCACGGCAGCCAGAACAAAAAGACGTTTCATGGGGTTCCTCGCAGTAAATTGAAATCGGGACATGATTCCAGAATGAAGGTTTCGTCCGCCATGAGGGGCGAGGCCGCCCCTTT
This sequence comes from uncultured Desulfovibrio sp., assembly GCA_964635595.1. GTDB lineage: Bacteria > Desulfobacterota > Desulfovibrionia > Desulfovibrionales > Desulfovibrionaceae > Desulfovibrio. The sequence continues at coordinate 1,078 of CAZWOT010000353.1, forward strand.
CGCAACAAAAGGGGCAGCCCGGCAGTGACGGCCTACTTGCCGCCCTGATCCGCCAGCTGTTTCACAAAGGGACGGATGCGCGCGTGGGCGGCGTCGATGCGCTTTTTGAGCTGTTCGGCATAGGTCTTCATGTCCGCAATGGGACGTGTGGCCACGCCGCTGTCCATGGCAGCCTTTGCCACCGCCGGCGTCACCGTGGTCAGAATGCGGGGGTCGAGAGGCTTGGGAATCACGTAGTCACGCCCGTAGGACAGCTCCTTCACGCCATAGGCCTCGAGAATTTCCGGCAGTACGGGTTCCTTGGCCAGGGCGGCCAGGGCGTACGCGGCGGCCAGCTTCATTTCCTCGTTGATGACGCGGGCGCCCACGTCCAGCGCTCCCCGGAAGATGTAGGGGAAGCCCGACACGTTGTTGATCTGGTTGGGATAGTCGGAGCGGCCGGTACCCATGATGGCCGTGGGGCACGCCTCGGTGGCGTCCTCGTAGGTGATTTCCGGGTCGGGATTGGCCATGGCGAAAATGATGGGGGAATCGGCCATGGAACGCACCATGTCCTTGCTCACCAGGCCCTTTTTGGACAGGCCGAGGAAGACATCGGCGCCCTTCATGCAGTCGGCAAGTTCGCCGCAATTTTCCGGCTGGGCGAACGCATCCTTGTACGGATTGAGCCCCTCGCGGCCCTTGTAGATGAGCCCACGGGTATCAAACATGAAGATGTTTTCCCGCTTCACGCCCATGAGCACGTAGAAGTTGGCGCAAGCGATGCCGGCCGCGCC
>CAZWOT010000354.1:0-1850 GCA_964635595.1 uncultured Desulfovibrio sp.
TTTTCGGCCACTTCTAAATCTTTTATTGCCATCTCAACTGCCTGCTTGTACATCAATCTGTTTTCTGGGCATCTGGTAATAAATAAAATTTTTTCTTCACATAAACAGTTGAAGCCCTTTTCAGACACATAGCCCGCATCAAGTATTGCAAATTTTGTATTGACGCCAATCGTTTTTAATTCTTTTATTGTTGTCACGAGCGCGTTGGTATCGATGGCATTGCCAGGGACATAGCGCATGTATATTGGCAGCCCAGTTTTTTCTTGTACTACATAAATTAAACGAACTTCATCAGATATTTCGCCATTATGATTACTTACTGCTGCAAGAGGGAATTGAACACTGTTTGGAAGGCCAGTGCTGTCTACAAGAATATTTGCTCCTTCTTTAACATCATTGCTCAATAATTTTATGTGTTGAGCAAAAAATCTTCGCATATTATTTTTAGTTCCAATAGAACCTAATAATTCGCCAACTCTTTGGCTGGCTATTTTTGCATTCGGATATAATATTTTTGTAAAGCTTCCTTCATACCATTTATACGCATGGCATAAACTATCGCTTTTGACCAAGTAAAAAAGAAGTAAAGCATAAATTGACTCTAAATTCACATTTTCTATGGCATTAATTGATTTATCCAGTTCATATTTCTTGATGAGGTTATCAAATAAAAGGGCATCCCCAAAATCAAGAATTAATATTTCTTCTTTTTTGCTTTTTGACACAGGTATGAAGTCGTCAGGCGCAGGACCAAATGTATTTGTCTTGTCATCATAATGAAATATGCCCCTTTTTCTCGATTTGAAGATACCACGGCCTTTGTCAAGGACCAAACCCAGATAAGTTGAACGAGATTTTACAATCCTGTTCCCCTGCCTGACAGACTCCCTGGCTACTGCGTACTCGTTGCCGTTCACTTTGCGTGTAATCTCGACTGCCATTGATCCCTCCTGTGTAGGCATAATTAAAATTAATGTACACATAGTAGCCATAAAGACAGCGGAAAGCAAGTAGTGACCGGATTAAAACCCTGACATATTCATAATTTATTGAAAATATTTGTTGAGGCAGTTCCCGTGTAGCCACTAGTTTGTTCGGGAACTCAGGCCAGTCAGACCCCAGGGAGGCAGCCATGCCCACGAGTTTCCAGACGGTGCGCTCCAAACGGGAGCGGGAGAAGGGTCCGGCGCCTTTGCCTCCCCTGCCGGAAAAGCCCGAGGACGTCCGCTTTGGCATCATCTTTCTCTACGCGTCCTGCGCCGTGGCCCTCGTCTTTCTCATCATCGCGGGCGATGCGCAGTGGCGCGAGGCCGCGGCGAGCGGAGCGGCCGGCATCCGGGCAACCATGGTGGAGATGGCGGCAACGGGTCTCGCCATGGGCGGCCTTGGCTTTCTGCTCTCGCGAGGATTTTTGTGGCCGCTCTACGCGGTCTATGCCGTGACGGCCGTGGAACTCGGCTTTCTTGCCGCCTTCGGGGGCGAGCTGCTCGCCGTCTCCCAGGGCTTTTTCGTGAGCCGCCTGCTCTCGCTTCTCATGGACGGGGCCGCCATCTTCTACTTCTTCCGCAAGACCTCGAAGGGGTGGTTCGCCATGCTCAAGGATCGGCGGGAAGAGGCACTGGCCGCAAGGGCGGGGCAGTTGAAGACGGGAGAAAGAGAAGATAGATCCTGACAAGGCGAGGGGCGGAAAGCGCAGGGGAACAAATGGCGCAAATGACCGTCATGGCGCGACAACGAAGCCCGGATGGGGTCTTGATGACGCGCGGACGCGCGAAGGGAAAACGGGAGTTTCAGGTCATGCTGGCGTATGAGCAGTTGTTGAACAAGGCCCAGTACGAGGTGGTCTCGGC
>CAZWOT010000355.1:0-1837 GCA_964635595.1 uncultured Desulfovibrio sp.
TCTAGGGGCGTTCGTCTGCCGGACGAAGCGTCCCCCAAAAACGGCTCTCCTTCTCTCCTGGACGGAAAATCAATCGCCATGCTTTCAGAACGCGAAGTCATCAGCACGCTCGACATGGTGCGCAACGAGCACCTCGACGTGCGCACGGTCACGCTGGGCATCAGCCTCTTCGATTGCGCGAGCCACGACGTGGAGCTCTTCCTCGACAACGTGCGCGCCAAGATCGCCCGCTATGCCCACAACCTCGTTTCCGTCTGCGACGAGATTGCCGAGAAGTACGGCATCCCCGTGGTGAACAAGCGCATCAGCGTGAGCCCCATCGCGGTGGTGGCGGCGCCCTTCGGTCCCAAGGACATGGTGCGCATCTGCCGCGCCCTGGACGAGGCGGCTCTCGATGCCAAGGTGGACTTCATCGGCGGCTACTCGGCCCTGGTGGAAAAGGGCCTCGCAAAGGGCGACCACGCCCTCATCGAGTCCATTCCCGAGGCTCTTGCCTCCACGCAGCGCGTCTGCTCGTCCATCAACGTGGCGAGCTCCAAGGCCGGCATCAACATGGACGCCGTGGCCCTCATGGGCCGCCAGATCCTTGCCACGGCAGACGCCACGGCCGACAAGGGCGGCTTCGGCTGCACCAAGCTCGTGGTCTTCGCCAACATCCCCCAGGACGTGCCCTTCATGGCCGGCGCCTATCTCGGCATCGGCGAGCCGGACGTGGTCATCAACGTGGGCGTCTCCGGCCCCGGCGTGGTGAGGAAGGCCATCGACCGCGCCCTCGAGAAGGGCCGCCAGACCGGGCGTCCCCTGGACCTTCTGGACGTCGCCGAGGTCATCAAGAAGACGGCCTACAAGGTCACGCGCGTGGGCGAGATGATCGGCAACGAGGTGGCTGCCCGCCTCGAGATCCCCTTCGGCGTGGCGGACCTTTCGCTGGCCCCCACTCCCGCGGTGGGCGACAGCGTGGGCGAGATTTTCCAGAGCTGCGGACTTTCGGTCATGGGCGCTCCCGGCTCCACGGCCGTGCTCGCCATGCTCAACGACGCGGTCAAAAAGGGCGGCTCCTTTGCCTCGTCCTCCGTGGGCGGGCTCTCCGGCGCCTTCATTCCCGTCTCCGAGGACTCCAGCATCGAGGCCGCGGCGACCTCCGGGTTCCTGAGCATGGAAAAGCTCGAGGCGCTCACGAGCGTCTGCTCCGTGGGCCTCGACATGGTGGCCATTCCCGGCGACACGCCCGCCTCCACCATCTCCGGCATCATCGCCGACGAGATGGCCATCGGCATGATCAACCACAAGACCACGGCCGTTCGCATCATTCCCGTGCCCGGCAAGGGCGTGGGCGAGAAGGTGTCCTTTGGCGGCCTTCTGGGCGAGGCGACCATCATTCCCGTGCCCCGCGGCGACGCCTCGGGCTTCATCTCCCTCGGCGGCCGCATCCCGGCGCCCATCCACAGCCTGAAGAACTAGAAATTTTCGGTCGGGAACAACGGGGCAGGGCCTTTTCGGATTCGCCTGCCACTGCCCTGTTGTTCCGACCTGTCTCGGGCGAAAGCCCTGGTTGCTGTTTCGAGATCGGGGCCGCATGCTTTCGCTTTTTCGGATCGGACAGCCGAGACAATACAGCGCGGCAGCCCAAAATGCGGGCAGAGCGCGCGCTACAAAATGCCCCTGGCCCCGCCTGCCATGAAGGATTCGAGCGGAGGCGGTCATTGGGGTGCCTCACAGGGCGCGTCTTCGGGCAAACGCCCGCAAGGCGCGTCGGCCCGGCACGTGAATCCGGTACGTGATTCCGGCACGTCAATCCGGCACGTCAATCCGGCACGTCAGCCCAGCACGTCCGACG
>CAZWOT010000356.1:0-1832 GCA_964635595.1 uncultured Desulfovibrio sp.
GCAGGACCACGCCCTCCTCGTCGGGCTCCACGATGTAGATGCCGGAGAGCATCCAGACGACGAAGAGCACGCCGAAGATGGCCCAGATGCCCTTGCCGGAGGCAAAGCCGGGCTTGGGCATCTTGAAGGACGCCATGCGCGGGCGGCGGTTGCGGTTGTCGCCGCCGCCGTCGCGGCCAAAGCCGCCGCTGCCGCCATTGCCGCCGCCGTTGTTTTCGTTGCCGCCGCCAAAGAAGTCGCGGCGAAGGCGGTCCTCGGCGTCCGGCCTGGGCTCTTCGGGCTCATGGTCGCGAGGAGGCTGGCTGTAGCCCTTCTGCCTGGCCCGTTTTTCCTGAAGTTTGTCCCAGTCCCAGTTTTTCAGGACCTGAGGGAGTGAGCTCATGTGCCCTCCTTGAAGGCAGGGTCATGGGTTGTCCCCATGCTTGTATCTTTTTCTCGAGCCTGCGTTTCGCAGGCCTGTTGTCGGTGATTGCCGGTGTATGCCGGTAGTTGGGGTGTTTGTGGTGCAGGGCCGGCCTGGGGCCGTATGGTGCGTCTGTCATGCGTCCTTGCCGTCATGGGCAGCCCCGGGCTATTGTGGCGCCGCCAGGCACGGGTTGAACCGGCCGGGAACCGGGCTTTGGACGGGACTTTCGCAACCCTTGCAAAGTTCGGGAAGTATGTCAGAGGACAGGCCAAAAAGCAAAGTCCCCCAATCATTTGAAAAAACCCGCAAAAAGGCCTTTGCAGGGAGCCTTGAAGGTACTCCCGGCAAGGGTTTCGCATATGGAGTCGCAAACATGCAGGTAAAACTCGTTTCCTGGAACGTCAATGGCTTGAGAGCCGTTTCCGGCAAGCCGGACTGGTCCTGGTTCAACAAGAAGACCGCCGACATCATCGGGCTGCAGGAAACAAAGGCCCTGCCCGAGCAGCTGGACGAGAGCATTTCCAGCCCCGAAGGATGGAACAGCTACTTTGCCTCGAGCACGGTCAAGAAGGGCTACAGCGGCGTTGCCGTGTTCAGCCAGCCAAAGCCCCTTTCTGTCCGGCTCGAGCTGCCGGTGGAGGAGTACCAGGGCGAGGGGCGCATCATCCATGCCGAGTACGAGAAGTTCCACTTCATCAACGGCTACTTCCCCAACGGCGGTGCGGAAATCCTGGACGACAACGGCAAGCACCAGGGCAAGTTCAAGCGCCTCGAGTACAAAATGGGCTTTTTCGACGCCTTTCTCGCCTACGCGGAAGAGCTGCGCAAGGCCAGGCCCGTGGTCGTGTGCGGCGACTTCAACATCGCCCACAAGGAAATCGACCTCGCCCGCCCGAAGCAGAACGTGATGAACACGGGCTTTCTCGCCGAGGAGCGCGCCTTTCTCGACAAGCTCGTGTCCATGGGCTGGATAGACACCTTCCGCCACGTGCACGGGGATGTGGCCGACGCCTACTCCTGGTGGTCCTACAAGATGAAGGCCAGGGAGAAGAACATCGGGTGGCGCATCGACTACTTCTTCGTGACCGAAGACTTGCGCGACCACATTGCCGACGCCTGGATCGAGAACACCCAGTTCGGCTCCGACCACTGCCCGGTGGGCCTCGCACTCAAGTTCTAGAGCGGTTTCATGATGAAAGCCAATATGTCAGGCAGAGATGTCCGGACTCACGGAACCATACACCTGAGGAACTGTCGGAAAATAACTCACTAGCAAGTCGTCGCTTTTGCTATCGGTTTTGGCAGTAGTTTCAGTAGGTTGTCATCGTGCACAGCTGAAAATCAGGCATTTTTCTGATAAGTTGTTTCCTGATGGTTCCTGAGATAGCACTAAACTTCAAGGCGAAACGCTCTAAGGAACTGTCTG
>CAZWOT010000357.1:0-1832 GCA_964635595.1 uncultured Desulfovibrio sp.
GTCAAAAAGGCCGATTCGGCTTGAAGATCCGGCATCTCACTCGAGCTGCACGGGCATGGCGCGCAGGGCCTCGTTCTTGATGCGCGTCTGGATGCTCGGGCCCTGCTCGTAGAGCCAGGGGTCGCGGTTGTAGGCGAGCCCCTGGGCCAGAAGCTCGTCGGCGATGCGCTGGCACACGTCCTCGATGACCGCCATGAAGTCGTCGGTGCTGTTCTCGATGGGGGTCAGGCAGTTGAGCTGCTCGATGGTGCCGGCAATGCCCTCGCCAAGAAGCGAGAGTCTGGCCATGGACTGCGGAGCCCACTTGTAGAAGGGCATGTACTTCTTGTGCAGAAGGAAGAGCATGCTGATGACGGCCTCGGTGAAGCGGGCGCGGCAGATGCTCACGGCCGTGTAGGCGTGGCGCGACATCATGCGGGGCAGGTTGTACTGGCCTGCCTGGGAGGCCGCGACGCAGCGCGCCGCCAGCTTCTTGATGCGGATGTCCTCGGGATAGAAGGCGAGCAGCTGCTCGCGGATGCCGGTGAAGATGCCCGCGGGATCGTGGAAGACCTCGCCGTTGGTGGCGACCGCCAGGTAGTGCTCGGGGATCGCGCGCCATTCGCCAATGGTCTCGGGCGCGCGGGGAACGTTGAGGAAGGTCTTGTAAAAGCGCTCGATGGAGAGCGGTCCCACGCGGTTCAGGCGCTGCTCGGGCTTCATGCGCGTCTTGAAGCCGTCCATGGAGTCCGGGAGCTTCGCGAGCACGGCCTCGATGCGCTCGGCGTTTTTGTCCAGCACGTCCTGGGGCATCCACAGGCAAAAAGCCGGGCCCCAGTCGTGGTCCTGCGATATCTCGTCGTCGAAGCCGAAGCACTCGGAGCCCTCGCCCACGAGTCCCGTGGCCATGACGGGCGCGAGATCGGGGAGTTCCTGCTCGATGAGGGGCTTGCCGTATTCCTCGTAAAACTTGCGGGAGAGCTCGAGCCCTTTGCCCTTCGTCATGGTTCACCTCGTCCCTGAAAGGGGGAATTGGGGTTGGTATTTCGGCATCCCGCGCCCGCAGGCCCGCTCTTCGCAAAAAAGACTGGCGCATGACCCGGGATGGCATGCCGCTCGTTGTCAATAGGGCCGCAAAGGCATACACATTCGGCCAAGGGGTGGAACAGCCCCCGAAAAACCTCAACAAAAAAAGGCTTTCAAGCAAAGGAGTCCTTGCCATGACCAGCGACGCCCAGGGCAGCCTCGTGGCAGCCATCATAGAGAAAGAATGGGATTTCCTCCAGCAGGTCAACAACCGCGGCGGGCGCGCCGGCTGTCAGGACAGTCCCCAAACCTTCAGGCTCATGCGCCAGAGCCAGTTCGCCTGCTGGCCCAAGGACGCGCTCGAGAGCTACAACGCCGACCTCGACCGGGCAAGGGACGAGGGCCGCAATACCGTAACGGAAAAGTACGCCTACATGATGCGGCGCACCTGGCCCGAGGAGTTCGCGGAAATCGAGAGCAGGCTTCCCCCGGTCTCGGAGGAGAAGCACAGGCTCGTGCGCGACATCGTGGACGTGAACGTGGCCTGGGAAGCTGAGTGCGACATAAAGTATCCCAACGTGCGCGCCAAGGGCCGTCCCCTTCGCTCGAGCGAGGATTCCAGGGCGGGCACGTCCTTCGAGACCTACCTCGAAGGCGAGCTTTCCACCTACGGGGAAGAGACCCTGAAGCGGCTGCGCCGCCACGTGCTCGAGGCAAGGGAGCGGGGCGAGAACCTGGCCGAGAAGAACCTCGACTGCATGGCGAAAGGATACGGCTACGCGTCCGTAGCCGATCTCGAGGAAAAGAAAGCCAGGGGCCTCTCCTAG
>CAZWOT010000358.1:0-1827 GCA_964635595.1 uncultured Desulfovibrio sp.
AAGTCGGCATTTGCCACGAGGCCCCCTTCTTGCGGCGGTGTTTCGGAAGCTTCTTCTCCATGCAGGATGCATGATTGTCCATTTGTGGAAAGACCCGGATTTGGCTACAAGCGGGGCAGGGCGGTCATGGACAGTGGTCCTGGGGGCATAAGTTCTTGCGCGAAAGTCCCTGGACAAGGGCCTCGGCCGTCTTCATGGGGAGTGCTGCATGTTTTTCTTCAAGCCCGGAAAGACGAGGTCGCAGGACAAGGCCGTCGATGGCGCGAACGGTGCGAAGGTGCCCGAAAACGCGTCAGAAACGGCCTCGGGCAGCACGGATGCGGCCGCGAATGGGGCTTCTGGGGACAGGAAAAAGAGAGCGGAAATCGTTCGCCCCGAGCTTGTGCAGGCTTTTTTAAGGGATCTTGCGTCGGCGAGAAACGCGTCCAGGGCCACCATTGCGGCCTACGGCAGGGATCTGGACGACCTCGAGGCCTGGCTTTGGGATCAGGGACTTTCCCTGCAGCGGCCAAACGACATCAAACGCCCGGTCTTCCAGGCCTGGGTTTCCTCCCTCTTTCGCCAGGGCCTTGCCAAATCCTCCATGTCGCGCAAGCTCTCTTCCCTGCGCTCCTATTTTCGGCATCTCCACGACCGCGGGGAGGTGGACTCGCTCCTTGCCATCCAGATCAAGAACCCGAAGCAGGAACAGCGCACGCCCCGCGCCCTCAACGTGGACGAAGCCAGGGACATGCTGGAGAGGGACGCAAAAACGCCTGCAACAAGAGTGCGCGGAACAAGCGCTGCCAAGGCCCAAAGCCTTGATGTCCGCGACCTGGCGCTGGCCGAGCTTCTCTACGGCTCGGGTCTGCGCGTCTCCGAGGCCCTGGGGCTGGACGCGGCCCAGGTGAACCCGAAGGACGGCTATGTGCGGGTTCTGGGCAAGGGAAACAGGGAGCGTCTGGCGCCTTTGACGGACGCGAGCGTGGAGGCCCTTGAAAAGTGGCTTTCCTTGAGGGGAACGCTTGCCAATGCCCATGAACCGGCGCTCTTCGTGGGCGCAAGGGGTGCGAGACTCGACCGAAGGGAGGCCAGACGCATCGTGGAGAGCCTGTGCAAAAGGGCCGGGTTTTCGCGCACCATCTCCCCCCACGCCCTGCGCCACAGTTTTGCGACGCATCTTTTGGCCGCCGGTGCGGACATGCGCGTGGTGCAGGAGCTGCTCGGCCACAAGCGCCTTGCGACTACCCAGCGCTACACCCAGGTGAGCGTGGCCCAGCTTGCCAAGACCTACGATGAGGCGCATCCCCTCTCCGAGAACAAAAAGAAGAAAGGCAAGTAGAATAGTGGGACAGACCCTCAAGCGTCGAGCCTTGTCCTCTTCGCCATGCCTTTTGCGCTCTTTGCGGCCTTCGTGCTTTTGACGCGCCTTGCGGGCAGTGCTGCTGACCTCTTCATGAAGACCTGAACCGCCGTCAAGAGATAGGCGCTGCGGATCATGCCCGCGAGTTTGGCTCTGTGATCGACTTCATCGAGGACGGCCCCTGGGAGGGACACGTTGACGCGCACGGGGGCCATGTCGAGATCCGGGCCGCCACGCACTGAAAGAGCGTGTCCTTTGGCAACCCAAGGCCAAGGCTCATCCGCTCTGCCTTCACCTTCCTTTGGACCTCCTCCATGGTCGAGGGGACGGGCATGGGCCTTCCGAGGCAGACGAGATGCCGCAGGGCCTCATGCTGGTCGGCCTCGGCCTTTTCGAGTGCCTCCGGAAAATCGCTGCCGCCCTCGCAGACTTCGGGCACGTCGGGAAAATGGACGGAGACGCCGCTGCCGTCGGCTTCTCTCGCC
>CAZWOT010000359.1:0-1824 GCA_964635595.1 uncultured Desulfovibrio sp.
CGTACTCGTTCTGGCTGAACTGGCCGATGGTGGCCGGGAAGAGCAGAAGCGAGGAGGCGAAGATGGGCGGGATGACGCCGGCGGTGTTCAGGCGCAGCGGCAGGTGGCTGTTCTGGCCGCCGTAGATTTTGCGGCCCACCTGGCGCTTGGCGTAGGAAATTGGAATGCGGCGCTGGCTGCGCTCGACGAAGACGATGAACACCACCACGCAGGCCATGAGTATGAGGATGCACAGGGCGAGGAAGATGGAGATTTCGCCCGTGCGGATGAGCTCGATGGACTGGATGATGCCGCGCGGGATGCCGACCACGATGCCGCAGAAGATGATGAGCGAGATGCCGTTGCCGATGCCCTTGTCCGTGATGCGCTCGCCAAGCCACATGATGAGGATGGAGCCGGCGCAGAAGGTGAGCATGGTGACAATGAGGAAAGTCGTCCCGGGATGGAGCACCACCGGATGTCCCGAGGGGGAGGTCATCTGCTGGAGTCCCACGGCGATGCCGAGGCCCTGCACCATGGTGATGAACACGGTGAGGTAGCGCGTGTACTGCGTGATCTTGCGCCTGCCGGCCTGGCCCTCCTCCTTGTAGAGGCGCTTGACGGCCGGACTCACCACCTGCAGGAGCTGCATGATGATGGAGGCCGAGATGTAGGGCATGACGCCCAGGGCAAAGATGGACACGTTGGAGAGGCCGCCGCCCGAGAAGATGTCGAAGAGCGCGAAGATGGTTCCGCTCATCATCTCGAAGTAGGAGGCGATGGCCTGGGCATCCACGCCCGGAACGGGCACGTGCACGCCCACGCGATAGCAGCAGAGCAAAAGAAGGGTCCAGCCGAGCCGCTTGGCCAGACTCCTCTGTCCCGGGGTGACGGTGTTGGGTTGTGCCATGGAGTACCTGTCTGTCGCTTGTACGGAACAAGCGCCTTTGCCCGGAAGCAGTCAAGGCTCCCGAGCAAAGGCGCACCAAAGTCCTGTAGCGGGCATGGCGCCTAGTGCGCCTTGGCCCCTGAAGAAGGGTTGAGCCTATTCGGCGACGCTCTGCTCCAGGGCCTGGGCCTTGCCGCCGGCCTTCGCTATCTTCTCCGCCGCCGCGGCCGAGAACTTGTGGGCCTCGATGGTGACCGCAGAGGTCACCTCGCCGCCGGAGAGGATCTTGACGGGCAGGCCGCTCCTGGCGAGCCCGCGATCATAGATCTGCTCCAGGGTGATGGTGTCGGCGTTGGGGAAGAACTTCAGTAGGTCGCCTATGTTGATGGCCTTGTAGACAACCTTGAAGGGGTAGTTCTTGAAGCCGTGCTTGGGCAGACGGCGGGCCAGAGGCATCTGGCCGCCCTCGAAGCCGGGGCGCACGCCTCCGCCGGCGCGGGCGTTCTGGCCCTTGTGGCCCTTGCCGGCCGTGCAGCCGAGGCCCGAGCCGGCACCGCGACCCACGCGGCGGCGCGTCTTGCGCTCTTCCGGGAAAGGATAAAGTGTATGCAGATGCATGACGGTCTCCTGATGACTGTCGCCTTGAAATCTGTCTGGTGAAGTCCTGCGCTTCCCGCTTTGCCCACGGGGCCTTCGCGGGGCGCAGACTCGTCCTACCTGGACTCGACGATCTTCACGAGGTGGGGCACCTTGTTGACGATGCCGCGCACCGCGGGGGAGTCGTTCAGGACCTTGGGCACCTCGCGGCGCCTGAGGCCAAGCGCGTCGAGACACTTCCTCTGCGCGGGGGTGCACCCGGCGCGGGAACGGACGAGCATGACGGTAATCTGTTCAGCCATGGTTATTTCCTCGGAGCCTCGAGCTGCTTGCCGCGCAGGGCGGAGACCTCTTCGGCG
>CAZWOT010000360.1:0-1816 GCA_964635595.1 uncultured Desulfovibrio sp.
GTTTTCGGACATCGTTCCGAGAAACATGGCCGCCACCTTTTCCGGCTCGCGAATGCAGGGAAGAGGCGTTATGGGTTCCTGCGCGGCATCCTGCTCGAGGTCTTCCGCCTCGACATCCTCACACGAGCTTTCCAAAAACAAGCTTTCCCCGGGAGATCTTTTCCTGAACGCGCCTCTCCTGGGCGCCCGCTTCCGCTGCTCCCTTTCTTCCCGGACAGCCTCCCTGAAAACCTCCCTGGACACCATCTCCTCGACCCTGGAGCACCCGGGAGGCAGGTAGTCGGCGGTTTTCTGGCTGATGGACACGTTCCTCTTGAGCTTCTGATCCCATCGGCAGTGCCTTCCCTGGACCCTGATCCATCCGAACGTGACCTGGACCATGCCGTAGCAGATCCCGGGTTCGGGCGGAACGGAACCTGGTTTTCTGCCGGGCCGTTTTTTCTCTCGGCCCTTTTTTGCACCATGATGCGCTCTCCTGCTTGCCCCAGGGGGGGTACCCGACATGCCTGCCGTTCTCAAGACGCCAAATGGCACGCTTGCCACTTCGCATCGATTGGGGCAGGGTACGCCCAGGCCGCAATTTGGCCGAAGTGCCAGCACCTTGAAGACTCAATCATGCCCGAAAACACCCAAATGCACGAGATCATGGCGACGGACTTTGCCGCCATGGCAGACGCCCTGCTCGCCTGGTTCGCGAAGGAGAAGCGCCCGCTTCCCTGGCGCGAACACTACGAGCCCTACGGCGTCTGGATCTCGGAAATCATGCTCCAGCAGACGCAGATGGAGCGCGGGGTGGCCTACTATCTCGAATGGATGCGTCTTTTCCCGGATATCCACGCGCTGGCAGGCGCAAGCGAGGAGGCCGTCCTCAAGGCCTGGGAAGGTCTTGGCTACTACTCGAGGGCCAGAAACATCCTCAAGGCCGCCAAAATGGTTGTGGAAAAGTTCGGGGGCGTCTTCCCGTCCGAGGCTGCCGACATCCGCTCGCTTCCCGGCATCGGCCCCTACACGGCCGCGGCCATAGCGAGCATTGCCTACGGCAAAAACGAGGTCTGCATCGACGCCAACGTGGAGCGCGTGGTCTCAAGGCTCTTCGACCTCGAGGCCTGCGTGCGGCAAAAGGACGGCAGGGCGCAGGTGGAAAAGCTGGCAGGCCTTCTTCTGCAAAAGGGGCGGGCGAGGGAACACAACCAGGCCATGATGGAGCTTGGGGCTCTTGTCTGCGGCAAGAAGGCCAGATGCTCGTCCTGTCCTCTCGAGAAATACTGCCTTGCGCACTTGCGCGGAACCTGGGCCATGCGCCCCGTGCTCCCCAAATCCCCGGAGAAGATCAGGCTCAACGTCGCCACCGGGGTCCTTCTGCGCGAGGGGAAGATCTACGTGCAAAAGCGCCTGCCCAAGGACGTCTGGGGAAGCCTCTGGGAGTTTCCGGGAGGCGGCATCGAGGCCGACGAATGCCCCGAGGAGGCCGTGGTGCGCGAGTTTCGCGAGGAAACGGGCTTTGCCGTGAAGGTGGCGGGCAATCTCGGCATCGTGCGCCACTCCTACACGAAGTACCACGTGACCCTGAACTGCTTCTTCCTGCGCCTGGCGGACAAAACCGGGTCCTGTCCTGCGCCCCCGGACCTGCACGAGGCCTCGGACTGGCGCTGGCTCGATCTCCCGGAACTTGCCGGCTACGCCATGCCCTCGGCCCACCGCACGCTCGCAAACGCCCTCTCCCTTCAAAACGGCAAAATCGTCTCGAGCCTCGTGAAGCCCAAACCGGGCCTTTTGCCGCTCGCCCAGGAGTAACAGGGGCAAGGCAAAAACAGCT
>CAZWOT010000361.1:0-1812 GCA_964635595.1 uncultured Desulfovibrio sp.
ACCTGCAGGCCATCGCGGACCGGGTGACGGCAGAGGGGGCGCAGCTGTGCGTCCTTGGTCTCCCGCTTCTTCCGGACGGTTCGGAGAGCCTCACCACCCGACAGGTGCGCAACGCTGGGCATCGTCTTGCCCGCAGGCTCGCATGTCCCTGCGTCTTCGTGAACGAGTTTCTGACCTCGCAGGAGGCCATGAACGACCTCGTGGCGTCCGGGCTGAAGGCCGGAAAACGCAGGGCCGTGCTCGACCAGGCAGCGGCCGTGCGCATCCTCGAAAGCTATCTTGAAAATTCGGCGCAGGCCGTGCCCGTTGGTGGCATGGACAAGCCCTGAGAGGCAAACCCCATGTGGCAAGTCGTGAAAATTCTCGCCATCAGCGTGCTTTTCTGCCTGCTCTCGGCCGGCGGCTGGGGCGCCTTCATGGCGCAGCACTTCCTGAACACGCCCCCGGAGACTCCCGGTCGCGAGGTACTTCTCGACATTCCCCCCGGGGCCAATCTCGCGCGCATAGCGACCATGCTGGAGGACAAGGGCATCATCACCTCGTCCTTCAAGTTCCGTCTGCTCGCCCGCTACAAGGACGTCGCCGGCGGCCTGCAGGCCGGGCGCTTCCTCCTCAACACGGGCTGGCTTCCCGAGCAGGTGCTCGACACCCTGGTGAACGGCCAGCCGGTTCTCACGCGCATCACCGTGCCCGAGGGGCTCACCTACTGGCAGACGGCAAAGGTTCTTGCGGATGCGGGCTTCGCTCCCTACGAGGAGCTCGTGGCGGTGGCAAGGGACAAGAAATTCCTGCTCCACCACGGCATCCCCTTCGACACGGCCGAGGGCTTTCTCATGCCCGACACCTATCTGCTCAGAACCCCTGACGACGAGACGGCAAAGGATCCGAGGCGCGCCTGGAAGGTCATGAGCAGACTCGTCGAAACCTTCTGGAAGAAGGCCGAAAAGATCTGGCCCGAGGGCAAAAAGCCCTCCCCGGAGGAACTGAAAAAATTCGTGATCCTCGCGTCCATCGTGGAAAAGGAAACGGCCGTCTCCTCCGAACGTCCCAGAGTGGCCGGCGTCTACCAGAACCGCCTGGACCGCGGCATGCTCCTTCAGGCCGATCCCACCATCATCTACGGCAAGGGCGAAAACTTCCGAGGCCCCATCACGAAAAGCATGCTCGCGGACGCCCAAAATCCCTACAACACCTACCAGATTGCGGGCCTGCCCCCAGGCCCCATCTGCTCCTTCGGAGCCTCGGCCCTTGCCGCGGCCGTGACTCCCGAAAGCCACGAATTCCTCTTTTTCGTTGCCGTGCGCGACGGGGGCGAACATCGCTTCAGCAGGACCTTGAGCGAGCACAACCGGGCCGTGCGCGAGTACCGCAAGACCCGCGCGAAATGATCGCGCAATCCTTCTGCCCCAATCTTTGCCCCAATCGCCGGGCCCGGCCTGCGGGCCCTTCCTTCAGGAGACTCCCATGAAATACCTGATCGTCGAGGACTTCTCGGGCCAGGCCGTGCCCTTCGTCTTTCCCCGCAGGGTGGATCACGCCGACATGTTCGAGCAGCTCCCCTACGGCAAGGTGGTCTCCGCCGGCTATGTGGAACTGGAAAAGGACGGCGGCTTCAGGTGCTTTGGCGGCAACTCCGAACTTGACGTGCGCTCGGACCCCGAAAAGGACGCCGAAATCCTGAAGGAAGCCCTGCGCAGACGCGAGCCTCCACAGGGCGCCTGATTCCGACCAGGGCAAGACACAAAGACACAGGGGCCTTTGGCGCGCTACTTCTCCACGACCTGCGCGTCTACCACGTCATCCGCATTGCCC
>CAZWOT010000362.1:0-1801 GCA_964635595.1 uncultured Desulfovibrio sp.
CGGCAAAATTTCCATGCAACTTTGCCGCATCGGGAAGACGTCTGGCAAAGTCCCGGACAAGCGCGTTGCCGCTTGTGCTGACCCAGTAGGCCTGCGGTTCCCTGGGGCGTTTTTGCAAGGCGCGCAGGTACTTCGTGATGCTCCAGGGACAGTACATGTCCGTACGATCCCCAAAATGGTACCCGTCGTACCATTCCCTGATGATGTCCCGCCTGTCCTCGAAACCGGCATCTGCCAGCATCTTGTCCACTTCGTCCTGGGTGAAGCCGAAGATATCCTCATACTCGGGAGATGAAATATCGAAACAATCCAGATTGTTGAGCCCGGTGAAGATGCTTTCCTTGGTGATGCGCAGGGCTCCAGTCAGAATGGCGAACTTGAGACAGGGATTTGTTTTCAGAGCTTCCGAGAAGAAATATCGCATGAAACCGATCATCTCGTCATAATATCCATTCTCGGCGGCCTTCGCGACAGGAACATCATATTCGTCGATCAGCAAAATTACCTCTTTGTCATAGAGACTATACATTGCTTCCGTTAAAATATAAAGAGCATTGCTGAGTATTTCTGTATCAGCTTCCATACTGCGCAACTGTTTAATCAGCTTACGATCCTCCAACTCAAGGGTAGAACTGTTTACAAGCTCCGTATGCGCTCTACATATTTTTCTAACAAGAAATTTTATCTTGTTTAACGCACCAGTAAATGAAGTTGAATCAATTCCTTTCAACGAGATTAAAATAACAGGATACTGATGCATCCACTCCTGACAGAGCTTCTCGTTCGATGAGACTGCAAGACCTTCAAAAAGGTTCTGCCCGTCACCCTGTTTTTTGATGTCAAAGAACTCTGCAAGCATGGACATGAACAATGACTTGCCGAAGCGCCTCGGGCGGGTGAACAGAGTGGCTTTGGCCGGAGCATCAAGGAACTCCTCCAGGAATCTGGTCTTGTCGACATAGTAGCCGCCATCCCGGCGCAGGTTGGCAAAAATATCCGTTTCCAAAAATTTTGGGGGCATAACGACTTCTCCATTGTTCTGACGTCCAGAACAGCTTGCTGAACAGACCATATGTGACAGCCCAGGTGTGACAGACTCTGCTCCAATCGACGTACGCCTCTGGTGCGGGGAGCAGCCCCAGAACCAGATAGTGCGTAGTGCGTATGCAGATTGCTTGCTTCGGGCAGGGGGTGCACTCTCCGAGGATTTCTGGTGGGGAGGTGCATGACAGCGTACAGACGTTTCTCCCCGGGGAAGGCCAGCTGTCTCACGTTCTTCCGGAAGCAGGCAATGCGTTCAGTCCATGACCTGATCAATAGCAGATTTTGTCGTCATGACCAAGTGCCGGATGCATGACGGCAGAAGGGCCGAATGAGGTTTTGCCCGTTGATCAGGTTCAAGTGCAATTTTAGGCGGTGGTTGCCTGTCCAGCCGATTTGTGTTCGTGCTCGAAAAGTTCCAGAGGGCTTTGCCACCCAAGCACCTTTTGTGGTCTAATGTTTATCAAACGCGGGCACAGCACGCTCGACATTCTAAAGTGCCTCCTAAACAACACAAAGTCAACACTGAATTGCGGCGCTTAACAAGTATAACAATTTATAACAGTGGATAACAATGGAATAATTTTGACAATGAAGAAAGGATCTTGGTGCCGTCAAACGACATCCAGAGTGTGTTATAAGAACAACCGAATGTCTTTATGCGCGATATGATGTGACATAACCTCTGCCCTTGCCTCTGATGTAATTCAGGACGACCAGTCTCCAGGTCCCCGGTCTCGTAGCGGGGCCCCTTGAAAAG
>CAZWOT010000363.1:0-1793 GCA_964635595.1 uncultured Desulfovibrio sp.
TGGACTGGAGAATGGTCATGTGCTCGTCGCCGGTTCCGGGCGGGGAGTCGATGACAAGAAAGTCGAGGTCGCCCCAGGCCACGTCGGAGATGAACTGGCGGATGGCGCCCGTCTTCTTGGGACCGCGCCAGATGATGGCCTGATCCTTGTTGTCGCCGAGCAGGCTGTCCATGGAAATGACTTCCAGCTTCTCCTGCCAGAGGGCGGGCATGATCTGGCCCTGATCGTTCACCATGAGAGCAACGTCGCGCAGGCCCAGGAGATTGGGAACGCTGGGGCCGTGGATGTCGACGTCGAGCAGGCCGACCCTGTAGCCCAGCTTGGTGAGGGCCACAGACACGTTGACGGCCACGGAGCTCTTGCCCACGCCGCCCTTGCCGCTCATGATGAAGAGTTTGTGCTTGATGTGCGACAGGTTGTCCTGAATCTGCTTGTCCTGCTGGGATATCATGGAGCTGGGACACGCCCCGTTGGTGCCGGCAGAAGAACAGCTCGAGGCCGAACCGCAATGGGAGCAGTCTGCCATGTTGCTTTGTCCTTGAAATGGGTTGTTGTCGAAACGGTTGTCGAAGTGGTTGTTGGCGGCCTGGTCGAGTCCGCGCGCTTTTGCCGGGCAAGATGCGGGGAAGGCGGAAGACTCGTGGCAAGGCGGGAAGCGTGCCGCAGGTTCAGGAGGTTTGCAGCCCCTTGCGGGGCGTCTCCTGCCAGCCGTGGCTTCCCACCAGATCCACAAAGACAGCGGGCCCGCAGTCCTGCTCGTGCAGGGCGCCATGGTGCCGGAAGACACGCTTGAGGCGCTGCTGGCCGCTGCTGCCTACAGGAATAACCATGATTCCGCCTTCGTCAAGCTGATCGACGAGGGGCGCGGGGATTTCCGGGCCGCCGGCGGTGACCACGATGCGCGCGTAGGGAGCCTTTTGCGGATGGCCCAGGGTCCCGTCCCCGAGATGGGCCTCGATCATGTGCAGTCCGAGCTCGGCAAAGGCGGCCGAGGCCTTGGCGTGCAGCTCGGGCAGGCGCTCCACGGTGACAACACGGCAGCCGAGAGCCGCAAGAACGGCGGCCTGGTAGCCCGAGCCCGTGCCTATCTCGAGCACGGTCATGCCGGGCTCCACGTGCAGAAGCGAGGTCATGCGGGCAACGGTGCAGGGGCTCGAGATGGTCTGGCCGCGGCCGAGGGGAAGCGTTTCCAGTTCATAGGCGCGGGCGCGCAAGGCCTCGTCCACAAAGAGGTCGCGCGGCACCCTGCCCATGACGTCGAGCACGGCCTCGTCGTCCACGCCCTGGGTTTTCAGCCGTTCCACCATGCGGGTGCGAAGCCTGTGCGGGTCGATGCGCGGACGCTCCGTCGCCAGGTTGTTGAGGTTCACTTGTGTCTCCCGAAATGTGCGTGAGTGTCGATCCCGGACTGTTCGGACCGGATCTGGGGGACGCCCGCAAGGGGGCCGGGCAAAAAGGCTTCGCGGGCTCGCGCAAGGGAGCTTGGGCAGGCGCCCCTTGTCGGGACGCGCACGCCATGGCCGCGGGGGATGAAGGCCAGCTGCGCCGGTCCAGGGCCTCGGGCATTCGCAAAAGTTCCGCAATGGCCGACAGGGACGGGGCAGTGGACAAGCCTGCCAGCCAGGGCAAACCGTATTTTGCGGAGGATTTTTGCGGAGGATGTCCGCAAGATGGGGGGGGCGATTGTGCGAGTTCTTGCTATCCCATTTGCCGGCCGCTGTCCATGAGGCGGCAAGGGGCTCGAGGATTTGGCGCATGCCCGCGTTTTGGAAGAAACCCTGGCGCGCAAAAAA
>CAZWOT010000364.1:0-1790 GCA_964635595.1 uncultured Desulfovibrio sp.
GGGCGGTGATGAACTTCGCGTGTTCCTGCTGGAGATCCTGAATCTGCTCGCTCATAGTGTTGTTTCCGAATTTTTGTTTTCGAAGTGTTGGCAGGGTCGACATTCCCCCGGACTATTTGCCCGCCAGAAACTTGTGCAGGGCGTCCGGATCAGCAAGGGACATTTCCTTCTGATCGCCCTCGTCCATGTTCTTCACGGTCAGGGTGCCGCGTGCCATCTCGTCGCTGCCCAAGATAAGGGCATATCGTGCCCCGGACTTGCCGGCCTGGCGCATGGAACTCTTCATGCCGGCAACGGCGTAGTTCATTTCCCCGCGAAGGCCCTTCGCCCGCAGGTCGCGGACGATCTTGAATCCCGCGCGCAGGGACGCGTCGTCGAGGCAGACCATGTAGAAGTTCGATCGTTTGGCCTCACGTTCGCCGAGGAGCAGAGCCAGGCGTTCCATGCCGCAGGCAAAGCCTATGCCGGGCACATCCGGGCCGCCCAGGTTCTGGATGAGGCCGTCGTAGCGCCCGCCGCCGGCCACGGCGGTCTGGGCACCTATCTCGTCGCTCTGCAGCTCGAAGGTCGTGCGGCAGTAGTAGTCGAGCCCGCGCACAAGGCAGTCGTCCTGGACGAACGTGATGCCCGAATCCTGCAAGAGGCCTGTCACGGTCTCGTAATGGTCGCGGCACTCGTTGCAGACGTGTTCCGTGAAAACCGGCACCTCGCGCATGAAGGCGAGATCATGATCCTTCTTGCAGTCGAGCACGCGCAGGGGATTGGTCACAAGACGCCTCTTGCAGTCGTCGCACAGATGCTCCTCGTGCTTCGAGAGAAAGTCGACCAGGGCCGCGCGGTAACCCGGGCGACATTTTGGGCAGCCCAGGTTGTTGAGACGCAGGGTGAGATTGCCGAGGCCAAGCTCGCCCACATACTGCAGAAGGAGAGCAATCACCTCCGCATCGGCCGTGGGCGCGTTGGTCCCGATGAGTTCCGCGTCCACCTGATGGAACTGGCGCATGCGCCCCTTTTGCGGACGCTCGTGGCGGAACATGGGACCGAAGGTGAAGAGCTTGGAGACGCTTTCGCGGGCATGGAGACTTGCGTTGATGTAGGCGCGCATGACGCCGGCCGTGGCCTCCGGGCGCAGGGACTGTTCCTTCCCGTGGGAATCGGAGAAGGTGTACATTTCCTTCTGCACCACGTCCGTTTCCGTGCCTATGGAGCGCGCGAAGAGCTCCGTGTACTCCATGAGGGGCACCCTCAGCTCGTTGAAGCCAAAGGTGGAGAACACCCGTCTGCAGGTGTCTTCCATGAACTCGAAGACACGGGCATCGTTGTCGAAGATATCCGCGAAGCCGTTGATTCGTTTGATGCTCATTGAAGTTTCTGAAGTTTCACTGAATTTGGCCGAACGTCCGCCGAACATCCGGATGATTTCGGAGGATTTCGGAGGATTTTGCCTGGAACAGGGTCCTCGACGGGATCGAAGGCACGGTGAGCTGCAGGGGACAGGGCCGGTTCCGACAAAAAAGCGAGCCCCCGACCTGTCATCAGGGGCGAAACATGATGAAGAGAGGCCTTCTGTTTGTCAAATGTTTGCAAACAGTTGTCAAACGGGTGTGGCAGACGGGTATGGCAAATGGATGCGCCAAACGGGCGCGCCAAAGGACGAGTTTGGAACGATGGTCCTTCTCACTCCCCTTCGAGGCCGAACTTGCCGGCTTTTGAGCAGGGGGGATCCGGATAGTCCCCGTCGAAACAGGCCGTGCAGTAGTGGTCGTCCTGCATGACCGAGCGAAGGAGTC
>CAZWOT010000365.1:0-1789 GCA_964635595.1 uncultured Desulfovibrio sp.
GAGCTTGCCCACTTCCATGATGGGGCCCCAGGTGAAGCCGTTGAGCTCGCGGCTTGCGCGGGAGGTCAGCTTCCAGGAGAGCCAGGCGATGAAGAGCAGGATGCACTCGCGCATGACGCTGGCGCCGGCAATCGGAATGCCCATGACGGTGGCGATGTCGCCAAGATCGGTGAGGCCGGAGATGAGCACGATGAGGACGATGCCGAGGAGGAGAAGGAGATTCACCTTGCCCTCGAGGCCCAGCTTTTCCTCGGCCGCAGCGGGATCATGGGGCGGGGTCGGGCTTCCTTCCTTCTTGTAGAGGAAGGAGTCGAGCAGGAAGAAGATGCCGAGCAGGCACACGGCCATGAAGACGGTCTTGAAGAACAGGTGCTGCATCGTCCAGAAGAAGTCGACGCCCTTCAGGTAGCCGAGGAAGAGCGGCGGGTCGCCGAGCGGGGTCAGGGAGCCGCCGATGTTGGCCACGAGGAAGATGAAGAACACGACCTGGTGGACGCGGTACCTGCGGTGGGCGTTGGCGCGCAGCAGGGGACGGATGAGCAGCATGGCCGCACCCGTGGTTCCCATCCAGGAGGCGAGCACGGTGCCGACGCAGAGAAGCCCCGTGTTGACGACCGGCGTGCCCACAAGGGAACCCTTGAGACGAACGCCGCCCGCCACCGTGAACAGCGCGAAGAGCAGGACGATAAAGGGAATGTACTCCAGAATGATCGCGTGCAGGCCCTCGTAGACGGCCGTGTTCAGGCCGTAGACGATGGCACAGGGCACGAGGAAGGCCAATCCCCAGAACACGGCCACCTTGCCGAAGTGGTGTTCCCAGAAATGGGCGAAGAACAGGGGGCCGAGAGCGATGGAGAGGAGCATGCAGGCAAAGGGAACAGCCCAGATGATGGACAGCTCCGCACCGGGAATGTGCGGCAGGTGCTCCTCGGCCATGGCCAGGGTGGGAAAGAGCGTCAGGACCGTCAAGACGAGTCCGGACAGGATGGATGAACGCTTCATCAGGTGAAAACCTCCCGGGGGATTGAACCAGTTTCCTCTGGAAAGGCATGCCCTGTGCGCAAGGGCCCGCGATGTCTGGCAAAATTCGGACATGTCGGCAGGCAGCACAAGGCATCCTCTTTCAGTTTAGCCAAAGTGCGCACAAAGTCAATGACAAATCCCGCCAAAAGTCCCTTTCTTTGGCCGTTCAAACACATACGGAACTTTTTCACAAAGTCGATGCCGCAAATTCGCGTCGCAACTTGAAAATCCATGGCAATCCGCACAGTGATTTTCGAGCACTCTGGCCCATGGTTTTCGTTGCAGTTCAGAACAACGCGTCGGGAGCGCGAAAATATCGCTTGTTTTCTCCGCACTGTTTCTTAATCTGTGTCCATAAAAAAGAGGACGGATCATCGCCATCTGTAATTACTGGCTCTTCGGGCATTGGTGTGGGTTAAAGTATCGCTTGAATTTATGTCGTAGTTGACCGACATCTAAGTATGCGACTTTACTTTGGTTTTCGGCATGGACGGTGGTGCTCGCTACAGCATCTTTGGCACTCAAAATGAAGTCAGCCAAGTTCCCCGCAGAACCCATTGGGCCTTCCGTTGTTTTGTTTTTTGGATTCTGCAACAATAGAAATCTCAATGGCTTTTCTAGTCTTTTATTGGTGAATTGGGCCAAAATAATGGCGGAATAAGGTGCCTAAATTTTCGTGAAATGGGTGCACTGCCACCCTGAATACACCCATCCTAACCTCCAAGTCATTGGTTGGGAACTTACTGACATCTTTGACAACATCTGC
>CAZWOT010000366.1:0-1778 GCA_964635595.1 uncultured Desulfovibrio sp.
CCAGCCAGGCGCACGCATCTACATCGAAACCTGGCACGCATCTTGCAAATCACTTCCATCATCACGATCAACAAGGAGTACCACATGCACAAGAGCATCACGGAAATCATGCTGGATTTGTTCAAACGCACGGTCATCATCAGATAACAAACCTTCTTCCCTGCCATCTTCTTCAGTCAACCGCAAAACAAATCTCATCACAAAATCATTTTCCCGACACACGACAAAAAGGCACACAATCAGGCCAACCTGTTCATTCCTCTCGATCCACGTCGATTTTCCTGTACCTTCCATTCAAGACACAAACACTTTTCAAGGAGTTCCCATGCACTTCCTTCCCCCTTTCAACCTTGTCAACCTCGTCATCGTCTTCTCCACCCTTGCCGGCCTCATCACGATCAGCAGAATGACCAAATGACCCAACCCACCTCCTGCGCCCCACCGCGGGCACGTTGCCGGACATCCGCACCAGGATTCCGACTTTTCTGCCGGGACTGCCAGCACCCCTTCTTTCGGCAAGACCAGAGGGTGCTGCACCCGCCAAAGCCCCCGTTTTCCCTTCTCTCGAAAATTGCCCCTTTCCCGGCCATTTGGCCCAATTTCCCTGGCCACGGGCACCCTTTTTCTGCCCGCATTGGCCAGGGAACACTTCAAGCAAAGGATCTCGCCAAGATTTCGACACGTTCTCAAATTTTTCAAGACCGCTTCGCCATGTCCCTTGCGGGCCCTCTTTCTTGAAGAATTTGAAAGCTTGTCGAGAATTTCAACCCTCATGGAGCCGAACATGCGCACCCCCACGATCACGACGCCCAGCACGACTTCCAATGCATTCGCCACCGCCAGGGCGGGCTCGTACAGCCTTGTCGTTTTCCGCAAGCCCGACCTCGACACCGTGTTTGCCGCGTCTCTTCTGCTGGGAAGCGCCAATCCCATGATTCTCGCCGTGCGCGGTCTGGCTCCTGCGCCCTTTCTGGCCAATCCCCGCGTCCTCTGCCTCGAGTGCGGGGGCTCGGGCGACACGCGTCACGGCAATTTCGACCACCACGACGGCGGCATCCAGCTTGCCTGCGCGACGAGACAGGCCTGGGAATCCCAGGGCAGTCCCTCTTCGCTTGCGGCGTGGGTCGAGTACGTCTCGGCCGTGGATACCGCCACCCCCTATGCCTTTGCCCAGAGCCCCAAGTTCACCCTGTCCTCCCTTTTCAGCGGCATGCTTCTTTGCCGCAAGTCTCCCTGCGCCCGCTTTCGCGCGGGTCTTCGCCTTGTCCGCAAAACCCTCGCCCTGGGGCTTTCCCCCGAATCCCTCGACACCCTTGTCGAAAACGACCCGGAAGTCGCCTCCTGGCACGAGGCCAAGCTGGGCGCCATCCGCGCCCTTGAAGAGGATGCCCGCAATGCCGTCTCCTTCGCGGTCGGCGGCCTCGCCGTCAAGGCGCTCGTGACCGCCCAGCCCGGCGTGCACGGCCTCCTGCGCCGCGAGGGCGCGGACATTTCCGTGGCCGGCCTTCCCTCTTCCAAAAATCCCGGCACCGTCGACAGGTGGAGCATCTCCCTCACCCAGGAGCTGAAGGACCTCGTCCCTTTCCTGCAAAGCGTCTTTGGCGCCGTCGAACCTGGATGGGGCGGCCCATGCGGCGGCACCATCTTCTGCTCGCCCTTTGCCGGCAGCCACCTTTCCCTTGAGGATGTTCGGGAGCACCTGACAAACGCCATAGCCCAGTGGCAAGGCCAAGCATCATCACGGACATAGGCTTCCTGATCCAGATGCCCGCACTTGG
>CAZWOT010000367.1:0-1775 GCA_964635595.1 uncultured Desulfovibrio sp.
ATACCAGGGCTCTCTTTCCCTGCCTTGCGCGAGCGTCTTTGGCTTGCGCTCTTTTGCGCCCTTTTGTCGTGCGCCAGTCTGCCGTGCGCCCTTTTGTCGTGGTCTCATTGCCCTGCACGGCCTGTCCTGCGTTTCTCGCAGCGTTCTTCCTGATGCCGCACGGGGCGAAAAGGGGCCTCATTTTCGTTTCCCTGTTCGGCTTTTTTGTCCGCAACCATAGCCAAAGCCCGGGAGAGGTCTTATCTTTTGCCATTGCCCGAATGCCGGGCGTTTGCGAGCCAGACCCATGGAGCCGGCCCATGGTTCCTTTCGGCCGCATCCAGCCCGAAGACCGGGGCTATCCCGCTTCTGGCCCTTCGCTTTTCGGCTCCCGGCAGGACGGCCCTCTTTTCCCGTTTCCCGATTCCCCGGCACAGGCCGGACCAGGAGGATTCCGCCCCCAGCGGCGGATGCCCAGCATGAGTACCCTGAAACCCCGCGAAATCGTCTCCGAGCTCGACAAGTACATCATCGGCCAGGACAACGCCAAGCGCATGGTGGCCGTGGCCATACGCAACCGCTGGCGCCGCCAGCAGCTGCCGGACGAACTGCGCGACGAGGTGGCGCCCAAGAACATCATCATGATGGGCCCCACCGGCGTCGGCAAGACCGAAATCGCCCGCAGGCTGGCGCGCCTGAGCCAGGCCCCCTTCGTGAAGGTGGAAGCCACCAAGTTCACGGAAGTGGGCTACGTGGGCCGCGACGTCGAGTCCATGATCCGGGATCTGGTGGAAATCTCCATAGCCCTCGTGCGCGAGGAGGAGACCCAGAGGGTGCAGGCCGCGGCCGAGGCAGCGGCGGAATCGCGCCTTCTGGACTGCCTTCTGCCCAATTCTGCAGGGTCCGATCAACACCAGTCCACGCGGGAGAAGCTGCGCCAGCAGTACTGCCTGGGCGTGCTCGACGATCGCGAAATCGAGATCGAGACCACCGAGCGGCCTGCCGCAAGCGTGGACATCATGGCCATCCCCGGCATGGAGCAGATGGGAAGCCAGATGAAGAGCCTCTTTTCCAAGGCCTTTCCGCCAAGGCGCTCCCGCCGCAAGGTGAAGGTGCGCGACGCCTTCAAGCTCCTGGTCCAGGAAGAGTCCGCCCGCCTCGTGGACGAGGACAAGATAGTGGAGGAGGCCAAGACCAGGGCCGAGCAGCTCGGCATCGTCTTCATAGACGAAATCGACAAGATAGCCTCCTCGGCCTCCCAGACCCGCGGCGCGGACGTCTCCCGCGAGGGCGTGCAGAGGGACCTTCTGCCCATTGTGGAGGGCTCCGCCGTCAACACCAAGCACGGCATCGTGCACACCGACCACATTCTCTTCATCGCCGCAGGCGCCTTCCACTTCAGCAAGCCGAGCGATCTCATCCCCGAGCTGCAGGGACGCTTTCCCCTGCGCGTGGAGCTGGAGCCCCTGGGCAGGAAGGAATTTCTGCGCATCCTGCTCGAGCCCCACAACGCCCTCACCAAGCAGTACTCGGCTTTGCTCGAGACCGAGGGCGTGCGCCTGAGCTTCTCCGAGGACGGCCTCGAGGAAATCGCGGCCTTTGCCGAGGAAATCAACTCCACCACCGAGGACATCGGCGCGCGCAGGCTCTACACCATCATGGAAAAGGTGCTTGCGGACATCAGCTTCGAGGCTCCGGAAATGCCCGGCGCCCAGATCGTGGTGAACCGCGACTACGTGCGCGAGCATCTCACCGACGTGCGCGAGGACCAGGATCTCGGCCGCTACATCCTCTAG
>CAZWOT010000368.1:0-1762 GCA_964635595.1 uncultured Desulfovibrio sp.
TACATGGACAACGGCATCAAGTTCTTCGACGAGGAGGGCTTCAAGCTGCCGGACGAGGAGGAGGACGCCATCGCCTCCATGGTTCTCGACATGGACTACCGCTGGCCGTATCCCGAGTCCGACAGGGTGGGCCGCGCCTCCAAGATCGAGGACGCGGGCGGCCGCTATATCGTGTATACCAAGGGCTGCTTTCCAGCGGGCATGACGCTCTCCGGCCTGCGCATCGTGGTGGACTGCGCCAACGGCGCAAGCTACAAGGTGGCCCCCCTGGCGCTGGAGGAGCTGGGGGCGGAAGTGGTGCGCATCGGCACCGAGCCCAACGGCCTCAACATCAACGACCACGTGGGCGCCCTGCACCCGGACACCATGGCCGCCAAGGTGAAGGAAGTGCGGGCGGACGTGGGCATCGCCCTCGACGGCGACGCCGACCGCCTCATCATGGCGGACGAGAACGGCAAGATCCTGGACGGCGACCAGCTCATGGCCATCTGCGCCCAGGACCTCATGGAGCAGGGGCAGCTGCCGGGCAACGCCATTGTGGCCACGGCCATGAGCAACCTGGCCCTCGAGGTCTTCATGGAGGAGCGGGGCGGCAAGCTTCTGCGCAGCAAGGTGGGCGACCGCTACGTCATGGAAATGATGCGCCGCGAGGGCGTGCTGTTCGGCGGAGAGCAGTCCGGCCACCTCATCTTCCGCCGCTTCAGCACCACCGGCGACGGCCTTCTGGCGGCGCTGCAGATTTTGCGCATCCTGCGCGAGAAGGACAGGCCGCTCTCGGAAATCGGCGGCCTTTTGAAGCTCTTCCCGCAAAAGCTCCTCAACGTGCGCGTGGAAAAGAAGGTCCCCTTCGAGGAAAAGCCGGTCATCGGCGAGACCGTGGCCAAAATAGAGAAGGCCCTGGGCAGCCGCGGGCGCGTGGTCCTGCGCTACTCGGGCACCGAGGCCCTGTGCCGGGTCATGGTGGAGGCGGAAAACCCCGAGCTCGTGGACCGCTACACGAAGGAGCTCGCGGATCTCGTGCGCAGGGAGCTCGGCTAGACCCTGTTGTCCCTTGCGGGGGACAGGACAGGCGAAGCAGAACAAGAACGTGCGGCCGGCTGGGGGGTGTTCCCTGGCCGGTCGCTTTCGTTTTGTCGTTTTTTTCGGGACCGGATGGGCGCGGCATATGCCGCAAACGGGTCTGTGTTCAGGGCGAAAAGAGCCCGAATCGACCATGGAAATGTGGTGATTTCAACAAGTTGACTGAACGGCGACCAGGAAACTGGCGTCAAAAGTCGGGCATGCACAAGGCGATGCAGGCATGCCGAATCAGGACATTTACACAGATTTTCAAATGTGTTCCTGCCGGCACGGCATGGTGTCTGATGCGCGAATGCGTATAAAACCCCAGTAGGCGCGAGAAACCGCCCCCCAAACCTGGAGGGCGGAATCAGCCCCGGGCCTTGCGCCCGGCCTGTGCCCCAGGCCTTCGCCCAGGCTTTTGAAAGGGAAAAGAACCAAAAGAACAGGGCCCCCTCTTTCCCGAAACGGAAAACGGGGGGCCCTGCTGCCGAAAGAAGATTTGCCGAAAGGAGATTTTTTCGCGTCGCGGCCGGCCATGAGCGGTCATGGGCGACCCGGGGCGCGTGTCAGAGCATGATGCGCCAGAAGCGCCTGCCGCACTGGGGGCAGTAGTAGTCGAGCTTGTTGATGCTCGCTATTTCGTTGGCGGAGACAAGCAGGGTGATGACGCCGAGCACCATGCACAGGCACACCTGCAGAA
>CAZWOT010000369.1:0-1749 GCA_964635595.1 uncultured Desulfovibrio sp.
GGATGCAGCGGCCGGGAAAATCATGACGGACAACATCTGCCGACAAACAACAAGGGACAAGGAGTCGGGCGTGAGCACTGACATGGATGCCAGAACCAAAAGCCTCGCGGAGGCGCGCTGCCTCATCTTCAAGATTGGCTCGGCCGTGCTGACCAACGAGAACGGCCTCGATGCCGAAATCCTGGACTCGCTGGCGGCCCAGATGGCCCAGATCCTCAAGGCTGGCCCGAAGGGGCGCAGGCTCCTGGTGGTGAGCTCCGCGGCCGTGGCTGCCGGGCGCTCGGTCCTGCGCGCCCATGGCGTGGAGTACGACACCGCCGGCCTTGCCGCCCGCCAGGGGGCGGCCGCCATAGGCCAGGGCAAGCTCATGCGCGCCTGGGACGACGCCTTCAGGAAGCAGGAGCTGGCCACGGCCCAGGTGCTCCTGACCCAGGACGACTTTCGTGTGCGCCAAAGGCTTTTCAACGCCCGCAACACCTTCACGGAAATCCTCTCCTGGGGAGCCGTGCCCATCGTCAACGAAAACGACACGGTGTCCACCGAGGGGCTCAAGTTCGGCGACAACGACAGTCTCGCGAGCCTGCTCGCAAGCCTTGTGGGCGCGGACCTCGTCATCAACCTGACCTCGGCCCCGGGCGTGTTCGCAAGGCCCCCGAAGGAGGGCAAGGCGCCGGAAATCCTCTCCTGCATCGAGGACGTGGCCGGGCTCGACCTCGACGCCATGTGCGGCGGCAAGACCACCGTGGGCACGGGCGGCATGTACTCGAAGCTCCTCTCCGCAAGGCGCTGCGCCCAGAGGGGCGTTCCCACGCTCATCGTGCCCGGCAAGGAAAAGGACGTCCTGCAAATGGCCTTTGCCGGCGAGCCGACAGGCACATACGTGTATCCCAACGAGAAGGCCATCCCCATGCGCAAGTTCTGGCTTGCCTACAAGACCTCGCCCGTGGGCGTGCTTCACGTGGACGACGGGGCTGCCGTGGCCCTGCGGGAAAAAGGAAAGAGCCTTCTTCCCGGAGGCATCCGGGAGGTCGAAGGCTCTTTCGAGAAAGGGGATCTGGTGCGCATTGTCGCCAACGGCAAAAGCCTTGGCGTGGGCGTCACCAACTACACGTCCGGGGACATTGCCCGCATCAAGGGCCTCAAGCGCATCGAGGTGGCGGCGGCTCTGGGCGATGCCCACTACAAGGAAGTGATCCACCGCGACAACATGCTGCTCGACGCGGCCATCTAGGCGAAGCGAACGACCGCTTCCCGCCTGGGCAGCGCTTTTGGCCCCGCCTCTAGCCCGCGAGGCGGCAGGCGCCCTTGAGGGCGTCCGCGGCCATTTCCTTCGGCGAGAGGACAAGCACGTCGTCGCCGTCGGTGACCACGCAGGAGGCGTCCTCGCCTTCCTCGGCAAGGCGGCGCAGGGCCGGTGTGTCGTTGAGATCCGGCGTCAGAAGGCCGAGTGCCCAGGCGGCAAAGCCCGCGCAGGCGGCGTCCGTGTCCTGCAGGCCCTTGCGCAGAAGGGGACGCACTTCCTCGCCGTACTGCGGGCAGGCGCGCACGAAGCGGCCGATGGCAAAGTAGCAGGAGCGGCGCAGCACGTCGTTGTCCACGTAGTTGTCGTCAAAGCCGAGATCCAGAATCGTCGAGAAGAAGATGCGGTGGAAGTCCTTGGCAAGCGCCGGGCACTGGGCAAGCACCTCGCCCACGGCCTCGGGGACTCCCCAGCCGATGTTGCCGCTCTCCTCGGACATGCGCCAGTTG
>CAZWOT010000370.1:0-1749 GCA_964635595.1 uncultured Desulfovibrio sp.
TGGCGCTCCCCGGCTGGCCCCCTACCAAAAATTGCGCTTAATTTTGGAACTGGCGGGTAAGTTTGCCGTATTCCAGGGCAATGGCGCCACCATACAAGTATGCTTCATTGTTCTCGAATCTGGCGTTGGTACCAATGATCACTTCTTGATTTGTACTGGGCTGATCATCATAGCCATAGAGCTTGATATACAGAGCTCCACCGCCCCATCCAGACTCGGTTGCTTTATTGTTGCTGAAGGTAACGTTGTCTCCAATGGTAAATCCGTTCAGTGCCTTGACTGCACCACCTGCACTTGTCTGTGTCTCCCAGTACGAGAACGTGACACCATCCCCGATAGTCACTCCCGTTGTCAGGTAATTAATTGTAAAAGCACCGGCTTTGGTATTGTCGCTGTTTGGGTCGTTAGTTCCGTCGTATAGGGTTTCAGAAAAGCTCTGGTTATCTTGGGCAAGGCCTTCCGTTGTGCCTTCAGCGTAGCCCATTGCCGGAGCAACGCCGCCCATGACCAGCATGCCGGCCACTGCCAGCGAGCCGAAGGTATTCAGAAGATGACATTTCTTCAGCACAGCACGATAACGATTGATCAGATTGCCGATTGCACCTTTGGTCTGATACATTCCTTTTTCCTCCGTTGCTCAGCTTCACCAAGGCTGAGCAACATTATGATGTTGAAAAAGATATAGACATTTCAGAATTTCAATTGTCTTGTCATTTGCCTCCTGTTTTCAATTGAAAAATGTCTCTTGTCAGTGGAAGTCAAGTGCTCACGACCATTCGTGTAGTACTTGACTTTAATATGTTTCAAAGCATGACCGAAGATTCAGTTGCATGCTGAGAATTTCAGATTATTTTACAAAAATTATATCTGCATCAAACAACGTTTCTGCGACACAGTTGTATGATTTTGTTGAGTGGATTGTTTGCGCATCGCAACAATAAACAATGAAGCCGTTAAACATTTGCAGCAAGACTGCAATGCAACTTACGGTGTGATCTATTCTTTTGAGTATCTTTTGCGTAGTTCTGCATGAAAATTTGAAAAATTTATTATTTTAATACCAGGGGGGGGTAGTGTCAAGAACTTTTTTTCAAGATCATCGCTTTTGTTCAGGGGCAAAGACTGAGCGATGGCCGCAATTCGTACTGTGCCGGCAACGTGGTGAACCTGGCGTTCTCTGCCCTCTCGGCTTGCCCCTCTCATGGCGGCACAAGCCTTCGCAATCAGCCTCAAAACCGGTGAGACGCAGTCCAAAGCGGGACTTCGGGCCTTGTACTGACACGTTCCCGCCGCGCTCCCTGCTCGGCAGGGTTCTGCTGCTGAAGAGATGTTGTGCATGACGTTGCACATGCCCTTGCGTCACGACGCCTTGCTGGCAGTCATCGAGCCTGCACTGCACATGGTTTTGCCGTCCTGCATATGCGAGACGCCTGGGAGCCGATGCAGCCTCTTCTCCTTGTACCGGTGCCTTCTGATGAGGCAGAGGTGCCACGGTGCTGTCCTGCCCGGTTCACAACTCGTGGAGGAGGCGACGCAGAGCGTTGCGTATGGCTGTTGGCGGTGGTTGTTTTCTGGCGTGCGGTCGGCAACATGCGACCTATTTCAGGACGCAATTCCGGACAGGCAGCGGGTGCGCGCTCTCTGCACCCGCTGCGGAACCCTGTGACGAGCGCTGGAAGTCCTTCCGCCTTGGCCGTGTCTCCAGGGGTGAGTGCGCGGGGCTATCCATCCGCTGGCGTCCCGGCGACG
>CAZWOT010000371.1:0-1747 GCA_964635595.1 uncultured Desulfovibrio sp.
GGCAGGGAGCCCACCACTGGAAAAAAGTGCAACGGATTGGGAACTCTTTATTTAAAATGGCTATTGGGGAGTCATGAGTCTTGATTTAGCGTCCGTCTGTATTTGTGCCGCTGCGGCCCAATATGGCCTGCATACCTGCTCGTTGATGAGAACTGCCCCAAGGTCCACGTCGTTCCTGTCAAGATATATCTCGCCAACAGCGTAGCCCGCCTCGAGATATACCTGCCAGACAAGGCAAGTCGAAAGCGCCACCTCGTGCTGGAGGGCCGCAAGCGTCTCGTTCGAAAAGACGGACGCGTTTTCCAGGTCATACAACCTGAACGCGTAGGCCCACACGCTCTCCTTAAAAACGACACCAACGAGCTCGACACCCATGCCAGGACCAAGCATCGAGCTGTTGACCGCGTTGACCCTGCCCAGGTTTGCGTTGATATAGCGTGTCGAGCGTTCGAGCGAGCCCTGCAGTTCCGTGCGGGATATCAGCGGATTCCTTGCGCATGTGCTCTGGTCGAGCGTGACGCGGAAGATTTCCTCTCCGTTTCTGCCCTGGTAGACATGCACCATGCGTACGCCCTCGTCGAAGGCGTATTTCATCGCGCCGCAGATCTGTCGTGCAGTGGTGTAGTGGGCGTTCAGTGCAAGCCTTTCCTGGTATAGCTCGTAGAACTCGACACGAGAAAGGTTTGGGTAGACGAAGCGCCTCGTGTAGGTGTCAGTCTGGCGATCGAAAAAGACCCCGGCCAGGACGGGCGCAAGACCAGCCTCGCCAATACCGGGAGCGAAAACACCGGTCATGTCCACGATGGCGCTGTTTGTCCGGTCGAGAGCCTGATTTTCCTCGTAGGCCCACCGCTCCATCATGTCCCGAACGTCTTCGATGAAGGGTCTTGCGAAAGCTTCGGGGAGCATTGCTTGATTGGAGAAGAACTGGTTGAGAAAGCCCCCGGCGTCGTTTGCGACGGCAAGCATCAGGAGGACGCCAAGAACTCTCGCTGCCTGTCTCATGTCCTCTCCTCCCGGCCGGCAGGGCGCATGCGCGCCGATTGGGCCTAGCCCTTCATGTTGGCAAAGCGCTCCACCGCCTTGGTGAAGCTTGCGATGGTCTGGTCCGGGTTCCCGTGCTCGATGCCGTCGCGCACGCAATGGCGGATGTGTCCCTCGAGAACGACCTGGCCCACCTTGTGCAGGGCCGACTTGGCCGCGTTTATCTGGGCGAGCACGTCCTCGCAGGGCACGTCCTCGTCCACCATGCGGCTGATGGCCTGAATCTGGCCGATGATTTTCTTGAGGCGCCTGTGCAGGTTGGGCGCGTCCATGCACTGTCTCATGGGCTGTCTCTTCTTTCCTTTGTGTTTCTTGTCCCGGGCGTGGGGGCCCTGATTCGAGGCCTTGTGCAGGCAGGAGAGCCGGACATGAGGTCCGGGTCGGGACCGGGCGGGAAAGGCCCGCAGGACGCGGTTGTCAGGCCGCATTTTTCTCTTGCCTTGGGGCAAACAATACGATATGCAGGCACTCCATTTCAAGCAAGCACACCGAAGCAGCAACCCGGGGTGCCCGCCGATGGCGGCGGGTAGAAGGGTTAGGGCCTCGGTGGAAGAACAACCCAGGAGGTTTTCGCAAATGGCCTACGTAACCATGAAGCAGATGCTGGAAACCGGCGTCCACTTCGGCCACCAGACCCGTCGCTGGAATCCCAAGATGCGTCCCTACATCTTCGGCGACCGCAACGGCATCCACATCATCGACC
>CAZWOT010000372.1:0-1741 GCA_964635595.1 uncultured Desulfovibrio sp.
TGTCCGTTGTAGAGAGCCTTGACAAGGGCGGGATAGAGGTTCTGGAAGGTCTTTCGCGCCCGCTCCTCCTCGGTGGCGAGCCATCTCGCAAGGGAGCAGTTCTCGGAGGCCGAGGGCAGAAAGCGCACGAGGAGAAGCATGCCTGCGCGCAGGACGTGCAGGATGCGGGTGAGCTCCCTCTTGACGCTTTCCGCGGTCTGGCCGGAAAGGGGCATGAGCGGGGCCGAGAGGGCGTTTGCAAGCTCGTCCTGGCGGGCGAGCTGCACGAGCCTTGCCGCGTAGTGCTGCCCCTGGAAGGCGTCCTCGCGCAGCTTGCAGCACTCGTGGAAGCTGTAGCCGATGCACCAGTCGATGAGGCGGCCTATGCAGGCGTAGCGGGCACGCTCGCCCTCGAGCTTCAGGGAGGCCTCGTTGCGGAAGAGGTAGTGGGCCGTGTCCTTGAGGCGCCAGAAGACGCCCTTGCTCATGGACTCGCCGATGAGGGTGCGCACCTGGGTGTAGGACACGTTCCCGTCGCGCTTGCAGCGGGCCTGCTGCTCGAGGACGGCGAGATAGACCGTGCAGTAGTCCCGCAAGAGATCCCGCACGAAGAACTCGTGGTTGCTGGCAAGCCTGTAGTTGCTCACGGGGGACTACTCTCCCTTCTGCTCCGGGCCTTGTGCAGGCGCCTTGCCCTTCTTTCCTTCCTTTTCCTTCAGGAGGGCCTCGGCGACGTTCGCGTCGTAGATGGCCTCCGGATGCCAGTTGTTGTCGTGGCTCTGGGCGAAGAGCTCCACCGCGGCCTGGATCACCTCCATGGAGATCCAGTTGTGCTTTTCCCAGACCACCGCGTGCTCGGCGTCCCACATGCGGAACTCGATGCCGCCGTCCTCGCCGCGGCGCACGTAGACGCGCACCTGCTGAAGCTGGGGATTGGGAAAGTAGTAGAGGCCTTTTTCGTCTTCCATCGCATATCCTTGGAGATCTCCTGCGAGATCCGGCTCGAGTTCTGCCTGACGGGCTTTCTTTCAGCCTGTCCCCAAAGGGGACTGGTCCAGGTCCGAAATGCCCGCGCGATCCGCATGCGGGCAATATATACCCGCATCTGCCATGAAATTCAATGATTTCAAGGCGATATATGCACCATGGTATATCGGCCAATTCACGGCAACGAAATTTTCGTCTTTCCGAAAGTCGGCCTGGATGGGCAAGTTGCGCCATCCTAGCCAAATGCCTCGATCGTTGGCAAGACAAGCACATGTTTCAATAATACAACACAAGTCAAGGACACGAAAGATTGTGCAGTATTTCACTCATTTTTATGTCGTCATCATGCAAAAGGGCCGTCCACTGGGCATCAGAACAGGGAAAAAGCGAAAAGCTCGTTCAGTTTTTCACAAACAAAATAGCGAAAATTATTTCCTGGAAAAATTTTTCACAAATTCTCTTGTGAAAAAAGAAATCCGGTTGTCAAGCCCGTACAATTTGCGTATCTTGGCAGTGTCGATGATTGACGAGCGAGCCTGTGAAACTCTTCTCTTGTCACATGAAGGGTTATCTCAGGAACTTCTCCTTCCGGTGCTCGAGATGGGACAAGGCTCGCCGTACATGGCCAAACGATATTGCCCAAACCACGTGGAGGTAAGGTAATGAAATTTGACACCCCCCTGTTGGATAAGCTCGAGGAAGGCCCCTGGCCGAGCGTCATATCCGACATCAAGCAAGAGGCAGCGCATCGTGCCGCCAATCCCCAAGGCCTGGA
>CAZWOT010000373.1:0-1731 GCA_964635595.1 uncultured Desulfovibrio sp.
CCATGGCCATTCCCAACATTCTCACCATAGCGGGCTCCGACTCCGGCGGCGGGGCCGGCATCCAGGCGGATCTCAAGACCATGATGGCCCTCGGCTGCTACGGCATGAGCGCCATCATGGCCCTCACGGCCCAAAACGGCCTTGGGGTTTCGGGCATCTACCCGGTCACGCCGGAATTTGCCGAGCTGCAGCTCAAGACCATCTTCGAGGGCTTCGAGGTGCACGCGGCCAAGACCGGCATGCTCTTCAACGAGGACATCATCCGCACCGTGGCAAGGAACCTCGAGGACCGCTCCTTCCCCCTGGTGGTGGACCCCGTGTCCGTGAGCCAGAGCGGGAGCAGGCTGCTCGAGGAAAGCGCCGTGAAAAGCCTCGTGGAGGACCTTCTGCCCATCGCCGACCTCGTCACCCCCAACATCCCCGAGGCCGAGATGCTCTCGGGCATGAAGATAGACGGGCCGGAGGGCCAGGCAAGGGCCGGCGAGAAGATATTGGCCCTGGGGTGCAAAGCCGTGCTCGTGAAGGGCGGCCACCTCGAGCACCAGAGCCAGGTGGTGGACATCCTCTGCCAGAAGGGGGCCGAGCCCATGCTCCTGGCCCAGCCCGCGGTGGAGACCACCAACAACCACGGCACGGGCTGCACGCTCTCCTCGGCCATCGCCTGCGGGCTTGGCAGGGGCGAGGAGCTGAGTCTCGCCGTGGAGCACGCCCAGGTCTACCTCAACAGGGCTCTTCGCGAGAGCTACGCCCCCGGCAAGGGGTGCGGTCCCGTGAACCACGCGGCAGGCCTGCGTGCGGGACAGGGCTAGGCACGTGGCGAGGTCAAAGGTCGGGCCCCGCCTCGAGGACAAAAGCGGCGTGACCCGCATTCGCCTTGGGCTTTCGTACCTTGGCACGAACTACGTGGGCTGGCAGGTGCAGTCGGTGGCGCTCGCAAGGGACTCGATACAGGGGCAGCTGGAAGCGGCAATCGGGCGGCTTGCCGGCGAGCCCGTGCGCGTCCACGGCTCCGGGCGCACGGACAGCGGCGTGCACGCCGAGAGGCAGTGCGCCCATTTCGACATGCCGACAGGGCGCCTGAAGTCGATTCGCGACCTGCGTCATGCCATAAACGCCCTCCTGCCGCGGGACATCCGCGTCTATGAGGCAACCCCTTGCGAACCCGACTTTCACGCCCGCTTCTCGGCAAAGGGGAAGACCTACCGCTATCTCTTCTGGCAGGACAGGGGCTATGTCCTCCCGCGGCTCGACCCGTATGTCTGGTGTTCGGGACCGCTCGACATCTCCCTCATGCACCAGGCGCTCGGGCATTTTCTGAGAGAGCACGATTTCGCTTCCCTTGCCAACGTGGGCACGGAAGTGAAGGGCGGGACTTCAAGAACCATGTACATCCTCGGGTTGATTGAGCGTCCTGTCTGGCCGGACTGCCTGCCAATGCTCGAGTTTTCCGTCACGGGCTCGGGCTTTTTGAAGCAGATGGTGCGCAACATGGCCGGCCTTCTGGCCGACATCGGCAGGGGACGCCTCGAGCCTGGGCTCGTGCCGAAGCTCCTGGCGGAGAAAAAGCGGGAGAGCCTGCCGACACCCACGGCACCGGCAAAGGGGCTCACCCTTGTGCGCGTCTACTACTCCAAAAAGGAGCTTTCCGCCTTGCTCACGTCCAGCATGGCCGAGGCCGAAGGGCTTTTTGCAGCCAGGGGAAGGGCGTACTGGTCGCAGGTCGACCGCATT
>CAZWOT010000374.1:0-1722 GCA_964635595.1 uncultured Desulfovibrio sp.
CGCGATGTCAAGGGGTCCCAAATCCGCGATACCATCATCAATTTACGAAATTAGATACTAGCTCGGTCAAGCCTCGAATCGATGGGATACCTTAGCGACGTACCTTTGTTCACCAAGGAACTGCCTGCCGTTCAGCAAATTGGCTGGCTCTCGCCGGTACATCGGACGGCTCAATTTTGAGCAGTCAGCCGGGTAGGAGTGTAAGATTCTGTGTGTAAATTGAGGATGGGGGCAGGAGCTCTCTCCTCCCCTCGGGGAAGGGGGGGGGGCGCGGATGACGTGGTAAAACTTTTCGTAACGAAGAAGGGAAAATCCCTTCTTTGAAGCGAACAGGCCCAAGAGGCAACCCAAGGGAGCCAACCGAGTCTGTTTGAAATCCTGGCAAGAGGGTGGCTAATGAAACAGGCTCATGGTTTCGCATCAGTGGCAGGCAGTCGAGGGGCCTCGGGCGATGCCCGCCACCCGGTTCAGGGTCGTGTGCCGCGGGTTCGGCTCCACGCCGCCGGCCTCGAAGAGCTCGACGCCGGCCTTCTTCGCGGCGTCCTGGATCTTCCGGTAGAGCTCGGTGCTCTTCAAGCGGGGGCTTCCGTAGACGAGGAGCATCCTGCTCCCGCAGCCGGCCATCTCCTCGGCAAGGTGCTCGAGGGCGTCGGGACCGAAATGAAGCCTTGTGGGGACGTGGTAGGTGAAGGTGGAATCGGGTGCCATGGCTGCCTCCTGGGGGGTTAAGCCTGCGGCCGGAATCGGCGCGCATCAGGCTGACAAGGTTCGGGTGACGATTTTGAGGGAACACGCGTGGGCATGCATCCTCGACCGTGTTTCAGGGCGAACCTGCCCCGAGGGCACATTCCCCGCAAGGGAAGAAAGCAGGTTCGCGGGGACTTGTGCCGCCACAAGGTGCAAAATGGGCGCATATCTCGCGCCGCTTCCCCTTTTCTTTCCTGCCCCGGCCCCAGGTGCATGGACGTTTGACGTGCGGCTCGGCTTCAAGTGCAGCCTTCCTGTTTGACAGGGCGCCGCCCCGGACTCAAATCTCAAGCTCCCCGGGCAACTCGTTCGGTGTCCCGCCCCGATTGTCCAGCGACACCCGAAACCGAACATGGGGCCGAAAGTCTCCAGCCACAGGAAGGAAAGCCATGCGTTGCGAAAAATCGATTTTGCGGGCCAGTCTGGGCTCGCCCCTTTGCCGGTGTCTTCTTCCCCTTGTTCTTTGTCTCCAGGGGCATTCCCGCCCGCTTTCGGACCCATCACGGGAACAGCCCAGGCGGCGGAAACGGGTGCTGCGGGCAGCGCCTTTGCCAATCCCGGCGGCTTCGACTTCGAGAAAAGGACCGTCACCCTGAACGACGGGCATGTCATGCCCATCATGGGCCTTGGCACCTACTCCCTCTCGGACAAAACCTGCTACAACTCCATCCAGGCCCTCTTCAAGGCCGGCGGCCGCCTCATCGACACCGCCCACGCCTACGGCAACGAGAAGGTCGTGGGGCGCGCCGTGCGCGAGTCCGGGCTTCCCCGCGAGGAGATCTTCGTCATCACGAAGCTCTACCCCAACCAGTACGACAAGCCCGAGGAAGCCATCGAGCTGGCCCTCGAAAAGCTCGACATCGGCTACATCGACATGATGCTCCTCCACCATCCTGGCAAAAACGACGTCAAGGCCTACAATGGAAATTCCGGAAAGATTATACGAGTAGCAATACCAATTTTATCAATTAAGTT
>CAZWOT010000375.1:0-1713 GCA_964635595.1 uncultured Desulfovibrio sp.
GATATGATCGAAGGAGATAAAGGTACGGAATCCCATTATTTTTTCTTGTTCCGATAAACATGCGTCCTCCTTCGGTGATAGGGTTATCCGTTCCGGTGGCTGCCTCCAACTCCCCCTGGACGGATGCGGGCTCAAAATGCCTCAGGCGATCTCATGCCATGAGACGTCAACGAGCAGCTACAGCATTGGGTCAGGCTCGGGCTATCCCCTGAACGGATACGGAGATATTACACATTACATACCTCTAACTTGTAACTCAAGTCAAGGGAAAAATTTACGCCTGAATGGCCAGTATGGCCAACTTCAGGCGATCAGACTAGAAAATCGGGCCTAAAGACGGGTAAAATCAATATGTTAATATGAATACAGGTTCTTTCCGGACCTGATAGACGCCGGACTTCCCGCATGAAAGCAATGGGGCGGCATCCCCTGGAGAACCAGGGAGTGCCGCCCCGAAGACGCTGCGGGTGCCGTGCAGGGCGCAGGACAGCGTTGTGCCCGCGCCCGGGGCATGGAAGCGGGAGTCGGGCTATTTCACCTCGCCGCCCACCTGCAGGAAGGCCTGCATGCCGCCCATGGACTGCACCACGTTGGTGATGCCGTGGCGGGCGAGCACGAGCAGGGCGTCGTAGCTGCGCAGGCCGGTGTTGCAGATGACGGCCACGGGACGATCCGTGGGGACCTCGTTCCAGCGGGTCTGGATGGCCTCGAGGGAGAGGGCGTGCCAGTCGGGCTGCTTTGCCTGCATGGCTTCTCCGGCCTTCTGGGGACGGGCGTCGATGAAGAAGTAGCCGTTCTTGTCGCGGTTTTTCCAGAGCTCGAGGAAGTCCTCGGGCGTGACCACCTGGCAGCGGCCGGCAAGCACGTTGTCGGCGGCGTTGCCCACCACGTTGACCACGTCCATGGCGGCCGCGAAGGGCGGCGCGTAGGCGACCTCGAGAGTGGAGATGTCGTCCACGGTGGGGCGGGTGTGCTGCAGGAGCACGGCCACGGCGTCCACGCGGGCCTTGAGGGAGTCGGGGTTGGCGCAGGAGCCCTGGAGGCCCAGCACGCGGCGCGAGCCCTTCTCCACCACGAGTTCCAGGGCCATGAGGTCGCTCTGGGGATAGAAGTGGGCCTTGTCGAGCTGCTCGACCAGGACGCCGATGGCGTCATAGCCCTTGCTTCGGGCCATTTCCGGCGTGATGCCCACGCCGCAGAAGGATCTGGTGAAGAGCTTGACGGCCCAGGTGCCCACATAGCCCGGGAAGGTCGCATGGCCGCCGGCCAGGTTGGTGCCGATGACGCGGCCCTGGCGGTTGGCCATGCTGCCGAGGGGCAGATAGCCCTCGCGGCCGGTGATGAGGTTCTTGATGGAGCAGCAGTCGCCGCCGGCGTAGATGTCGAGGTCGGAGGTCTGCATGCGCTCGTTCACCAGGATGGCGCCGCGGCTCGTGACCTCGAGGCCGCAGTCCCTGGCGAGCTCGGAGTTCGGCAGAAAGCCCGTGGAGTAGATGACAAGATCCGCCTCGATGGTGCGCTTGCTGGTGACGACCTTCTGCACCTTGCCGTCGGCGCCTTCCATGCGCAGGACCTTCTCTCCCGTGAAGACGTCGATGCCGTTGGTGGTGAGGTCGTGGGCCGCCATGAGGCTCAGGGTCCTGGAGAGCACGCCCGGAAGCACCTGATCCATCATCTCGACCACGCTCACCTTGACGCCCCACTGGTCGGCCA
>CAZWOT010000376.1:0-1678 GCA_964635595.1 uncultured Desulfovibrio sp.
TGTTCCGCTGTCTAGACCTTCACGAAAATGTAGGAGGGCATGATCTTCTTCGTGCCGTGCATGCCGAAGTTCACCGAAATACGATCCTGGGCATCCACGCCAAGTATGCGCCCCTCACCGAAAATCCGGTGCTGGCAGAGCGTCACGCGACCTGCACGGATGTCGGCCATCGCCATGTCCGCGGACACAAGGCGCCCTTCGCTCCTTTCACGCGGCGGGGACGGGTCCTCTTCGTCCCTCGTCATGGACGCAAGGCTTTTCCAGCCCCTGCCGCCAGGCTGCGAGGGCACCTCGCGGTCCTCGCCCTGCGAATCGAGGCCAGAGTCGAGATCCAGTTCGGCATCGTCCCCGGCATCGACGTCGCATTCGTCCTCGTCGTACACCTCGTCCGGCACGTCTTCGGCCTCGAGGAAGCGGGCCTTTTTCCTCGTTCCCACCCCCGCGGCAAGGTCGAGGGGCAGGTCCTCGCGCTCGCCAAGGGCCGAGAGCACGGAGGGCGAAAGCCCCTGGGGCCTCGACGAGGGCCGGGCGGACTTGAGGCGCAGGCGTCCCGTGGACCCCATGGCGCACTCCTCCGCGTCTTCCGCGTAGAGCTCGTCGAGAAAGGTGCTCCTGTCGCAGTAGTAGTCGCCGCCGTGGGCTCTTGCCGCATCCGAGCGCGAATACCAGCACAGCTCCAGGCTGTCCTTCGCGCGGGTGCAGGCGACATACATGAGCCTGCGCTCCTCCTCGAGCACGTCCGGCCGCGATTCCGCAAACTTCGAGGGCATGCGCCCCTCGACGAGATCGGTCACGAACACGTGCTTCCACTCGAGGCCCTTGGCGGAGTGGATGGTCGAGAGCGTCACGCACTCCTCGTCCATCTCCTCCTTGTCGGCGTTGTCGAGAAGCACGTCGCCTATGAAGAGATCGAGCTCCTCGGCCCGCGAGGCCATGGCCTGCAGCTCCTGCAGGCCCATCCAGCGCCCGGGATAATCCTCGGGGTGCAGTTCCTGCAGATGCGGCTCGTAGAGGTCCATGACGTCGGCCACGATGTCCTCGGTGGGACGCTTCTGGTAGCGCTGCTCCTCCAGGAAGTCGAGCTCCTTGAAAAAGCCGGGAAACTTCTTTCTCTGGGTGGCGATGAACTTCTCGTCCTCGCGGTTCTTGAAGATCTTTTCCGCGGTCTTCGGGCCCAGCTTGTCGTGCATGACGGCAAGACGGCAGAAGGAGAGGAAGTCGGCCGGATTCACGATGAGGTTCAGGTACGCCATCAGGTCCTTCACGTGGGCCGCTTCCTGGAAGCGCATGCCGCCGAACTTGCGGTAGGCAATGTGCAGCCTGGTGAGCTCGGCCTCGAGCTGGTAGGACTGGTAGCCCGAGCGGAAGAGCACGGCGATTTCGCTTGGCTCCGTGCTCTCGAGGCAGCTGGCGATGCGTTGGGCAACGCCGCGGGCCTGCTCGCCGTCCGAGGCGCAGCACACGATCTTCGGCTTTTCGCCCCGATCCTTTCGCACGGCCCGCAGGTGCTTTTCGTAGCCCTCGTTGGCGTAGCTCAAGACCCTGTTGGCCACGTCGAGCACGGGCTGTGTCGAGCGGTAGTTCTCCTCCAGGGGCACGACCCTGGTTCCCGGGAAGAGCTTCGGGAAATCGAGGATGTTGCGCACCGTGGCCCCGCGGAAGGCGTAGATGGACTGGG
>CAZWOT010000377.1:0-1676 GCA_964635595.1 uncultured Desulfovibrio sp.
GACGCAAGAACTGGACGGCCAGGAGCAGGGCAAGACGTCCAGGCCCAAAAAAAGAGGTTCTTGTGATTTCTATGTGGGGTTGACGGATTCGACGACTGGGTGATGAGCGGGGACCACTCCCTCCCCCTCCGCCTCCCTAGGGGCCCCCAGGGAGGGAGACGGCTGCAGGCGGGGTACCTTCAAGTGCACCCTCAGGTGGCCTCAGGCAAGTTGAGGTCGCCGAGCCTCCGGTGACGGCCCATGCGCCTTTTGGGCAAGAATTTTGGAGACCTGATGATTTCGTGCCCGTAACATCTTTGCTAGATAGAAGGCCGGAACATCTCCTTGTTCTCTTTTTTCGGGGGAGCCCCGACAGGGTGCGAAATCTCGACCTGCAAGAGCCATCAAGCCGCCCGACGCCACTTTCAAGTGCACATTTCGGAGGAACACCATGGAACGACGTCGCTTTCTGAAAGCCTCGCTTCTCGCCACGGCCGCAACTCCACTCATGCCCGCAGCCGCCAAGGCCGTCGATGGGAAATGGCCCGCGGATCTGCCCGACCAGTCGGCCCTGGGGATTCTCAACTACAATCCCGCCATGCGCTACCGATCCATGGGCAACACCGGGGTCATGGTCTCGGCGCTCGGCTTCGGCATGCTCCGCCTGAAAACCGGCACTGACGGCAAGGTGGACTTCGGGCTCTCCACCGACATTGTGAGACGGGCGGTGGAAGGCGGCGTCAACTACATCGACTCGGCCAGGGGCTACCTGGGCGGCCAGTCGGAACAGGCCGTGGGCAAGGCGCTCGCGAACGGCCTGCGCGACAGGGTGTACCTCACCTCCAAGTTGCCCTGGTGGAACATGACCTCGCCCTCGGACTTCGAGAAGTTCTTCGACGAGTCGAGAAAGGCCCTCAACACCGACGTCATCGACTTCTACCACATACATATGATCATGCACCGCTCCTGGAAGGAGTACGTGCTTCCCTGGAAGCTCATGGAGAAGATGGAGAAACTGAAGGCCGACGGCAAGATACGCTTCATGGGCTTCAGCTTCCACGATCGCCTGCAGCTCTTCAAGACCGTGGTGGACTCGGGCCCGTGGGACTTCTGCCTCCTGCAGCACAATTACCTCGACATGGAGTACGAGACCGGCATCTTGGGCCCCAAGTACGCGGCCTCGAAGGGCATGGGCGTCTCCATCATGAAGCCCGTGCGCACAGGCGTTCTGGGTCGGCTTCCGGCTGTCATGAAGGACGCGCTTGCGGCCTCCGGCATCGAGAAGAACGACGCCGAGTGGGCGCTGGACTACCTCTGGGACATCCCCGAGATAAGCGTGGCCGTGAGCGGCATGAACAGCGTCTCGGATGTGGAGGAAAACCTCTCCTATGCAGCCAGGGCGGCTCCGGGCATGCTTTCCCCGGAGGAGCGAAAGGCGTTGGGCGCGGCCATTCGGGCCTTCAGGGGCATCGACGGCC
Source organism: uncultured Desulfovibrio sp. (assembly GCA_964635595.1). GTDB lineage: Bacteria > Desulfobacterota > Desulfovibrionia > Desulfovibrionales > Desulfovibrionaceae > Desulfovibrio. Next base: position 1,458 of record CAZWOT010000377.1, read on the forward strand.
ACGTGAACTGCGTTGGCTGCTACCAGTGCATCCCCTGTCCCAAAAACGTGGCCATCGGCTACATCCTCTCCTATGTGTGGAACAACTACATCGCTCACATGGACAAGAGGCGCGCCATCGCCGACTACACCGTCTCCATGTCCCCCATCCAGCGCGGATATCCTGCCTCGTCCTGTTGCGGGTGCGGCGAGTGCCTGCCCAAATGCCCCATGGGCGTGG
>CAZWOT010000378.1:0-1671 GCA_964635595.1 uncultured Desulfovibrio sp.
AAGGTTTGGCGCGTCGCGTCGAAACTGACGAAAATCGAGAGCCATTCCTGCGATTATGTAAGGAACTCATGTTGCAGGATTGCCTCGCTGCCTGAAACCTGGAAACAGGTGGCAGTTCATCAAAAGGCTCCCGAAAAAAGGCTCCCGAAACAGGTGTCGGGCACGAAAAAAGGGCGCCTGCCCATTTCGGGGACAAACGCCCTTGCAAAACCGCAATCTGGCCGGATATGGGCTGTATGCTTGGCCTACACCATCCTGGTGTCGTGGAGCATCTTGACCGAGCAGAACTTGCCGCACATGGCGCAGACTTCCTCGTCCTTGTGGATGCCGCGCCGCAGGGTGACCATGGCCGGATCGAGAGCCGCCTTCTTCATGCCCTCCCAGTCGAGGTCGCGGCGGGCCCTGTTCATGGCGGCTTCCCGGGCCAGGGCTCTGGGGGTGCCGAGGGCCACCTCGCCCGCGTGGGCGGCGATGCGCGAGGCCATGACGCCGGCCTTCACGTCGTCGCGGTTGGGCAGCGTCAGATGCTCGGCGGGCGTGAGATAGCAGAGGAAGTCCACGCCGGCGGTCACGCCGATGGCCCCGCCGATGGCGCCGGAAATGTGGTCGTAGCCCGGGGAGGAGTCGATGACCAGCGGTCCAAGCACGTAGAGGGGGGCGTAGTTGGTGAGCTTCTTGATGGCCTCGATGTTGGTGTGCACCTGGCTCATGGGAACGTGTCCCGGGCCCTCGATCATGCATTGGACGCCGGCCTCGAGGGCGCGCTTCTGCAGGAGGCCGAGGTTCAGGACCTCCTCGAACTGGGGAATGTCGCCCGCATCGCACCCGGCGCCGGGGCGCAGGGCGTCGCCCAGGGAGAGGGTTATGTTGTGCTCGATGGAAATCTCGAGCAGGCGGTCGAACTGCTCGATGAGCGGGTTCTCGCGCTTGTTTTCCATCATCCAGCGGGCCAGCATGGCGCCGCCGCGGGAGACGATGCCGAGCACGCGGCTTTTTTCCGCGCCAAGGCGCGCGCCGCGGTAGGAGATGCCGCAGTGCAGGGTCATGAAGTCCACGCCCTGGCGTGCCTGCTTCTCGATTTCGGCAAAGAGTTCGTCCGGATCCATGGAGGCGATTTCCCTGCCTCCGTCCAGAATCTTCTGGCCCACGGCATAGAGGGGCACGGTGCCGAGCGGCATGTGCGTGTCCTCCAGCATGTGCACGCGGATGGCGTCGAGGTCGCCGGCCGTGGACAGATCCATGACCGTGTCGGCGCCGGCCTCCTCGGCCACGTGCAGCTTTTCACGCTCCTCGTCGTCGTTGCTGCACAGGGGCGAGGTGCCGATGTTGGCGTTGACCTTGATGGAGGCGGGCTGCCCCACGAGGATGGGGCGCAGCTTCTTGTGGGCCGGGTTGCCGAGCAGCACCATGGTGCCGGCCGCCATGCCCTCGCATATGTTCTCGGCCGAAAGCTGCTCGCGGGCGCAGAGCTCGTCGAGATGCTTGTCGAGGAGGGCTTTGAGGACCTTGTTCTGCGAAAGGATGTCGGACATTGGGTTCTCCCTCAAATTCGAGGCGCCACGGACCTTTGGACGTCGTGCCCGGCCCTTGCGCCCTTGAGCTCGTCTGATTCGGGAGGCGCAAACGAGCGCTACCGTCCCGCGAAAAAAAGGCTTTTTTGCTCCTTGCTGC
>CAZWOT010000379.1:0-1646 GCA_964635595.1 uncultured Desulfovibrio sp.
TTTTTATCTATGTTGTCAGCTTATAAGGAGCGTTCAACCCTCACACGGTCCTGAGGCAAGGGATGACGGCCGAACAGCGGCCAGGCCCCATGCCGCCTTGTCCGGGTGTGGGACAGCTGTGAGGTACTTCATGCGCATTCTGTTCATCAACTATACGTATCCTGGCATTTTCGGCCCGTTGCTCACCACCCTGCACGACTCCAACAAGCACGACATCTTCTTCATGTCGAGCTATCGTCGTCTCAACTATTCCCTGCCCAACGTCCACCAGATTCGATTGTCCAGCAATTACGGGAAGAGCAAACCGAACCAAGAGCTGGAGCATCTCATCGCTGCGGGCAAGCAGGCGCTTTCCTCCTTCGAGCAACTGCGCAAGGCCGGATGCACGCCGGACATCGTGCTTGCGACCTTTCATGGCGGCTACGCCTATTTCTGGGAGCGCGCCTTCCCGAACGCCTTCAAGGTGTGCTGGTCCGAAGAGGTCCCGATTTCCCTGAGCTCCATGCAGGCTTCGGACCCGGCGCTCGTGCGCTCTTTCGTCCAGTGCAAGCAGGCCCTGAGCAGCGACCTTTTTGTTTCGCTCACAGCAGGCAACAGGAGTTTTCTCGGCAAGAGCCTAGCCCGCGCCGTCGATCTTCCCTATGCCGTCAACGCGGAGTGGTTCGCGCCAGAGAAGGCCGAAATCGGCTACGACACGGAATTCTACAAGGGCCTGAACATCAACGACGGCGACGAGATGGTGCTCTTCTCGGTCAACCGCGAGGAGACCGGAAGCACTCCCGCACGGGTGCGGCTGCTCCTGCAAAGGCGCAAGCGCGTCCACGTCATTCTCATGTGCGACTGCACGGCCACCATGCAGCGCATGCAGCTGGAGCTTGGCGATCTCATCGAGAGCTCGAAGCGCGTGAACGTCCTTGGCGTCATTTCCCTTGGCAACTACCGCAGCCTCCTCTCGCGTTCCTCTCTCGTGGTGTTCACGGGGCTCTTCCATATCGCGCCCTCGTCCCTGCTCGAGACCATGAGCTGCGCGACTCCTCCCGTGCTCTTGCCGGGCTGCGTGCCCTCGCCCTATCTCAAGGACCGCTACAACGTCTTCTTGGTGGACGAACCCAGAGACTCCGAGTTCGTGGACAAGCTTGTCGCTCTTCTGGACGACGCCGAGCTTGTGTCCAGGGTGGGCCAGGCCGCACGCAAGACCATCCTCGACAATTTCGACTACAGAAAGCTCACGCCGCGCCAGGCGGACTTTCTCATACGCCGCTACGGGGTGTGGAAAAAGTTGCGGGAAGCGGAGCAGATGGCAGTACGCAAGTCCAGATGACATCTTGCCCCGGGTAATCCGCCCGGGCCGAAAACGTCAAAAACACGAATCCCGACAGCTTCCTTCCAGCTGTCGGGATTTGTTTGGGTCTTGCACTTTTTATGGGGGATCAGGAGGGTCAAGGCTCACGGGTTGCCGTTCTCGTGTCAAGGAGATCGTGGAATACCGCAACCCGGCTGCCTGTCCTTGCCAGGCAGCCGGGGAAGGATATGCCGCGAAAGCTTCTCGGCGGCGAGGGTACGGGGGTAGCGCCCCCGAGCACGCGAAGCGTGACTAACCGTCCCAGACCCTCAAGTGGAATATGGCAGAATTGTGGCGGAATTCC
>CAZWOT010000380.1:0-1641 GCA_964635595.1 uncultured Desulfovibrio sp.
AACCTGTCCACTTTCCGGTTTCTTTTTCCGCTGCAAGGGGATACGCTTTCCTCCCGCCCGATATGCACTGCAGGGCCCCGGCAGGGCGGTCCCGAGACCCGGGGCCACAGGACAGGGTCATGAGTGCAGAACTTCTCGTCTCCGCCGCAGCCTGGTTTGTTGCCTCCTTTGTCGGCGGCCTGTGCGGCATCGGCGCAGCCGCCATCGCCACGGCCATGCAGATCCTGGTCATGCCGGTCCAGAAGGTGGTTCTGGTCTCCTGTCTGACCGCCCTCGGCCTGGGAACCGCCATGGCCCTGCGCTACGGGCGGCAATGCCGCTGGAAAACGGCCCTGCTGCTCTTTGCGGGCGCACTGCCGGGCTCCTGGGCCGGACTCTTCGTCCTCGCCCATGCCTCATCCACGACCCTGGAAGTGGTCGTGGGCGTCATGCTCGTGTTCTGCACCGTGGGCATGGCCCTCTTCAGGAAGGCCGCCTTTCTGAAGGAAAGCGCTGCCGCAAGCCTTGTCGTGGGCTTTGCGGGAGGCGCGCTCGGCACCAGCGTCAACATCGACGGCCCGGTGGTCGCCCTCTACGGCCTGCAGGCGGGCTGGAGCCCGATGGTCTTCCTCGGGACCACGAGCGTGTACTTCGCGCTCAGGCTCGTGCTGACCTGCACCGTGCAGGCCTCGGCCGGCCTCTACACGCCGGACGTGCTCAAGCTCGCCCTTGTCTGCATGCCCTTTTCCCTGGCCGGTCTCGCCCTGGCCATGCCCATTGTCAAAAGAATTCGCCTCGACGTGTTTCGCCGCGTGGTCGAGGCCGTCATCGTGCTTGCCGGCGTGTTGTGCCTGGGGCGGGCGCTCTTCTGAGCCGCCGGCCGGATGCTGCAGGGTCTGTCAAGCCCGCGGCCGCCCGTTCGGCCATGCAAGAGCCCAGCTTCAAACCTGCCTGCTTTCGGCTGCTTGCTGCTGCATCCGGCTCTGATGCCGTCTGCGCTCCCGGGCCGCATTGTGGCGCGGTTTCGGGGGACAAAAAGCTTGCCCGCCCGGGGTCGTCCCCCGGACGGGCAAGCTTTTCATTGCATGTATCTAGTTCGGCTGGCGGTTTCCCGGATCGGCCCCGGCCTTCAGAACCTCGCCCAGGTGCTTGGTGACGAGCCTGCGGTCCTGCTCGGAGACCTCGGGCATGTCCCTGTATTTCTTGCGCACGGCCTCGCCCTCGGCGATGAGGACGATGGCCGCGGCGGTGCGGCCCATGACCACGAAGAAGCGGGCCGGTTCCCAGCCGCGCCCGCGGGCCCATTGGGCCGCCCCCTCGGACCAGGTGAAGTCGGGCCTGCCGTTCCTGATCGTGGGATGGGCGGTCTCGCCCGACGTGCTCATGTAGGCGCGAAACTCGGGCAAGTGCCTCGTGAAGCGAAGGAGCTCCTCCTCGGTCATGTCGCCCTGGCCGTCGTAGACGCTTTGGCCGGCCGCAAGGGCGGCCTTGGGGCCCAAAAGGCACGGGGAAGGAGGCGCTTGCCCTGGCACATCCACGGGCACGGGGGCGAGCGCAAGGAGCAGCGCCGCGAGGGCCGCCGCCGACAGGTGTTTGGGCCGCATGCCTAGTACTTGACGAGGCTCAGCTGGTTGAGGCGGTCGATGTCGTGGAAGGACTCGA
>CAZWOT010000381.1:0-1630 GCA_964635595.1 uncultured Desulfovibrio sp.
CACCTCCTCGAGTCCCCTTGCGCGGAGGCTGTCGAAGATGTTGACCCAGTCCTGCTTGGATTCGCTGGCGCCCCTCATTTCGATGTGGATAAGCTCCTTGCGCCCTTCCGGGTCGATGCCGAGCACGACGTACACCGGGCGCTTGTTGTTCCTGAACGTGTGCTTGTCGTCGCGGAAGGGGACGTAGATGCAGTCGATGAAGAGGAACGGGTAGAAGGGCTTGAGCTGGCGATTCTGCCAGGCATCGAGGGTCTCTCTGAAGTTTTCAATCGTCATGCGGATGTACTCGTGGGAGACATCCACGCCCATGATGTCCTTGATGATCTGGGCCACGGTGCGCAGATCGTTGCCCCGGGCGACGAGGAGCAGGATCTTCTCCTGCATGCCGGTCACATCCTTCACCCCCTTGGGGAGAACCAGGGAGTCGAACGTGCCGTTGCGGTCCCTGGGGCATTGGATGTCGATGGTGCCAGTGGAGGTGCGCACTTGCCGCGTATAAGAGCCGTTTCGATAGTTGCGCCTGGGTTGCCCCGTCCCCTCCCTTTCAAGGGGCTCAGAAGGGCATTCAGAGGCGATTTCAGGGGTGGTATCGGCCTGTCCATCCGACACTTCCGACTGGGTGGCAAGGCGCTTGTATTTGCCGTAGCCCAGGTGCGCGGTCAGCTCGCTCTCCATGAGCATCTCGAGTGCCCTCTTGCACACGGCCGCGCCGAGGTTGGTCAGGATGGAGCCGTCTTTGGCCTGAAGGGCGTAGGCGGCCTGCGTCAGCATGGTCGCGCCCTCCAGGTCCTTGACGTTCGTGGGGAGGGTGATGCCTGTCTGCTGGCTATCAAGGGCCCTCTGTATGCACTGGAGTATCAGTGCGTCGTCGACGTACGGGAGGGGCTTCTGGTTCTTCTTGGTCTGTCTGGTTCGGGCCACTGGCGTGCTCCTGTGTAATTCATGAGGTTGGCGTGCGGCGAGGACTATCACAGGCGGTGGTCAAGTCCAACTTGGCCCTGCGGGTCCGCGCCTCTCCTCCCCTCTGGGAAGGAAAGGCGCGGTAACGGCTGGCATCCGTGGGATCCTGAAGGAAATCAACCAAGAATCTTGTCTTGTCCGACATAATAGCCAAAATTTTGTCGCAATTCCGCAAACTGTTCGGTGGTGAGAATGTTGGCAGGCAAGATGGCTTCTCCTTATGACTTCCATCCAGCACTACTTGCAAACCAGGTGCGCAGGCCAAGTGTGATAGCTCAGGAGACGTAGTCAGGAGTGACAGACTCCCTGCTGTCTATGCACACTCGACGTACGCCTCTGGGCCGGGGACAGAAAGCAGCTGATGCGTATGTGGGATGCTTCGTAGAGGGGGCTCCCCTCTCCGAGGAACCGCGCGTAGGGAACACGTGATCTTGCGTGGGATAGTATTCGCTCACGCGCGCACGCTGCCTTCTTTCCAGTCAGCGAGACGAGTCCTTGCAAAGCCGCCATACCGCCAGGCAACAAAAGCAGATTTTGCCTGCATTGACCAAAAGGCAGATGCAGGATGACAGGGTTGATGAGAAGAGTGCCCTTGTCTTCCGATGGAACGACCACCCGAATCCTGAAATCGGAAAGCCCGCAAAAACCTTGCAATAAACTTCTTTTTATG
>CAZWOT010000382.1:0-1591 GCA_964635595.1 uncultured Desulfovibrio sp.
TAAGGGGCCTGGAAAGGAGGGCCCGACAAGGGCCCGAAAAAAAAGCCGGAACAGGCGGCTTTGCGGGAGACGGCCTTGCCAGGCAATGCGTCGGCAGGGAAGGCGTCGGAAGGGACGAGTTCGGCAGGCTCGAAACCGGTACGGCCGGACTCGAGCTGGACGACGAGCGGGAAAGCATCGTGACGGCCCTGCGTCTTGCCCGCCATGGTCTTCGGGCCTCGGATTTCCGCACCCTGCGCCTCGAGAGCGGACGTCTTGCAGGCGGGCGGGTTTTGGACGAAGGAAAAGACCCCGAGGGCAATGCCCCCGGGGTCGAACGGGAAAGGTCGTGAGCGGCGCCTACGCGCTGCCGCTGCCGAGACCGAGACCGAGACTCGCGAGAATGGCCTTGAGCTCGTCCGGGCTCTTGTAGAGGAAGCTCACCCGGCCCTTGGTCTCGTTGCCGGTGATGCGGGCCTTGCAGTTGAGCATGCCCGCGAGCTCCTTTTCCAGCTGCTTGAAGACCGGGCTCTTGGGCATGCGCCGCGGCAGCATGACCTTCGGCGCGTCCCTGGACGCGTCCTTGGACGCGTCATTGTTGTCGGGATTTTTCTGCTGCCAGGGGAGAGCGCCGCCTTCCCTCCAGCTTTCCACCACGTCCTCGCACTCGCGCACGGAAGGCCCCGTTTCCTTCATCCAGGCAAGAAAGTCCTTCACCAGCTTCTTGTCCTCGACCATGGGGAGGAGGCAGCGGCCGTGGCCCGCCGTGATGTCGCCGGCCGCGAGGGCCTCCAGAGCGCTCTTCGGCAGTTGCAGAAGGCGCAGAGAATTGGCAATCTGGGAGCGGCTTTTCCCGAGACGGGAGGCAAGCTCCTCCTGGCTCAGGTTCAGCCTGGACTTCAGCTCCTGCAGGGCCATGGCCTCTTCGGCCGGGTTCAGGTCCTCGCGCTGCACGTTCTCCACGAGGGCCGCGAGCATCACGTCCTCGTCGCTCAAGTCCCGAACGTACACGGGCACCTCGGCAACGCCGGCCATGACAGCGGCTCTCCAGCGCCGTTCGCCCGCGACGATCTGGTATTTGCCGGGAGTCTTCGTTCCGCGCACGAGCAGCGGCTGCACGACACCCTGGTTTCTGATGGAGCTGGCGAGCTCCTCCAGCCCCTCCTCGCGCATGGTTTTGCGCGGCTGGGCCTGGTTCGGCACGAGGGCGTCGGTGGAAACCATGAGAATCTGCTCGGCGGCTTCGACGTCCTGGCCCGGGACGTCTTCCGTGGGCAGGAGTATGTCGAGGCCGCGTCCGAGTCCTTGTCGTTTCACTGAATGTCTCCTGGGGATGTCTGGTTGCTCGTGACGGGCGAGTGGTGAGGGAGGAAACCCATGTTCGATCTGGAAACCCACATCGTGCACATGAACGATGGCCGATCCGGCAAGGAGTGCTTCTTCATCTCCGCGGAACTGGGCCAGCGGTGCGCCAACGTCCTGCAGGGGGCGCTGCCCCTGCTCGATCCGGCGAAGGATCTGCCCGCGCACATCTGCCCGTGCCACGGGCCGGACGGAAAGTCCTTTGCCTACGTGCTCTCCCGCGAGCTCTGGAACGAGGTCAAGTACGACC
>CAZWOT010000383.1:0-1582 GCA_964635595.1 uncultured Desulfovibrio sp.
GACTGTCTCAAAAAACCCTCGGAAGATTTCCTGCTCGTGGCCGGGCAGTGCATCGCCAGATGGGATCTTGTGGACGAGAGTTTCGCCTCCAAAATCCGCAAGGGGCTGAAAAAGCTTGCCCAGAAAGGACACGTGGACGCCCTGCGCATGCTCGCCCTCTCCCACTCGGTCAACGTGCGGCCGGAGAACACCTGGGCGCGCAGGGAAATCCTTGCCCGGGCACAAAAGGGCGAGCCCTGGGCCATGCTGATCAGGGCCCAGCGGCTTGCCTGCCTTCTCCACTTCTGGGACCCGGACCAGGAGTATTGCGAGAGCATGGCCGAGGCCCGCGCCCTTCTCGAAAAGGACGCCCAGGCATGCGGCCCATGGGGCCTTCTGACCCATGCCCATGTTCTGCTGTCCCAGGATCCGGAAACCGACCCCAAGGTCCGGACACGCAACGAGCAAAGGGCTCTGGAGATTCTCGAATGTCTGGTTCGGGAACACGATTTTGCGCCGGCCAGGGCCATGCTTGGCGTGCGGCACTACACGGACGGCAACCCGAAGCTTGCCTGGCCGTATCTTCGCGACGCCTGCCGGCAGAATTTCTCCCCGTCCTGCGAGGCCGCCTGCGCGGACTTTCTCGCCGCCATGACCATGCACGCCCGCCATGCGGAGGACGCAAAACAGGACCTGCCTTGTCCCTCTTGTTCAGGCAGCACTGATCCGGACGAGCATGGCGGCTGCAGGCAATGGCTTGACGAGTTAGGGAGCGTCGGCGGGGGCAGCCTGTTCGGCACGGTTCCGCTGACCGGCCTTTCCATGATGCTGCGCTTGAACCTTCTGCCCACGGACAAGGCGGACTTCGACCTCGAGGCCCGCTCGCGCAAGCTCGCGGCCACCTACGAGGGCAATGCCGCCATCTTCGCCTATCTGCTCAACCTGGGGCAGAAGGACAGCCCGGACGTTCTCGAATGGCGCGAGCGTCTGCTCTCGTTGATCCAATCGAGCGCATCCCGCGGGAACGAGGCCTGCATCCTTGCCAACATCTTCTTCAGGAAGCTCCTGTACGTGAAGGGCTTTCGCACCTATGTCCTGCTCGACCTGGGAACACTGTGCGAGTCCATGGGGCCGGCCACAAATCTCGCAAGGGCCACGACCTGCGTCACGGGACTGCTCGCGGTCCTTGCCCAGGAAGAAGAGGGGGCGCCACTCCTCGACATGGACAGGAGCGTGCCGATGCAGATGCTCCTTTCCGAATACACGAAGGCCGTGCAGCTCAACGACATTCCCTTCCTCTGCCTTTTGCCCATCCTCTTCAAGATGGCCGAGGAGCAATTCCCGAAGCCGGTCGTGCAGGCGACTCTCGACCTTGTTTCCCAGGGGCTTCACGGCAGGAAGGAGGATCTCCACGACTTCATGGCCTCCGTCGGCGAGAGAATTGCCGCCCCGGGCCTGAACCTTGCGCTTCTGTGGCACAACCTGGGCTTCAAGCTCGGGGTGGACTGCCCGGGAACTCTGCCCCTCAGGTCATCAGGCGATGATGCTTCAGATGCCGATTCTTTCGAACTCGACTTTCTCGATTCTCTCGACGACGATGCAT
>CAZWOT010000384.1:0-1574 GCA_964635595.1 uncultured Desulfovibrio sp.
TGGCCGCCTTCTCCCTGTGCGCGCTCGAGCTCTACCACATGGAGCATTCGCACTTCTACGAATGCGTCGGCATCATCGGGGCCATCCTGACCATCCTCATCGTGGCCACGGTGGCCGTCCGCACCCTCATAGGCATCCGCCACACGGAAATCTGCATCCTCGAGGAATGATCCCCGCAGGCAGCAGCCCGGTTCCCAAAAGCCAAGAAACTCCTTGACCATGGGGGGCGTGCACGCGCATCGGAACGCGTGGGCGCCCCCTCTTCCTTTGCCCGGCTCAAGGAGCGTCCCGAGCGGCCTTTCGCCGCGCATGGGGGGAACAAACGCGCGCCCCTTCGGCAAGCAGCCTGCAAACCGGCGGGAAGGGCATGCCCCAAAAAGCGCGCCAAACGGGTCCCCAACGCGCAAAGCCCTTCGGGCACGGGAAAGCCTCATGCGTCCCCTGGCAGCGCAGGAGACAACGTTCCCGCGCTATTTTTCCACTATCTGCGCGTCTTCCACGTCGTCCGTTCCTCCCGTGGCGGAATCGGCACTTTCGGCGGCGGACGATGCCCCGGAGTGAGCGGGGCCGGCCCCGCTGGCGGACGCAGCGGCATCCTCGCCGTCGCCCTTGCCCGGCAGGGCCTTCAGCTGGCCGTCCTCGTTCCGGGCCAGGAGCTTGAGCTCGCCGTCCTCGTAGTGCAGGGGCACGCAGTCGCGGTCCATGATGACGATGCCGGTGGTCTCGAGCACCTTCATGCGGTAGGCGTATTCCTGTTCCACCCGCCTGTGCCGCGCGAGAAAGACAAGGCGCGCGATGTAGCCGATGACGAAGAAGGCCACCACGCCGAGGATGATGTGGATGATGTAGGGCTTCAGGGCCGCGCCCACGGCCATGGCCATCTGCATGGCGCTGTCCACGAAGAGCACGGCGCAGCCAAGGGCGATGAGCCCGAGCAGGATGACGATGGTGGGCGCGTGGCGGACAATGGCGTAGAAGCGCTGCACGCGCCTTGGCACCTCGGCCTCGGCTCCCGGCGCGCATGAAGGCGCCGCCTCGCCCCCGTTCAGGGCGCGGGAGAAGAACTGGCCCGAGAGGTGCAGGAGGAGCAGAAGGCCCACGGGCGAGAGCACGGCCGCCACAAGCCAGCCAATCCAGGGAAAGCGCGCCATCTTCGGCCCGCCCTCCACGATGGGCTCGGCGTGGATGACTCCGTAGAAAAAGGCGATGGCCCCCACGATGAGCTCGAGAAAGCAGACCGCGATGAGATAGTAGACCACGATCTCGCGGTTGCGCTCCTCGTACCAGGCCCGGCCAAGGCGCGCCTTGGCCTCCTTTCTGCCGTCCCTGCCGGCGCCGCTTTCGGCGCCCCTGTTGTCGGCGGGCTTGCCTTTGGCCGTGTCGTTCTCGGGGCTTGCCATCGTTCCTCCAGTTTTCCTTTGCGCGAGAGTCCCGGGTGCCGGTGTCCGGCAGGCCTTTCGGCCCGTATGCGGGCCCGTTGGAACAAGCGTCGCGGGCTGCTTCACGCCGGGGCAGAGAATAGCCTCACCCGCCCTTGCGGGCAAGGTCGCGCGCATCCTGCATCCTTGCGCCCC
>CAZWOT010000385.1:0-1558 GCA_964635595.1 uncultured Desulfovibrio sp.
GAAATGGAACCCGGCCGTCTCGAGTTCAGCATGGGCCAGTTCTTCTAGGCCGACGCGACCCGGGGACAACTTCCCGGGACAACATCCAGAGAAAACTTCTTCAAGGGCGGAGGACCGGCAGGTCCCCCGCCCTTGAAGCCTGTCCGCCATCCCGGACACCCCTTCTCCCCCAATCGAGCACGACATCGAGGCTGCATCAGGGCCGCATCAAGCGCGCTTTTCCCGCCAGGCAACAAGTTGTCGCACTGCAAGCACCCTGTTTCAGCCCGCGAATGGCATGAAGGGAAACAGGGTAGCACACCCATGCATCCGGCGGACCTCCCGCACTGACACGCACCCCTCAAAAGCCCACGGCAAGGAAGACAAACATCATGAGCAGCAATGCAGAAAATCCCAGGAACAAGAAGAGCCAGGCACGGACCGGTCGGCAAAAGACCAACCCGAAAACGACCAGGATGGGGATGGAACCGGACCGGCAAAGGGCCGTCGAAGAGCCCGCTCCCTCGGACAGCCAGTCAAGCGAAGTGGGCTTGCGTTTTTTCAGGCGCAATGGAAGCGCTTCCGGGATGGACGACCTGGTCTGGCCGGAAAGGGGATATGGACGCATCCTGCCCCTGGACTGGCCCGAAGGCGGCATGCGGGCCTGCGAGCTGGAGATCAGCCAGACGGTCTTCCCGGAGAATGTTGTCGTCAGTGCCTGCGCGCTTCATGCCGACACCTACTACTTCGAGCTCGCCATGGGCGAGTGCCGGCCCGTCATCTATCTCTGCATGGAGCGCAAGGACGGGCTCCCGCTCAGGCGCCTCGAGGTCAAGGACTTCCTGAACGAGCTTTTCGTCCAGAAGGTCAATCTCGAGGTGGAAATGCAGACGGGCGTCAGGATTCTACCCACAGGGATTGACGAGGTTCCCTTCTAGGCAGCACCTCTTGTCCGCGCCCCGGACACGTCATTGCCCCAAGGTCATTGCCCCAAGAAGCGCAGGACCCGCCCGCCGCTTCGATGCGGCAGACGGGTCCATTGCTTTTTCTATGCAGGGCTTTGGGCTTGGCCTGCTCCTACTCGGGCAGGAGGCATTGTCCGTCTTCAAGTCTCACAGGAGGTGTACTGTTCTCACCCCTCTCCTCCATGCAGAGAATCATGTTCCAACCGTTCACGTCTTTTTTATTATCCCGGGCAAAAACACGCAGCATGACTTTGGCCAGCATGATTTATGCAAGGATGTTGACAACTTGCCATGCTCCTTGCCCTGTCCTTGTCCTTGCGTAAAATTGTCGCCCTTGAGGCGACCTGTTTGCCCTGGCTGCCGAGGTATGGGTGGGCATCGACAACGGCAGTCCAGCTCCAGATGGATTGTCCTGCCGAAAGTCTGCGCCCTCACCCTTGAACGTCCACAGCAACCAGGACACGAGCTCGAGCGGCAAACCGGAAGCAAAACTTTGGTGCAATACAGACAGGGAGTCGAGCAGCGACCTGCCGCAAGAGCGGAGGACAAATCCACACCATGAGCACGATCAAAGAAGCTGGCGTCCAGGGACAAATCCTGTTTGATGAACAAAG
>CAZWOT010000386.1:0-1537 GCA_964635595.1 uncultured Desulfovibrio sp.
ACGTGGTGGTCTCCACCCAGCACGAGGCCCACGCCACCCAGGACGAGATCATCGATGCCGTGAAGAGCAAGGTCATCCGTCCCGTGCTCGAGCCCTCGGGCTACTTCGACGAGAAAGAGTGCGAAATCTTCATCAACACCACCGGCCGTTTCGTGGTGGGCGGTCCCATGGGCGACTGCGGACTCACCGGGCGCAAGATCATCCAGGACACCTACGGCGGAAGCGGGCACCACGGCGGCGGCGCCTTCTCCGGCAAGGACCCCTCCAAGGTGGACCGTTCCGGCGCCTACATGGCCCGCTACATCGCCAAGAACATCGTTGCCGCGGGACTTGCCAAGGTGTGCGAGGTGCAGATAGCCTACAGCATCGGCGTGGCCGACCCGGTGAGCATCCTCGTCACCTCCCAGCACACGAGCCCCTACGAGGACAACGTGCTCACGGACGCCGTGCGCGAGGTATTCAACCTGCGCCCGTACTTCATCACCAGGCGGCTCGACCTGAAGCGTCCCATCTACAGAAAGACCTCGTGCTACGGCCATTTCGGCCGCGAGCTCCCCGAGTTCACCTGGGAGAAGCGCGACGCGGTGGACGACCTTCTGACCGCCGTGCAAAAACACTGATTCATGGACCGACATTCCTGAACTGATTTGCGGAACGCCGGCCGGAACCATCCGACCGGCGTTCCTGTTCATCGGAAGGAGGACATCATGGCCGTTGGCTTCAGCATCAGCAAGGAAGAGCAGGATCTTCTTTCGCGCGTCGTCCTCGACGTCATCTCCGACCGCCTCGAGGGCAAGGAGGTGCACGCTCCGAAACTGGAGGAGTTCCCGGAGAACCTGCGCCAGCGCCTCGGCTGCTTCGTGACCCTCAACATCAGACATCGCCTGCGCGGCTGCATAGGCACCATCGTGGGCATGGAGCCCCTCGTGACCAGCGCCTGGAAGATGGCGCAGGCCTCGGCCTTCAACGATCACCGCTTCCCCTCGCTCACCGCGGCCGAATGGCCCGGCGTCTCGGTGGAAATCACCGTGCTCGACAAGCTTTCCCCATGCCCGGGCGAGGACAGGATCGAGATCGGCAAGCACGGCCTTGTCCTGCAGTTCGCCGGACGCACGGGCGTCTTTTTGCCCCAGGTGCCGGTGGAACAGCATTGGGACGTGCCGGCCTACCTGAGCAACCTTTGCCGCAAGGCGGGCGTCCCCGACGGCTCCTGGAAGGACCCGAACGCACGGCTTTTCTGGTACGAGGGATTCAAATTCACGGCCCGCGAGGTCTAGCGAAGGCCTCGAACGCAGGGCGCCATTTCGATTTCATGGGCGCCTTTTCCCATCGACCTGGGAGAAGGCGCCCTCGTCGTTTTCAATCGATGAAGAACAGGCCAATGGGCTTCATGACGGCTCGTGGAGCCAACATGAAGCCCAGATTGTTTCACGTGAAACAAGCTTGCCCGCAAAACGGCTTATGACGCTCTTTTCGAAGCGGTCCCGAGTTTGACAGTTTGCGGCTAAAAAATCCAACTTAAGTCATTGAGGTTACT
>CAZWOT010000387.1:0-1522 GCA_964635595.1 uncultured Desulfovibrio sp.
CCGCTGCGCGCTGCACGGCCTTGTAGGTGTTGTTGCCGGTGTTGAGATCCGGGAATATGAAGACCGTGGCCTTGCCGGCGACGTCGCTGTTGGGGGCCTTGGTCTTTGCCACCACGGGGTCGATGGCCGCGTCGTACTGGAGGGGACCCTCGATCATGAGATCGGGAGCCTTTTCCTTGGCGAGCTTGGTGGCTTCCACCACCACGTCCACGTCCGCGCCCTTGCCGGAGGTGCCGGTGGAGTAGGAGAGCATGGCCACGCGCGGCTCGATGCCGAAGACCTTGGCCGTGTGGGCCGAGGTGATGGCGATTTCCGCCAGCTGCTCGGCCGTGGGGTTGGGGTTCACGGCGCAGTCGCCGAAGACGAGCACGCGGTCGGAGAGGCACATGAGGAAGACCGAGGAGACCACCGAGAAGCCGGGCTTCGTCTTGATGAACTCGAAGGCCGGGCGGATGGTGTGGGCCGTGGTGTTGATGGAGCCCGAGACCATGCCGTCGGCCTCACCCTTCTTCACCATCATGGTGCCGTAGTAGGTGGCGTCGAGCATCACGTCGCGGGCGCGCTCGACGGTCATGCCCTTGTGCTTGCGGAATTCGTAGTAGGTGTTGGCGTAGTCCTCGAGATTGTCCGCCGTGGAGGGGTCGATGATGGTGGCCGCGGCAATGTCGAGGCCGAGCTTTGTGGCCTGGGAGCGAATCTTGTTCTCGTTGCCAAGCAGAATGATGTCGGCTGCATTTCGGCGCAGAAGAATGTCCGTGGCCTCGAGGATGCGCTGCTCTTCGCCCTCGCAAAGCACGATGCGCTGCTTTTTGAGGCGTGCCGTTTCAAGCAGGTTCGACTCGAACATGAGCGGGGTCACGCGGCTCGACTTCACGGCCAGATGCGAGGCCAGCATGCGGCTGTCCACGTAGTGCTCGAACAGGCCCAGAGCCGTGTTGATCTTGCGCACGTCGCTGGGGTCGATGGCACCGCGCACATTCTGCACGTACTGGGAGGCCCGGTAGGTGTGATGCTGGGTGACCAGAATCGGCATGGACATGGGGCCCATGCTGCGTATGAGCTCCATGACCGAGTCGGAGGGCTTGATGCCGCCCGTGAGAAGGACGCCTGCGATGCTGGGCTTGGCAGGCGAGAGTCTGGCGACCAGGGTGGTCAGAAGGATGTCCGAGCGATCGCCGGGGGTGATCACGAGCAGATCCTTCTCAAGGTAGTCCAGGAAGTTCTCGCAGTGCATGGCCGCGATGACAAAATTGGAGACGAGCGTGTCCGTGTTCTGGTCGCCGGTCAGGAATTCGGCATCCGTGCAACGGGCCACGTCGGCCAGCGTGGGGGCAGCGAGGGTGGGGTCCTCGGGGATGTCGTAGATAAGCGCCGGACGGTCGCCTGTCCCGAAGCCCGCGCGCAGGCTGTCGAGCTCGGCACGGGAGAGGGAGACGCGGTTGATGATGGTGCAGGCGACATCGCAGTTCTTGGACATGTCCACGATGCTCGTCTGGATGGTCTGGCGGATTTCCGGCAGGCT
>CAZWOT010000388.1:0-1513 GCA_964635595.1 uncultured Desulfovibrio sp.
TCGACCACGGGAATGCCCAGGTTGATGGCATTGCGGTAGAAGATGCGCGCGAAGAACTTCGCCACGATGGCGCCCACGTTCAGGGCCTTCAGGGAAAGCGGCGCGAGCTCGCGGCTCGAGCCGGAGCCGAAGTTGTTGCCGGCAACCACGATGGTGCCGGGGCGCTCCCTGACCCGTTTCGCGAAGTCGGGATCGGCTCCGCTCATGGTCCAGGCCGAAGCCTCTTCCACCGAAAGCTCCATGTACTGGGGCGGGGAAATGATGTCGGTGTTGATGTTGTCGCCGAAAACGTAGGCCGGACCCTTGCGTGTCTCTTCCATGACCAGCTCCTCTACACAAACTCGCCGGGATGGGTCAGCTTTCCGGCAATGGCCGTGGCCGCAGCCGTCAGGGGCGAGGCCAGGTAGGCCAGGGACTGTCTGCTGCCAAGGCGGCCGATGAAGTTGCGGTTGGTCGTGGAGACGCAGACCTGCCCGTCCGCGAGCACGCCCGAGTGCAGGCCGACACACACGCCGCAGGTGGGCGCGAGGATGGTCGCTCCGGCTTCGGAGAGGGCAAGCAGGGTGCCGTCCCTGGAGGCCTCCTCCCAGATGCTCTTGGATGCGGGCGAGACCAGGAGCCGACAGCCCCTGGCGACCCTGCGCCCCTTGAGGACGCGGGCCGCGGCCTTGAGATCCTGGAGGCGCCCGCCCGTGCAGGAGCCGATGTAGACCTGGTCAACGCGCACGTTTTCCACCTCGCTCACGGGATGCACGTTGTCGACCTCGTGGGGACAGGCCACCATGGGCTCGAGGGAGCCCGCGTCATGGTGTCTCGTCTCGCTGAAGACGGCGTCCTCGTCGCTGAAAATCCGCTCGTGCGGTCCCTCGAAGCCATGGGCTGCCAGCCAGGTCTCCGTCACCTCGTCGGTTTCCATGAGACCAGCCTTGGCGCCCATTTCCACGGCCATGTTGCTCAGGCAGAAGCGTTCGTCCATGCACAGGGACGAGATGGTGGAGCCCGCGTACTCGACGGCCTTGTAGGTCGCGCCTGCGTGGCCCATGTCGCCAATGGTGGCGAGCGAGACGTCCTTGGCCATGACGGAGGGCGGGAGGCTGCCCTCCCATATGACGCGTATGGTTTCCGGCACGCGCAGCCATATCTCGCCGGTCACGAGAATTCCGACCATTTCCGTGGAGCCGATGCCGCTGGCAAAGGCTCCGAGCGCGCCGCCCATGACCGTGTGCGAGTCAGTGCCCATGACCACGAAGCCCGGGAGCACGTGGCCGTGTTCCGCCATTATCTGGTGGCAGGGGCCCATGAAGGCGTAGTAGTTGTCGATGCCGTTGGCCCGGGCCCACTCCTCGGTAAACTTGACGATGGCGGCCTGCTTGGCGTTGGCCGGCGGCGTGTAGTGGTCGCTCACAATGACCACCCGTGCCGGGTCCCAGACCCCCGCGCCAAGCTCCTTCATGCGATCGGCGATTTCCACCCTGGGGCCCAGGATGTCGTCCATCATGGCCCGGTCGACCCG
>CAZWOT010000389.1:0-1506 GCA_964635595.1 uncultured Desulfovibrio sp.
AGGACGAATCGCAAGGACGAATCGAAGGGAAGGCCGTCAGTTCGCGTCGGACAGGCTGTCCTGTTCCTCCTCGGACCGGGCGGGCGCCGGGGCGGCGGCCTTTTTGTCCCTGTGCTTTCGGGGCCCTTCGTCCGCCCTGCCGGGCCCTGGCGCCCCGACCCGCCTTTCCTGCCTCATCCGGGGCTTTTTGTCGGGCAGTCCGGCCTCCTGTTCCCCCAAGGCGCCCTCGGCCACGGGAGAGGGAACGGCCACGGAAGAGGGCTCGGCCATGGGAGAAGGCTCGGCCATGGGCAGAACAATGCCCGCCTCGGCCAGGCGCACCCGCAGATAGGCGTTTTCGCGCAAAAGCTGCTCCACCTGCCTGTAGAGGCGCCTGTTCTCGAGAGCCAGCTCGCGCCTCTCGGCGCGCTCGGCAATGGCGTCCGACTCGACGACCCGCACGGCGGCGGCCGCAAGGCCGGCACCCGTCTCCTCCGGAAGCGTCCGGGGACTTTCGTCGCCGGGCCCCTCGTCTTCCACGCCCAGAAGAAGCCAGTTGGGGGAAACGTTGCAGGTCGTGCACACGAAGGAGAGAAAGTCGGCGTCGGGCCTTCCCTTGTCGAGCTCGTAGCGGCTCAGGGTGTTTTGCGCGACGCCCGCCTCCTTGGCGAACATGTATTGCGACTTGCTGCCGCGCGCCTTGCGCAGACGGCTTCCCAGCGTGCTCATGGAGAACCTCCCGGCAGCCTCGGTTATCACGAAATTTGGACACCCAACAAAGAAAAGTTGAAAAACATTCACAAAAAGTGTTGACAGCACCTCACAGATGATTAACTGTTGACCTGCAAGGCAGGTTTGCTGTCAAGGTCATCATAGTTGTTTCCAAAAAAATTGCAATCACCAGGCATTTTCACCAAACGCCATGTACCGCCATTTTATCACCCTGACCGGCTGCGAAAGGCGCAACATGATTGAGGACAATGCCCATTTTGGAGGTAAGGTCAACCAAAATTCTTTGCCTGCCAAAAATCGATGTCCTCTACTCAATTTCAGCTCAATGAGGACTTTTCGCATGCCGCAGGCATTGCCGCCGGAAACGCTCGGACGACATGGGGCGCCGACGGAGGAAACATATGACAATCGACCACATGAGAAACGGACACATGAACGAGGAAAACGCAAAAAGCGACTGCACCAACGACGCTGGAACGAACGGCCTCATCACCGGCAGCCTCGAAACGGGCGAAACCTGCGGCATCAACCACGTCAACCACATCAACCACGTCAACCACGTCTTCGACCGCGGGTGTAGATACGGAACCTTGTTTTTTGCCGATTTGACCCCTTCTCATGGCGACGTCGTAGGTTCTTCTTACGAGTGCATCGACTTCGGAATCCCCCACCCGTTGCCCACTTTCATTCTTTGTCCTGAGCGTGAGCAGGTACGATTCCCCCAAAAAAATATCTGCACCCCAAAACGCATGTGCCCTTGACGGACTGCGTCAATTTTCATTAATCTGATGCTGC